>CALQLF020000037.1 GCA_943331345.2 Candidatus Planktophila lacus | reverse complement strand
TGCTGAATAGTCGGGTAGTCGTCTTCCGCATGCGCATAGGCAATGCCAAACGCTGCGTCTACGTTGCGCTGGCCACGAATATGAGGCACGCCCCATTCATCGCGCCGGATACGCACCTGAAACTGTGCCGCCGCAGCAACCAAAGGCGCACGGTCCACTTCGGCCGGTTGCCGGACATAGTCGATGGCCAGCCAACCAGCAGGAACCAGCACCACGGCGGCAGCCACGCCCGCCAATATTCGACGTTTCCAGGTAGTCATGCACCGGATTGTAGACTGCCGATGCGCTACAAGTCGTTCCGGGTCGGCGAGCGGCCCTATACTCACGGTGGACTCTGCATTCTTCCGGTACCGAAGGAATACTCCATGCGCTTCATTGGCAAACGCGTCCTAGTCACAGGGGCCGCCAGCGGTATCGGTTTAGCCACAGCGCAGGCCTTCGCCGCCGAGGGTGCCAGCGTACTGCTGGCCGACCGCAATCTCACCGGCGCAGAGGCAGCAGCCATCGCCCTACGCGCCAGTGGTGCCAATGCCATCGCCTGCATGGTCAATGTAGCGGACCCCGCCCAGTGCGCCGCCATGGTCGCCACGGCGGTAGCCGCCTTTGGCGGGTTGGATATCGCTTTCAACAATGCCGGCATGGGCACGCCGCTATGCCCGGAGTTCGAAGACGGCTCCTTCGACGACTGGCGCCGCGTCATCGATGTGAACCTGTCGGGCGTCTACTACTGTATGCGCGCGGAAGTTCCTGCTCTGCGCGCTGCCGGTGGCGGTGTCATCGTGAATACCGCCTCGGTCGCCGGGCTCGTCGCCGCACCGCAGATGCCGGGGTATGTCGCCAGCAAGCATGGCGTGGTGGGGCTCACCAAGGCCGCAGCGCTGGATCTCATCCGCCACAACATCCGGGTGAATGCCATTTGCCCGGGCGGCGTGGACACCCCGATGGTGCAAGCAGCCGGTGCCCCGGTGATGGCCGCCATGGCCAAACTGCACCCCATTGGGCGCCTCGCTACCCCCGCAGAGATTGCGCAGGCCGCCCTCTTTCTGGCTTCCGACGCCGCCAGTTTTCTGGTGGGTACGGCGCTCACCGCCGACGGCGGACTGGTGGCCTGCTAGCGTTCTGGTCGACGGTTACTGCCAACCGGGGCACACCAACCCGGGCTCAACCCACAGTGCAACGCGTCCCGCGAGGCGTATGCTGGCTCTGTCATGAAACAGGCCTCGACTAGCGCCACGACCCACTTCCAATTGCAGATCACCGGCATGACCTGCGGGTCTTGCGTGGCAAGAGTGGAACGCGCGCTGTTGGCAGCGCCTGGTGTAGTGAGCGCCAGAGTGAACTTCGCCACCGAGCAGGCGAGCGTTGAAGTCGAGAGCACGGCCAATGCCCCCGCCGCTGCCTCTAGGGACACTCAGGCCGTTGGCGCGACGGGCATGCAAGCGGCCTTGCTGGCAGCGGTGACGCAAGCCGGCTACGGGGCCCATGCGCTTAACGACGCCACGAACCCCGCAGCCGTTACCGAAGATTCCCGGCTAGCAGCAAGCCTCGAGCCCAGCCACTCGTCACCACCGGTGGCCGCCCCCTTCCATTTCCCGGAGTGGTGGCCGGTGGCGCTGGCCATCGCCCTGACGTTGCCGCTCGTCATGCCGATGCTGGTTTCAGTCTTCGGCGTGCATTGGATGCTGCCTGCCAGTTGGCAGTGGGCTTTGGCTACCCCGGTGCAGTTCTGGCTGGGCGCGCGGTTTTACCGTGCCGGCTGGTACGCACTGCGCGCGCGTACCGGCAACATGGACCTGCTGGTAGCGCTCGGCACGTCGGCGGCCTATGGGCTCTCGGTCTACCTGTGGCTGCGCCCTGCAGTCGCGAATCACACACCCGCCCACGCTCTGGGCGCTATCGCCGCAGGCCAGCACCTGTACTTCGAAGCCTCGGCTGCAGTCATCACGCTGGTCCTGCTCGGCAAGTGGCTGGAGCAACGCGCCAAACACCAAACCACTGCGGCCATTCGCGCCCTGCATTCCCTGCGGCCATCGACCGCCAGAGTGCTGCAAAACGGCACACCAACCGAAGTACCCGTGGAAGCAGTACGGGTAGGCGACTTGGTACTGCTCTTGCCGGGCGACCGAGTACCGGTGGATGGCGTCATTACCGAGGGACAGAGCCATCTCGACGCCGCCTTGGTCACGGGCGAGAGCCTGCCTAGCGCCAAGGCGCCGGGAGACAGCGTCATGGGTGGCACTATCAACATTGACGGCGTGCTGACGCTACGCACTACGGCCGTCGGGACCGAGACCACGCTCGCACGCATCATCCGTCTGGTGGAAAACGCACAGGCTGGCAAAGCGCCCATTCAGCGCCTCGTTGACCATGTCAGTAGCATCTTCGTGCCCGTGGTGCTGGTCATCGCGCTAGCCACATTCGCTGGATGGTGGGGAATGAACGGCGACTGGGAGCAGGCACTGCTCAACGCCGTGGCGGTTCTGGTCATTGCTTGCCCTTGCGCACTGGGCCTTGCCACACCAACGGCGCTATTGGTCGGTACTGGCATAGCGGCGAAGCGCGGCATCCTCATCAAAGACGCTACCGCCTTGGAACAAGCGCAGGCCATTACGCTAATGGTTTTCGACAAGACCGGCACGCTAACCACCGGCAAGCCGGCGGTAGTGGTAGTAGAGCCGGCCATAGGCCAAACGCGAGAGACCGTACTGCGTATGGCGGCGGCATTGCAGCAGGGCAGCAACCATCCACTCGCTAGCGCCGTGCTCGCACTCGCCAAGGCGGAAGCGCTGGCCTTGCCGCCGCTACGCGACGGGCAGGTTTTACCTGGCCGCGGCGTACAAGGCAAAACACTGCGGCAGCAGTTGGCATTGGGTAGTTCCCGCCTAGCCCGTGAACTGGGCATAGATACTGCCGCGCTGAACACCGTAGCCGAACGCGAGGCTGCTGCAGGCAATAGCCTCGCTTGGTTGCTTCGCCTGGATACCGCGCCGCGGCAGTTGCTGGGGCTACTAGCGTTTGGCGACCCCTTGAAGCCCACAGCCGCTGCCGCTATCCAGCAACTGCATACCTTGGGCATCCAGACGGCTCTGCTTACCGGAGACCATGCGGGTTCGGCCAACCGCGTCGGTGCAGCGCTAGCACTGGGCGAAGTGCGCGCCGATGTCCTGCCGGAGGATAAAGCTCGCCTGGTCACGGAATACCGCACCGCGGGGGAAATCGTCGGCTTCGTCGGCGATGGGAGCAACGACGCACCAGCCATGGCTGCAGCCACTTGCAGCTTCGCAATGTCGACAGGAACCGACGCAGCGACCGAGACCGCCATGGTCACCCTGATGCGCGGCGACCCGCGCCTGGTAGCGGAAGCCGTGGAAGTCTCGCGCCGCACTCACCGCAAGATTCGCCAGAACCTCTGGTGGGCTTTCGGCTACAACATACTGTGCATTCCCCTCGCTGCCTGCGGCTTGCTGAACCCCGTTATCGCCGGTTTGGCGATGGCCTTCAGCAGCGTGAGTGTGGTGCTGAATTCGCTGTTGCTAGGCCGCGGACCTGCAGCACACTGAACGCAGCATGAGGCAAACCACGCAAGACTTCTGCTTGGCGTGTTAGCGCACTGAATGGGCCACCGAACATAACGAACCTAAGGTCGCTGTTACCCAGACTCCAAGGACGGAGCTTCCATGAACATTCAACCTGCAACGCGCCCGCAATGGGCGCACGGCCACCGCGCCACGCCCAGTAACCCGTGCCGGTCACACTGGCGTCCGACACCCCTTCCTCCTTCGCCCAGCCTCACCCGCATTCACCTGCTGAGCGAGGTGGACTCCGTGGATGCCCCGACCTTCCGGTTCGTCATCCGCGAGTACTACATCCGCGCGGTCTGTGTGACGGCTTATACCCGCCTGTACAACCACTGCCGGGACGAGGCACACCGCCTTGCTCTCGAAGAACTGCTCGCGGGCGACTGGGTGGAGGTACGGGGAGCGCTACAGCCCGGCACCATCGGCCCCATCGTCGCTACCGAGGTCATTCGTTTGCGCCAGCGAAGTCGGCTCGCCAGCCTGTGAGTTAGCGGCGAACGCGCGTTGCGGCTGCGGCTGCGGCTGCAGTGATTTCACCCGAGAATTCACGGTGAATTGACAATGCGCCGCAAAAAACACAGGGAAATACCTTGTTTTCCCAGTGTGATTGCGCTCCGATGCTTGAAATCCCCTTGAAAACAGGACTATAGTCGGCTGGAAGGCACGATTTGGTGCCGTCTAGAGCAATACTAATATCATTCGAGGGGACACAGCATGAACGCAGAGAAGATCCTTGGCCTGTTGGCTATCGCGCTTTCGGTTGTTGGTGGTTTTGTCGTTATCCCTTATGCGGGCCTCGCGCTCGTGGTTATCGGCCTGGCGCTCGGCATCATCATCGATCGTGAAGGCAGCCTCCGCATCATGGCCTCAGCCATCGTACTGGCAGGCGCAGCCAGCCACTCTCTGGATGCCATTCCCGTCGTTGGCGCGCAACTGAGCGGCATCATCGGTGGCCTTGCTGCCATGTCCGCCGGTGCGAGCATCACCCTCATCGCCCGCAACATGTGGATGCGCTTCAAGCCGTAACCGGCTGTTTCCTTCGGGAAGAGAAAGGCCGCCTTCGGGCGGCCTTTTTTATGGGATAGTCCGCACCCTCGTTGCCCCGCTTGGAACGCCATGACTGCCCCCAATGCCCTTCCCCTGCCCTCCATCGCTGCCCGTATTGCCACCGAAATCGGCTGCAAGAGTTCGCAAGTCGACGCTGCCGTTGCCTTGCTGGATGAGGGGTCGACAGTTCCATTCATCGCGCGTTATCGCAAGGAAGCCACTAGCGGCCTCGACGACATCCAACTGCGCGCCCTGGAAGAACGTTTGGGCTATTTGCGCGAACTGGAGCAACGCCGCACCGCCATCCTCGAGAGCATTCGCACGCAGGGAAAGCTGACGCCAGAACTAGAAGCCGGCGTCATGGGTGCACAGACCAAACAGCGCTTGGAAGACCTCTACGCGCCCTACAAGCAGAAGCGGCGCACCAAGGCGCAGATCGCGCTCGAAGCCGGTCTCGGGGCGTTGGCAGAAGCCCTGCTGACCAACCCGGAACTGGACCCCGAAGCCGAGGCTGCCAACTTCCTGCGCCCTGAGTTCGAAACCGACAACGGCAAGAACCCCGGCGTGGCAGACACGAAGGCTGCGCTGGATGGCGCGCGCCAAGTATTGATGGAACGCTTCGCTGAAGACGCGGAGTTGGTGGGGAGCCTGCGCACACACCTGCAAGACTATGGCGTGGTCATCGCCAAAGTAGCAGAAGGCAAAGAGGAGGCTGGCGCCAAGTTTCGCGACTACTTCGACTATTCCGAGCCCTATTCACGCGTGGCGCCGCATCGTGCACTCGCGCTTTTCCGCGGTAGCAACGAAGAATTTCTTCGCACCTCCATCAAGCTGTCCGAAGACTTAGCCAACGCAGAAGCGCTGGTAAAGCCAGCGAATGAATGCGAACTGCGCATTGCCGGGCGCAATCGCATTGAAGCGCGTGGTCGCAAAGCCGATGCTTGGCTCATGCAGACCGCGCGCTGGACATGGAGCGTGAAGCTGGCCTGGCAACTAGAGATGGAACTGTTCGGCACACTCCGCGAAAAGGCAGAAGCTGAAGCCATCCGCGTATTCGCCACCAATCTGCACGACTTGCTGCTGGCGGCACCCGCAGGGCACCGTGTGACCATGGGGCTCGACCCGGGTTTGCGGACGGGCGTGAAAGTGGCCGTCGTGGACCGCACTGGCAAACTGGTGGACACCGCGACCATCTATCCCCACGTGCCTCGAAACGATTGGGAAGGCAGTTTGCATACGCTCGGCATGCTCGCCAAGAAGCATGCGGTAGAGCTCATCAGCATCGGCAACGGCACAGCCTCCCGTGAAACAGACAAGCTGGCGATGGACCTCATCAAGCGTCACGCCGACCTGCAGATGACCAAGATTGTCGTCTCCGAAGCCGGCGCTTCGGTGTACTCCGCCTCCGAACTCGCTTCACGTGAGTTCCCGCAACTCGATGTCAGTCTGCGCGGGGCCGTTTCCATTGCCCGTCGCCTACAAGACCCTTTGGCAGAGCTCGTGAAGATTGACCCGAAGTCCATCGGCGTGGGCCAGTACCAACACGATGTAAGCCAAACGAAACTGGCCCGCCAACTCGATGCCGTCGTGGAGGACTGCGTGAACGCCGTAGGCGTCGACGTGAATACCGCTTCCGTACCGCTACTGGCGCGTATCTCGGGGTTGTCCACGACGCTCGCCGAAAACATCGTGAGCCATCGCGATGCGCATGGCCCATTCAGAACGCGCGCTTCCCTCAAGGATGTTTCACGACTGGGACCCAAGACCTTCGAACAGGCGGCCGGCTTCCTGCGCGTACCCGCCGGCGACAACCCATTGGATGCCTCTTCGGTGCACCCTGAAGCCTACCCCGTAGTGGAGCGCATCCTGAAAGACCTCCGGCGCCCGATGCTGGACGTGATGCGCGATGCCAGCCTGTTGAAGGCCGTCAATGCAGAGAAGTACACGGACGAGCGCTTCGGCCTGCCCACCGTGCGCGACATCCTGAAGGAACTGGAGAAGCCCGGCCGCGACCCACGCCCCGAATTCAAGACCGCCACCTTCCGCGAGGACATCGAGGAACTTAGCCAACTGGAAGTGGGCATGGTGCTGGAAGGCGTAGTGACGAACGTGACCAACTTCGGAGCCTTCGTGGACGTGGGCGTCCATCAGGATGGCTTGGTGCACATCTCGGTCATGTCAAACAAGTTCGTGAAGGACCCGCATGAAGTGGTGAAGGCTGGCGAGATCGTGAAAGTGAAGGTGATGGAGGTAGATCTGAAGCGCCGCCGCGTCGCGCTTTCCATGCGGCTAGACGATGCGGTCGGCCAGAAGGAAGGGCAGTCAGCGACTGGCGGCGGGCGCGAACGCGACTCTCGCAGCGGCCAGCAGCAGCGCGGAGCCCCGGGAAATGACCCGCGTTCTGCTGGACATGGCAATCGTGTCGGCAATAGCCGGAACCAGCGACAGGAAGAACCACAGGGCGGCGCCATGGCGGATGCCTTGCGGCAACTGCTGAAGAAATAAGGCTGCGGGAGTACCGCAACCGTCCCGCTTATTCAGACAAGCCTTCAGCCCGTAGGACACCGCCGCTGCGGCGCATCCGCCGGTGGCAGAACAGCCGCCGGCTTCACCCTGGCTTTTCTGGCCAGTTCTTCAAAAGCCACCTGCTGCAAGGCACTGGCTTGCGCAGGCGCAAAGCCCAGTTCATACGCCGCGCATTCGCCCGGCCCTAGCAGGCGCGGGTCCAGCCCAGCGAATTGCCCGAACATCATCAGCGCTTTCAGGTAATAACCAAACGCACTGGCGTGGTAGTGGTCAAAAGTCCAAAGGTTCAGCTTGCCGGCATCCAAGCCGTCGTAAGGGTTGGCATCCGCCACACCGCTGCGCATGGCGCGTGCCCACGCCTCGCCCACCGGCACTACGCCATGGATAGCTGGGTGCGTAGCGGCCGCCAAGTCGTAACCTGCGCGAACGTCATGGGCCATCGTCTCTACGCTCTTGCCGAACCAGTGGCCGGTTGCGATGTAAAGCTGGTCGGCTCGCGGGAAAGTGGCTTCCAACTGGATATCCACGTGCGGGTTCACACCATGGAGAAGCGCCGCCATTTGCTGTGCGCTTTGCACCAACAACGCAGGGTCACCGGGCTTCGCACGGTCCAGCAAGCTATAGCCCATCATGGTCACGTGGTCCCATGAGCGGGAAGCCAGCAGTTCGCGGCGGTTCGCGTAGTGCCAATCCATGCCAACGCCGGGTTGGGTCTCCAGAGCGACTTCCCAGTCCTGCCCCGCTTCCACGGTGAACACTTTGAACAAGGCCGGCACACCACCAATGCCCTGCCCGTTCAGATCCTTGACGGTTGCCGCGCGATAGAACTGCACCGGCGAACCCCAGCCGAAGGTGAAGCTGTTGCCGATGAACAGCAAGCTGGTAGCGGCTTGCACCGGCTGCGCACAAGCCAGCAGTAACACTCCAACCGCCAGCTTCCGAAAACGACGCTGCAGCGAGCGCCAAACAAGCGTTTTCATGTCAGCTTCTCCGGCTTAATGGCGTAGTGCCAGGCCCACTTAAAAACGCAGCGCCAGACCGGTGTAGAACTCGGTATCGGGTGCGGACCGGCTGAGACCCAAATTGATGCCCGCATCGAGTTGGATATCCTTCGCGGCCTGCCAACCGGCGGACAAGCCGGCCAGATATTGCGTACTGGCAGTGGCCGGGTCGTCGTTGCGCATGGCGGAAAGCTCAAGAGCGAAACCTAAAGAATCGTTCAAGCTGGCACCCACCCCGACCACCGTCCCGAAGGCGACATGGTGGCCGCCACCGGCATCGTCGCCCACATAGTCGAATTCGGGCGTCAGGCCCAGTGAAAGCCCACCTGCAACTTCCACCGTAATAGGCACGCTGAGTCCGGCTGCATAGGTACCTGCACTCGCCGGACCAGTGCCGGTGGGCAAACTCACCCAAGGCATGGCGGCCACCGCCCTGCCGGAACCATCCGGATGCAGGAAATTGTGGCGTACCGCCACCGTGATGTCGCCCGCACCAGATCCATGCTGGCGAGCGCCGCTGGCACGGTCATGTACACGCGCACTGCGGTAAGCCGGCACGTCCAACTGCAACTCCGTGGCCTCGCCAATGCCTAGCCGCATACGCACGTCCGCCACGGTCAACGCTTCCACGCGAAGGTCGCTGTCGTTGGAACTGACGAGATCCAACGACCCGATTTCCACCATCAAGGCGCCAGGGGGGAGCGTGCACGCCGGCGTGGCAAGACCGGGACGGTCGGCGCAGAAGGGGCGGTCGGTGTCTACTGTTGCGGCGTGTGCAGCACTAGCCAGCAACAGCCCAGCGCTACCCAACACGGCGGCGGTCAAAGTTCGCATTTGCATTCCATCCTCCAGCACATGCCCCCGAGCATACCCCGTTCGGGTTTTTTCGGGCGAGTGGCACAATGGAGCAGGTATTGAGCGCGCCCAATCGCAAGGACCACCCCACGTGAACACCCAATTTCGATCCAAAAGCCGTGGCCCGATGTGGCTGCTAGCCATAGCTTTGGTCGCGGCGGCTAGCCCCACGAGCGCCATAGCCACTATCATCGCGCCCGCGCACGCACCCGTTCACGCCATTGCCACTTTGGACGTACCCCGCTACATGGGCCAGTGGTACGAAATAGCGAAGTTCCCCAACCGTTTCCAGAAAAAGTGCGTGGCAAACACCGTAGCGCAGTACACGCTGCTCACTTCGGGCCGGGTGCGCGTTACCAACCGCTGCCGCATGGCCAACGGCAAAATGGACGAAGCCATCGGCATGGCACGGCAGATTGGCGCGAAGAACTCACCGAAGCTCAAGGTACGCTTCGCTCCCGAATGGCTGTCGTTCCTTGACGCTGTATGGGGCGATTACTGGGTGCTGGACTTGGATGCCAACTACCGCCTCGTGGCTGTAGGCGAACCTTCACGCGAATACCTATGGGTGCTGTCGCGCACTCCGACCGTGCCTGCGCCGGAATACCAGGCTTTACTGCGCAGGCTGGAGGCGCAGGGGTTCGATGTAAGCAAACTGGAAAGCACGCCGCAGGGACGCTGAATAGAGCCCGCGCCGACTAGAACGCCCGCGCCTAAGGAGAACCGCTGATTGCGTCGCGCGCTGCGGCTATCGCCTGCAGTTCATCCAGCAGCGCCTTGCCGGCCACCGGGTCTTGTTGCTGCAAGGCCTGCGCCATGTTCCACAAAGGGCCGAACGCCGGTTGAAATTCCGGGGAGATGCGCAGCACACCCAGCAGAGGCTCCTGCACCTGCGACAACATGGCTTGCAGCCCGGCAACCGGCCTCACGTTGCGCCCCACCTGCAAGTAGCGGTTACGCGCCTGCCAGTAATGCGCCAACCGTTCGCCCCAGACGCGGTCATCCGCTGTCAACTTCATCACTTCGCCGGGCGTTGCCTGCCATGCTCCAACCACTGCCAGTAGTCGATCGCGCGGTGCCTCGTTAGCAGCGTAGGTAACGAAAGGTGCACGGTACGCCACGATGGGCCGGTCATCGGTATTGGCCACAGCGCTTGCAGCGAACGCCTTCAGTGCGCCTGGGCCTGCAACCACGGTGCCAGCCACTGCCAGCGCATCGGGAAACTCGAAGTCGTTACGAACCGTAGGCGGCAATGCAGCCAGGCGGCGCTCCAGCGACAGGGGTCCGGGGAGTTTGCCCTGACGAAAGCCGACCAGCCCTATCGTCGGTGTGTCCAAACTGTTGGTAGCAAGCACTGCCACCGCTTCAGGAAACACCGCCTGATAGCTGCGCACAATGCTGGCGAGACTCACAAGGTCGAGTTGGTGCAGTGGCAGCCATTGGCAGAACAAGCCACCAGGCGCCAAGCGGCGCTTCACGGCAGCAAAGTGCTCCTGTGAATACAAGGCTCCGGTGCCACTACGCGCCGGATGAAAATTATCCGCCACGATGAGATCGTAGCCACTGTTTCCAGCGCGGACCCAACGCCTCGCATCGGCCACGATGAACTGGCGGTGAGCAAGGTTTGCTTCTGCAGGCACGGCCTCGGAAAACCAACGGGTCGCTTCCACTACCTGCGGCACCAGTTCTACCGCTTCCACCTGCAGTTCAGGGTCCAGCGTGGCAACACTGGAAGTGACGCCGGTACCTACCCCCAGAAACAACGCACGGCGTGGCGCGGGGTGCAGCAGTAATGGTAGCAACGCCTGTCGCCCATCGGCATACGTGGTGCGGTTGCTGCCTTCCTGCTGGCGGTTGTCGATATGCAGCGTGCGTGTCCCGTCCGCCGTTTCGATGACCGAGACCGTGGCCTGACGTCCTTCATTCTCGACCAGCACGTGGTCGCCATCCGCCAGCTGGGCAAATTGCAGCGGTGGTGCAAACACGACGACGACAGCCAACGCTACCGCGCCGCCCCAAACCCAGCGAGAGGCCCGTCCACACAAAGCCACCGCCAATAGCCCGTAGCCGCCAGCCACCAACAGTAGCGCTGCCCGTAGCCCCAACAGTGGCAACAAGAGCAACGAAAATACCGGCGCGAGGCTGCCGCCAAGGGTGTTCACCGCCAATGCTTTACCCGGCGAAATACCAGCGCTTTTGGCTTCTGCCACCAACTGCGGGAACAGCAGGCCCATGCAAAATGTGGCGGGCAGGAACACCAGCAAGGCCAGCCCCGCTTCGGCGAACAGCGCGCCAGCGACGCCTGCTGGAAAAATCTCCAGTAACCATTGATGCAACGGCGATGCTTGGCTAATGACCCCTACAGCGACAGCCACCGTCAAAGCCAATGCCATCAACAATACTTGGCGTAACCTTGCGGCACCAAAGCGCTCCACCCAGCGCGGTTGCAGTGCGGCACCGAGCGAGGTGCCCCCAAGATAGACCGCGAGAATAAGCGCGTAGGTGTAGACCGTGTTCTCGGCCACCTGGCTAAGCGCACGCACTACGAGCAGTTCGAAGCCGATGCCCAACCAACCGGTGGCTATAAGCAATGCGGCAAGCACGCCGCTCGAAGCTGCACCCACCGGGGGCGTCGTGACGTCCGAATGGCCTGTTACCGCTTCTGCAGAGTCGGACTCCGCCGATGTCGGCTCCAGTGATTCCGACTCCACTGCCGGCACTGGAAGCGCGAGCGCACCCACTGCACAAAGCATGTTGACGGCACCGCAAGCCAGCGCCGTACGCATCAAACCCAGTTGCGGCACAAGCCAGAAGGCTGCACCCAAGGCACCCACCATGGCACCGGCCGTGTTCGCCGCATAGAGCACGCTGAAGGCTTGCGGGCGGCCAAGGCCGCGCAGGCAGCGCTCCATCGCAGGCAATGTGGCGCCCATCGCCACCGTGGCTGGCAACAGCAGCAGCAAAGTGCCACCGAAACTGACCAGCCACTGGCGCCACGGTGCCGCATCCGCGCCGACCCAAGCCGACAGCATGGCGTCCACCGAAGCCTGCGCAAACACGAGCACCACCGCCCAAACCGCCACCAGCAATTCGCAAGCGGCATACCAGCGCGCCGGGTTGTATGCGCTTTCGATTACGCGCGCCACCAATACCGACCCTAGCGCCAACCCACCGAGAAAAGCCGCCACCACAGCGACTACCGCCGCGGATTCCTGCCCCAGCCACAGCCCAGATTGCTGGATCCACAGGACTTGGTAAGCAATCGCTGAAAAGCCTGAGGCGAATAGCAGCACTGCCGCGAGACGACGCGGACCACGCAACGAGTCAAGCGGCAACACTTCAATCAACCGTTGAAGGAAACGGCATAGCCCCAGGAGTCCAACCGCGAAGGAATCGCGTTGAACGCCATGGTAACGCGCCGCTCACCCGGGTTCGGCGGCACGGCATGCATCAAGTAACTGGGAAACAGCACCACGTCGCCCGGTTCGGGCGGCATGCTCACCCAACGCTCGGAGTTGTAAGGCCCCGTAACGACACCGTCATGGTCGTTCTTGAACGAATACTCGGTGCCACCCGGCGACTTCATGAACACGGTTCGCGAATCCGGGTGGGGCCGAGTCAGGTACACCACGCCCGAGATAAAACTGTTGGCGTGGTTGTGCATGGCCTGCCGCCCACCCTTGTCCAGTACGTTGCCCCACATTTCCTTCAAGGACCAGGGCAAGCGCTCACCGAACAGCAAAGCCCCGAATTCTTCAAGAAGCGGCGTAAACCGCATGGCGGCCGTGACCAGCAATGGCGTGTCTGACGGCTTCAATAGCGCCGTATGACTCAATTGATCTGAAGAATTGTTGGCCGTAGTGCAGTGGCTCACGAGGAAATCTGTGAGACCCGCGACCAACGCCGCGTCCAGTACAGCCGGCGCGCGCATGACCGGGGTAGGGAAAAGACCGATGACTTCGTTCATGGGGACATTAAACATGAACAACGTTTCACCATTCTTTCATCGCTCGTTCATCTGGAACTGTGACTCTGCTCTCACTTTCTTTCCTTCCACACCCGTTCCCGTCCTTCTTCAGGAGTTCCAAATGAAGCACACGCTGCATCTCTCGCCGCTCGCCGCGGCCGTGGCTGCCGTTCTGGTCGGCAGCCTTGCTGCCCCCGTCGCCTTCGGCGACCAGGACCACGGCAAGAAGCCCCGCGCCGACAAGCGCGGCCAGTACGTCACTGGCGACTTCCACAACCACACCACCTGCTCGGACGGTTCCATCTCGTTGCAGAAGGTCATCAAGAAGTCCACGGACACCACGGACACGCCATGGGGCCTCGACTGGTTCGTACAGGCCGGCCACGGCGGCAACGGCAACCGCAACTGCACGCTGGTGGAAGACGCCACGCTGAGCACGCCTGCCTACCCGTTCGTTGAAGGCAAGAGCCCGTCCACGACTTGGGCGAACAGCATCGGCGCCGCCGCTGTGAAGGGCAACGCCAGCAACGGCACGCCGCTGTCGAGCGCCGCCAACCCCTCGATGTGGCGCTGGCAGTCCATTCAGGAATACCAGTATCCCATCACTGAATACCTCAGCGGCCTGCGCAACCTGCCCGTGTTCATGGGCATGGAATCGGTCGTCGCTGGCCACGAACACTCCTCAATGACGGTCGTCAGCGGCCAGGTCGTGCTGGACAAGGCCCCGACCAACACCACGCCGGGCTACACGCCCGAGGGTAACGCCACGGCGCTGGCCCAGTGGAGCTATTGCTTCGACCGCAACGACGCGGACAACAGCCGCGGTGCCGGCCAGAACTGGGACTGCTCGGTCCCGGCCAGTGCCAACTCCACGGACTCGAACTGGAACGCCACGGCGGCTAAGCTCGTGCCGGCCAGCGGCACCGGCGTCGGCCTGCGCGGCCACGCCAAGACGGTGGAAGGCGTGAAGTGGATGGCCGCGTTCCACGGCCAAGCCAGCTACTACGTGCCGGCCCACGTCGAGCGTGCCGGCCCGTTCAACCCGGACGGCAACAACGGCTTCAACGTTGAACACCTCCGCAACTTCAACAACGCCGGCCCTGACGTCGCCTTCGGATTCGAAACGCAGCCTGGCCACGGTGCTTCGGAAAGCCGCGGCGAGTACTACCAGGACCGCAATAGCTTCGGCGGCAAGAAGTACGACAGCGTCGGTGGCACCACTTGGGGCGGCACGGGCGTCTACGGCGCCAAGGTGGGCGGCGTGTGGGACGCGCTGCTCGGTGAAGGCCGCGGCTTCTGGTTCTTCGCCAGCTCCGACTGGCATAACCGCGGCAGCTTCGGTCCGGATGACCGTCGTTCGACGCAGGACTTCTACCCAGGCGAATACCAGCGCAATTTCGTGATGGTCAAGGCGCCGCAGGGCAAGAAGCAGTACCAGTCACTCGGTCAGCTGAAGCCGCAGGAAATCGTCGACAGCCTGCGCACCGGCGACAACTGGGCCGCGAGCGGCCAGCTAGTGGACCGTCTGGCGTTCGTGGCCTGCGCCAAGGGTGAAGACACCGACGCTGGCGACCTCCGCGAGGCGGTGGTGGCTGCTGCGGCCAGCAACACAGCTGTGGACGTCGAAGACGCCCGCTGCGCTACAATGGGCCAGAAGCTGGTCGTCCGTTCGGGCCAGTCGGTGGTGGTGGCCATTGCTGTACGTGACCCGCAAGGCACGAGCTTCTCTCCGTACACCTTCAACAACCCGTCGTTGGCACAGGTTGGCATCAGCCAGCCGCTGAACCAGCCCGTGCTGGACCACGTGGATGTCATCCGCGGCCTCGTCACCGGCTACAAGACGCCTGGCGCTGCCGACTACTCGGGCGCTTGGCCGGACAACTGGGTCGAGGACCAGGACATGGCCCGCGTTCCGGCTGCTGCCAAGAACACCTCCGCTGCCGTCATCAAGACGTTCGCGGACGGTACTTGGAAGGCTTCAGCCAAGTCGGGCATCCGCTCGATGGTGTTCACGGTTCCGGCGGTCACGCAGTCGCAGTACCTGCGCCTGCGCGGCACGAACCTGCCGGCCGGTGTGCCTTACGAGACGGATGCCAACGGCGAGCCGATGGCTGACGTCTACACCAACGCTGGCACGCCGAGCATGCTGAAGATCAAGTGTGAAGTGACACCGACTGCGGCCATCGCGTCCGGCGCCACCTACACCGGTGCGGCCATTGACGGCTGCCCGGCACACATGGCCCGCTACCCGGCGGTCACCGGTCCGCAGTACGTCAGCTATGACGTGGCGGCTTGGGCGGACCTGTCGTTCTACAGCAACCCGGTGTTCATCGAAGTGAAGGGCGGCACGACGGTCGCCGGCGTCAAGTAAAACCTGACGTTTGATGCAACAGGACGCCGCGCGGCAACGCGCGGCGTCCTTTATTCATTCTCCAGACTGGATTTTCTTATTATGTCCACTGCTCTTCCGTCTTGGACGCGTGAACCGCTCCTGCACTTTCTACTGGCAGGAGCCCTTCTGTTCAGCCTCGATGCGCTGCTCTTCGCGCGCAAGGATGACCCGAAGCACATCGTCGTCAGCGCCGCAGTGGATGAAGAAGCGCGCCAGGCCTTCATGGCGGCGCGCGGACACGCGCCGAATGATGCGGAACTGAAGGCACTGCGCCAGGTTTATCTCGACAACGAGGTGTTGTACCGCGAAGGCATCGCGATGGGCCTCGACAAGGGCGATACCGCCATTCGCGAGCGTGTCATCTTCAAAGCCCTCGCGATGGTGGAGGCCGGGACCAAGCCCCCGGTGCAGGACGCAAACACACTGCAGAAATGGTTCGATAAGAACCGCTCGCGCTATGACAGCCCCATGCGTCTGACATTCGACGAAGCCGTATTCGCCGGTCCGTCCACCGAGCAAGCCGTTCAGAGCTTCGTGAAGGCACTCAACCAAGGGGAAGAACCCGAACTGCAAGCGGGGCTTCGCGTCTTCCGCGACCGCCCCATCGAGACCGTCGTGGCAAGTTACGGGCAGGATTTCGCCACCGCGATCGCCGCACTGCCGCCGAATGTGTGGCACGCCGTGCAAGACAAGCAAGGCTGGCGCGCCGTTCGGTTGGGCGCCGTCGCTGCCGCCATCCCAGCGGACTTCGCCACGCTGCGCAATATCATTCAGCAAGACTGGACTGACGCCATGATGGCCGAGCAGCGCAGCACCGCCGTTCATGCGATGGCTGCGAAGTACCGCATCGAGTTTCCGAAATGAGGTTAGCGACTTTCCTCGTCGCTTTGCTGCTGGGGCTGATGCTGCCCCGCGCGGAAGCGCACGAGATGACCATGGCGGAAATGGAGGTCCGGGAAGTCAGCGCAGGTGATTTTTTCTGGCAATGGACCGCCAGCGGCAATGTTCCGGCCAGCGACGAGTTGTCCGTCACGTGGCCCGCCGACTGCACCGCCAAGGACAATGTCCTGCACTGTGGTGAAACAGGCCTGAAAGGCGAGATTCGCATTAACGGCATCGGTGCGCGCTACTCCGCCGCCATCTTGCGCTTGCACTGGCGCGATGGTGGTTCCCGCGCCTTCACCCTGACCTCGCGCCAACCGGTGGCCCGCGTTTACGGCGCGGCCGATGACCGCCGCGATGCCTGGGAAGTTGCCACCAGCTATGTGACGCTTGGCGTGGAGCACATCCTCTCCGGCCTCGACCACCTGCTGTTCGTCATCGGTTTGCTGTTTCTGGTGGGGTTCCGTCGGCAACTAGTTGTCACCATCACCGCCTTCACGGTGGCCCACAGCCTGACACTGGCGCTGAGCGCGCTCGGTTGGTTGACGCTGCGGCCACCGCCGGTGGAGGCCACCATCGCTCTTTCCATCATGCTGGTGGCGGGAGAAGCGCTACACACAGAACAGACACTCTCACGGCGTTGGCCTGCGCTGGTGGCCTTCCTGTTCGGCCTGATGCACGGGCTGGGATTCGCCGGCGCGCTGGCCGAGATAGGGCTGCCGCAGCAACACTTCCTGGTGGCCTTGCTGACCTTCAACGTCGGTGTGGAGATTGGACAACTGCTGGTAGTGGGCAGTGCGTTTGTGCTGTACCGCCTGCTGGCGCGCACGGGCCGTTTCGACTGGCTGCGCACGCCGGCGCTCTACGGGATTGGTGCACTGGCCGGGTACTGGACTATCGCCAGAACCTTGGCGATCTTCAGCTAGCTAGCCATTGGTTGGTAGCGCCTCAGCGCGCTGCGTCTGCATCGATGGACTCGAGCAGGCGCAGCGCCCGTTCCGACACACGCTCATCGGTGCCATCGTAAGCCAGCGAACGCAGCACCCCATGGACGGCGTCGTCGGCATCGCCATGCAGGGCCGCCTGCCCTTGCAGCGCCTCCAGCGCGGCATGGCGGTCTCGTTCTAACTGCCCACGTTCGGCAATTCGCGCCAGCACGGGTAACGCACGTTCGCGTGGAGCTTGGGCCAAAGCACGGATGGCAGTCACCCGTGCGGCCGCGTCGTCGCCTTCCGCGGCGGCAAGCCAAGCGTCAACATCGGTACCGGCAGGTGGCGCAGTAGTAGGGGTAATGCTTGCCGCAGCACTTGCGGTGTTACCAGTACCATTCGCCGATGACGGCGCTTTCGCCACGGCTTCAGGAGCAGCAGCGCCGGCCACTTTGCCCACTGGCTGCCGCAGCGACCACACGCCAAGCGCCACGCCCGCCACGGCTGCCAGCAGCAACGGCTTCCAAGGAAGCCCGGGGGACGCAGCCATCAGTGCAGCCGTTCCGCCGAACCGAGCGAGTGCCACGGCAGCGCCTCCACTGCCGCGTCGAGCGTCGCCTGCGCCGTGGCTACGCCGGCTGGCGCTTCCGCCACGATAAGCACCGTCCACGTCTGCCAGCGGAGCAGATAGCGAGTGACCACCTTGCCCTCGGCAGACGTTATGGCGCGCGTACCGCGGACCTCCGAAGCCGCGGCCGGAGCAAACGTAGTGCCCTCCAGTGGTGCGACCGCTTCGTTCTCCAGCAGAATCTGAATCTCAAGCGCAATACCACTACCCGCCGGGCCCAAGTAACGCACGCCAGCACTGTCGCCGCCGTCCAACTGGTAAGGGAACCCCTCTCGCTGCAAGCCGGCTACCTCGGTGGGGAACAGCCAGCCGCTGAACTCATGGCGCCACAGCAAGGAACCTTTGACGGAGTGCAGTGGGTCGGCAGCAGCCACGCCAGGCACTGCCACCGCGATGGCGAGCAATAGCAGCACTAAGACCGCCAACTGTTGGCGTAGGCGGATAGCCGATTTTTGCAAGAAGGTGTTCATGCCGAGCATCGTAGAGGCGCGATGTGACGGGAACGTTTCCAGCGCGTGCGCGTTGTCACGCGGACTTCATCACGTTGCAACTTGCCGCGCCTTCAATAGGCGCTCCACTCGGAGGCGCTGCCTTGTTCGTACCCACCGCCCAACGTGCCGTGCCCTTGGCAAGCGCCAACGCGCTAGCAGCCGCCGTGCTGGCGTCCCTTCTGGCTGCCGTAGCGGCTAGCACCTGTGCCCCATCGGCGTACGCTGCCGGCGTGCCGGGCGAACTCGACGAGGTCATTGTCTCGGCGCGCCGTGTCGACGGGCTGGCCGGGTTGATAACCTCCGCTTCGGTCGGCACGGTGTTGGCCGAACAACTCGAGACCCGGCCACTGCAGCGCGTCGGCGAAGTGCTTGAGGTGGTGCCAGGCCTCATCGTTACGCAGCATAGTGGTGGCGGCAAGGCCAACCAATTTTTCCTGCGCGGGTTCAACCTCGACCACGGCACGGACTTGGCCACACGCGTAGAAGGACTGCCAGTCAACCTGCCCACCCACGCCCATGGTCAGGGCTACAGCGACATCAATTTCATGATTCCGGAATTGGTCGAGCGTATCGAATACCGCAAGGGCACCTACTACGCCGAGTACGGCAATTTTTCGGCGGCCGGTGCCATCGATGTGAACTATCGCCGCAGCCTGGAACACGACCTGGCGCTCGTGACCGGCGGGCAATACGGCTACGCCCGCGCCTTCGCCGGTGCCTCCAGGGCACTCGCCGGGGGCGACCTCCTGATTGCCGCAGACACCACGCGCTCCGCCGGGCCCTGGGAACTTCCCGAAGGCCTGGCAAAAGTGAATGGCGTCATCAAGTACACGCGGGGCGACGCCGACAGCGGCTTTCACTTGTTGGCCATGGGCTATCGCGGGCAGTGGCATTCCACCGACCAGATTCCCCGCCGTGCGGTGACTGCGGGCGCCATCGGTCGCTTCGGTCACTACGACCCCACCGATGGCGGCGAAACCCACCGCTATAGCCTCTCCGCGGGCTGGTGGCAGCCGCTTGGTACCGGGTCCCTGCGTGTGAACGGCTACGCGATGGACTATGGTCTCGATCTCTATTCGAACTTCACCTACGCCACCGACCCGGTGAATGGCGACCAATTCGAGCAACTCGACAGCCGCCGCGTGCAAGGCATGGACCTCGACTACAGCCGGCCGTTAGGCGCCGGCAGTACGCTCCGTGCGGGCCTGCAATGGCGGCGTGATGATATTCCGACAGTGGGTCTTTACCGCACTCGCGCCAAAGTCCGCCACGCTACGCTGCGCGAAGACAGCGTGGTCCAGCAGAACGTCTCGGGCTGGCTGAGCCACAGCTTTGCGTGGACCGATTGGCTGCGCACCGAGACCGGTGTGCGGCTCGATGCGTTTCGGTTTCAGGTCGCCAGCAATGTCGCAGCGAATTCAGGGCTATTGAACGACCAGATTGCCAGCCCGAAACTGGCAGTGGTGCTTGGCCCTTGGCAAGAGACGGAACTGTTTCTGGACTGGGGCACGGGCTTCCACAGCAACGACGCGCGCGGCACCACGCAGCGTGTCGACCCACTCGATGGCGTTACGCCCATGGCGCCGGTTACACCGCTCGTCAAAGCGACCGGCGCGGAGATCGGCCTGCGCACGGCGGCCATCCCGAATTTCCAGTTCGCCACCTCGCTCTGGACGCTGCGCCTAGATTCCGAATTGCTGTTCATCGGTGATGGGGGTATCACAGAATCGACGCGGCCCAGTGCGCGCGATGGCATCGAGTTTTCCGCCATCTGGACCCCCCGTGAGCACCTCATCGTCGATGCGGACTTGGCCTGGACGCGCTCGCGCTTCTCCGACCAAAACCCGGCCGGCGACCGCGTGCCGAATGCCGTGGAGCGCGTGGCCTCAGTGGGCCTGTCTTACCGACACCCCGCTGGCTGGCATTTGGGTGCGCGGCTGCGACACCTCGGGCCCGCCGCACTGGTCGAAGACAACAGCGTACGCGCGGATGCGAGCACCATCATCAATTTTGACTTGGGCTACCAAGTCACTCGCGGAACCACCGTCTCGGTCACCTTGCTGAACGCCTTCGACGCGCAGGCAGATGACATCACGTATTTTTATGAATCGCAGCTACCGGGCGAGCCTGCCCCAGTAGCGGATGTGCACTTCCACCCGGTGGAGCCGCGACAAGTGCGCGTGTCGCTGCAAACCCGTTTCTGACTAACGCGCCAACCGCACGTCGCGCGGGAAGCGCGGATCGATTTCGTAGTGGTCTTCGTACTGGCTGCTGAACCCAACCACGCGGACTTGCTGCCCGGCACTCAATGCCATGGCATCAATGTTGGTTTCCACGTTCACGAACACCACTACCGCGCCCGAGCCATCGTCTACGTAGAGCTTGTAGCCATAAGGCAGGTCACTCTCGGGCGCTTTGGTGACACGCCCGGCCACCTGCACCAACTGGCCCTCTGTGGCCTCGCCTACTTTTACCGTGCGCAACTCGCGGGGCTCCACCTCGCCCTTGCCCGGCAACACCTTGACCTCATCGGGGTGTATCGGTACCAGCGTCAGCAGCCCATTGCTGTCGCCGATAGCGCCAGTAACGCGCACCTTTTGGCCGGGCCGTAATTGCAGGTCGTACTGCAAGCTAACGAACAGGCCGC
The DNA here is from genome assembly GCA_943331345.2 of Candidatus Planktophila lacus. GTDB lineage: Bacteria > Pseudomonadota > Gammaproteobacteria > Steroidobacterales > Steroidobacteraceae > CAIOHZ01. Next base: position 5,000 of record CALQLF020000037.1, on the reverse strand, counting down.
CGGTACGGTCCTGCAAAGCGAAGCCGCGGTCGTAGAAGCTGGAGTTGAAGGCGCCAGAAGGCGTGGTGACAACGCCTTCCACCGTGACCACGGTGCCGATGGGCTGCGTCCGCGCCACCCGGATGGCCGTTACCGAAATACCGGCAGGAGCATTGACCGAAACCAAGACCGGAGCCATGACAGTGCCTACAACCCGTGAACTGGCCACGGCGGGTAAAGGTGGACTGGCCACCGAACAAGCCGGGCCCGCCAACAAGGCCAGCAGCAGAGGCAAGGAACGACGCACCAGCATTTCAGGACTCCAGCAGGGAGGCGCTCAGGCCATCTTAGTCGACCACACGGTACACCAGCAGGCGCCCGTCATTGCTCGAGTTAACGTAATAGCCGATATCGGCCTCCACCACCGGGGCCAATGCGCCGGCGTCCACCAGACGTGTGAAACCTGCCGCAAAGCCTAGCGGCTCCCAAACCGCATGGTGCACCGTGCACACCAACCAGCCGCCGGGCCGCAGAATACGCACCAGTTCATCCAGGCATGAGGCATCCACATGGCCGCTGGTGAAAGTGCCCGCACAGACCACCGCAGCGTACGCGCCGCTCACGATGGACAAGGGCTGCGTCAGGTCGCCTTCCAGCAAATGCCGGTAAACACCACGTCGTGCCGCCACGGCCATCATCGCGGCCGAAAGGTCTAGGCCATCCACGCTGCCGTAGCCCAACGCTGCCGCCTCGGCACCCACCAAGCCCGTGCCGCAGCCCACGTCGAGCACTGGAGCCTCCAGCGTCTTTAAATGCTGCGCCAGCGCTTCTGCCACCAAGCGCGGCGTCAGATAACCCAAGCCTTCCAGCATGGTGGCGTCATAGGTGCTCGCCCAGTCTTGGTAGAGCTGCTGTCCGTCTTCGGTGGTTATTACCGCGTAAGCCCGCCGCAGCAAAGCCGAGCTGTGTTCATCCACGCCTTCGGGAATAGCGGCGTGCGTAGTCATGCGAGCACCGTAAGCCAAGCAGCCACAAGCATGTAGCTCACCATGCTCGCTAAGGATTCAGGAAGCGCGCCAGCATGCTGCTGCCCAAGCGAGTGCAGTCAAAGGCGTGCAGGCCTAGTTCTTCGGAAAGTGTCGTGAATACCTTCACGCCACGCGGCGGGTTGCCCTTGCCATCCAGCCGCGGCGAATAGCAACCCAGCCCCAACTGCCGGTTCACAACGCCCATAAGCCCGCCCCCGACACCGCTCTTCGCGGGAATACCCACGCGGTGCGCCCAAGTGCCGGAAAAATCGTACATGCCGCAAGAGAACATGACCGCCTGCGTATCGCGCACGGCAGCGATGTCGAACACTTGGTCCTCGGTCACCGGGTTTTGCCCGAGGTTCGCCATCGTCATGGACATTCGCGCCAAGTCCACCGCGGTCACGCGGATGGAACACTGGCGGAAATACAGATTGCAGATTTCATCTACGTTGCCGTGGATGGCATCCACGCTGACGAGCAAGTGCCCAATGGCGCGGTTGCGATGGCCAGTGGTGCTTTCCGAACGGAACACCGAATCGTCCACGTCCAGCTGTCGCCCCGCCGCCCGCGAAAAACGGTCGAGCATGAAGTCGAACGCGCCGGCGCCTAAATGGTTGTGCAGCAACGCCGCCACTGTGATGGCCCCGGCATTCACCATGGGGTTGTAAGGGCGCCGCGTGCGCGGGTCGAATTCGATGGCGTTAAAGGCATCGCCGCTCGGCTCCACGCCCACGCGCCGCAGCACCGTGGCACGCCCCGCCACTTCCAGCGCCAAGCAGTAGGTGAAGGCCTTCGACACCGACTGAATGGTGAACCGCTTTTCGGCGTCGCCGAACTGGTAGAGCCGCCCGTGAGCGGTTGCCACGGCAAACCCGAAGTGGTCGGGGTTGGCCTTGGCCAGTTCCGGAATGTAGTCCGCCACGTCGCCGCTGTCGTCATGGCGGGCCTGCTCGAACGCGTACTCCAACACCTCGTGGAGTTCGTCCGGGAAGTGGGTGGCGGGGGCCGTTGGCGCGGAAGTGCTCATGGTGAAGAGTTTAGCCGCAATGGCACTCGCCTTGTGACGAGTGCCAATGGCTTTTCTTTTGGCCCGTCGGCTCTGACCGCTAACGCCCCTTTAAGGCCCGTTCGGCGCCGCGCAACACCACGTAGACGCCGAGCGAGCCGAGGAAGCCAAGCAGCGAGGCTGCCAGTTCGATGTTGATGGGCGAACCGGCTTTGCCGTTCACGGCTGCCAGCACGGCGCCTGCGACGAAAGCACCAATCGCGGGAATGCTGGCGGCCGCACCGTCGGCCTCGAGCGTGGCCGGGCGGTTGCGGAACAGGTAGTACTCCGCGATGACCGGGCCGACGATGGGCGGTGCAATGGTGGCCAGCAGGTCGATCCAGCCCAGGAACATCTGGTAAATACCCAAGCCGAGGATGGTGCCGAGCAGCCCGCAGATAACCACCATCACCCGCTTCGGCCGACGGAACATGCTCGCCGTTTGCACCGAAGGCAGGTAGAGGTTGGTATCACCTGTGGTCCACAGCGCCAGCGTCATGCCGATGAGGCCAAGTGCAGCGGTGACGCCCGAGAGGGCCCCCATGTAGGCGGTGAAGTCCGGCGAGCCGCTGCCGATGGCGCCCAACGCGCCAACGAGATGCAGGAACACTTGGTCACCCACGAGCACGACCGCCGGAATGGCCATGGCAACCATGAAGGACTTCGCGAAGCGCACATATTCGGCCATGACGACCGCGCCGACAATCCACGAGCCCACCACGATATTGATGGCCTGCAGGCCCGTCAGCGGCGAAGCAGCCGAGCGTTCGGCGGACAGTCGCTGCAGTTCGCTCATGCCGCCGACACGGTCGATATTGATCCACGCGGCGTAGAGGCCTACCGCCACCAGCACGACCATCGATGGCAGGCCCACTTTCTCCAAGCCCTTCACGCCGTAGAGCGTGGTGCCGGTGTAAAGCAGGCCGGCGAAAATAGCCACCGCATAGAAGACTGGTGTGCCGGGCGCCTGCGTCCAAATCTGCGCGAAGGCGCCCACCGTGATGCCCTGCCAGCCGATGAGCAGGAAGGCGATGCACAGCACCGGTACCAGCGCACCCACACGGCCATAGACGGCGCGGAAAATGAGCGTGCTATTGCAGCCCGTGCGGTAAGCGATATAGCCGACCAGCGCACCAATGACGAAATTGATGGCGTTTCCGAGCATCGAATACTGGATGAGATCGGGCCAGAGCTGCACGCCGGCGCCGAGCGCACCGCCAGCCAGCAGGCCCGTGATGAGGAAGCCCCAGCCGAAAGCCAAGGCGATGAGCGGGCCACCCGGGCGGCGCTGTTCTTGAGTGAGTGGCGAGAGCGGGTTGTCCGCGCTGGCCATCTCGGCGGCCTCGTCAAAGTGCCACCAGGACTTGAGGTCGAACTTCGCCATGTGGGCTCTCCCCTTGGTTTTTCGTCTATCCCCTGCTTGAGCATAACTGCAGCCCGAGCGGAGTTGCAAAAAAAACCCGGCAAGTCAGCCCTTGACGCAAACCAACTGCTTCAGGGTGTGCAGCACTTCCGTCAAATCGTTCTGGTGGGCCATCACCACGTCGATGTCCTTGTACGCACCCGGGATTTCGTCGATGACTCCCTTGTCTTTACGACAAACAATGCCCTGCGTCTGCTGGACCAGATCCAGCTCCGTAAAGAGCTTCTCCGCTTCCGTACGACTCATGCGGCGCCCGGCACCGTGGGCGCTGGAACAGAAGCTTTCGGGGTTCCCCTTGCCGCGAACGATATAGCTACGCGCCCCCATGCTGCCCGGAACAATGCCGAGATCGCCTTCACGGGCGCGGATTGCACCCTTGCGGGTTACCCAAACGTCTGCGCCGAAATGATGCTCCGCAGCCACGTAGTTGTGGTGGCAGTTCACTGCCTCCGCCTCTACCGAAAACGGCGGCAGATGACGCGCCAATCCGCGCAGCACCAAATCCAGCATGGCTTGGCGGTTCGCCATGGCGTAATCCTGCGCCCAGTGCACGGCGGCAACGTAGTCGGCAAAGTGCTCGCTGCCTTCGGAAAAATAGGCTAGGTCGCGATGGGGCAACTGAATCATCCAGCGCTCCATGTCCTTGCGAGCCAACTGGATGAAATAGGTGGCGATGGCATTGCCGACACCGCGACTACCCGAATGCAACATCACCCACACCCGGTCAGCCTCATCTAGGCAGACCTCGATGAAGTGGTTGCCGCCACCGAGCGTGCCCATCTGGTTCACCCATTTGGAAGCTTTGCTGAAGACCTTCAGCAACTGCGGGTGTTTGTCCGTGAGCGCCTTGAGACGAGGCTCGAACGGACGCACCACCTCTACCAAAGCATGCGAGTCCTGGTGCTGGGCACCGCCCACCGGTACATCGCGGCTGATCTGGGAAAAGACCCTCTGCAGGGCTTTCTCGTCCAAGTCGTTCGCCGTCAGCGACAAACGCGCCGCGACCATGCCACAACCAATGTCCACACCCACGGCCGCAGGGATGATGGCCTGATGGGTGGCGATGACAGAGCCGATGGTGGCGCCAATGCCCAGATGGACGTCTGGCATGGCTGCCACATGATGATGAATGAACGGTAGCGACGCGATATGCGTCAGTTGCTCCTTCGAGCGCTCATCCACTTCATCGGTCCAGATCTTGACCGGGACCCTTTGGGTATGGATTTCCTGTTTGACCGGCACAGCGCTTCCCTCGCTATTGACAACGCTCCTGCGTATTCGCGTCAGAATAAACTGACAAGTTGTTAGGTCAAGCCCCGAAAAAAGACCGGGGCTGCTCTAGCCATCCAGTAGCAGAAACGCGAAGGGATTCAGCCCAACTGCAGCGCGCTGCGGATACCGTCGATAACGAACTGCACTGCCAAGGCGGCCAGCACCACGCCGAGCAAACGCGCGAGCACATTGGCGCCGGTGACGCCCAGCACCTTCATGACGCGGGGTGCGGCGAGCATCGTCACCCAGC
>CALQLF020000036.1 GCA_943331345.2 Candidatus Planktophila lacus | reverse complement strand
TCGCGAACTTCAGGCGAACTCGGATAACGCTCGCGCGGGAACTGCTGTTGGTACACCGGTGGCGGGGCCGGGGGTGGCGCCCGACGTTGGTCCCAACGGTCCCAGCCACGATGGCGCCGCTCCCAACCTTTGCCCCAGCGCAGCGACCATCGCGGTGCCATTTCCAGCGCCCATGGGTGGAAGTAGAGCGGTGCGCGGTTGTAGTAGCGCACAGGAATGCGCAGCAAGAACACGGGAACTTCGTCTCGCTCCACGCGAATCCAAGGGCCGTTGTACCAATCGCTTCGGTACCAGTCGTCTTCCTCGAACACCCAGAAGGTGCCTTCGTAGAAAAAGTAGTTGGCGTTAAGGCGTGGGTCGTACAGCACCGGGTAGCCGGGAATGACCACGAGGTCCGGGTAGCGCGAGAGATGAACGCCCAAGGCAACGCTATTGCGTTCGTGCTGGCGTCCATTCAGGTTGATGCTGACGCCGAGTCCGCTGTCGTCAGGGGCAAAGCGCTTTTCCGCTGTGTTCTTGAAGGGCGGGTTGCTTGCCATGGTGTTGGCTGCAAGGCCTGCGACAGGGTTCGCGAGGGCAGCGGCAGTCAGCAAAGCAGCGCCAAGAGTGGTAGTACGCATCATTCGTTCTCCTCGCGCGGCGTGTTGCCGGCTTCAGGGACGAATGGAATGCCACTTCAGGAACGACGTCCGTACGCGGACGCACCGGGCCGACGCACGACAACTTTGGCGGCACTGGAGTGCAGCACGTCTAGTACCGAGAGGGGTGCCGGTTTGAAATTGCTTGGCCGGCTGAAACCGACTTCCTTCCCGCCGAGTGGCGGGAGGGATGGTGCCCAGGAAGGGACTCGAACCCCCACGGTGTTACCCGCTAGTACCTGAAACTAGTGCGTCTACCAATTCCGCCACCTGGGCAAGGTGCCCGTACAGCCGGTGGCCGCAACGAGACGCGGAAAGGTACTGGCTTATACCTGCCTTGTCAATGTTCGACGCGCCCCCATTTCCCCGCTGACGGCCACAGCAAGGTATGCTAGTCACCGTCAAGTTCAGGCTTTCGCAGGCGTTACCGAAGCCGTTGCTCGCCTCTCGCTGGCCTTCGTCAGGTTTTTGCCTGGCTCTTGCCGGGCTCATTCACGGGCCCATTCATCATTGGCCCACTTCTGGGCCCCGCCCCGTTTTCCCAAGGATTCTCCATGCCCGACCAACGTCGGAAACGAAAAGAAACCGCCACTGCCCACTGGCAGCAGGCGGACTCACGGCAATCGGCTGAAGCCGTCAAATACGCCAATCCCATTCCCAGCCGCGAGTTCTTGCTGGAGACATTGCGGGAGGCGGCAGTGCCGTTGACAGCCGAGGCCATTGCCGAGGCCCTCTCGCTCCAGAAGGAGCCGGCGCGTTCGGCGCTCGACAAGCGGCTTGGCGCCATGGTGCGCGACGGTCAACTCATCACCAACCGCAACCGCGAATTCCTGCTTGTGTCACGTACCGCCTTGGTGGTGGGGCGTGTCATGGGGCATCGCGATGGTTTCGGCTTCCTGGTTCCCGACGATGGCACGCCCGATGTATTCCTCTCGCCCCGCCAGATGCGCGAGGTGATGGACCGCGACCGTATCGCTGTGCGGCTCACGGGTATTGATGCGCGTGGCCGTCCAGAAGGCAGTGTGGTCGAAGTGCTGGAGCGCAATACGCGTCAAGTCGCTGGTCGCTTTGCTGTGGAAGGTGGGGTGGGGTTCATCACGCCTAGCAACCGTCGTCTTTCCCATCGTGTGGTGGTGCCGCCGCCCGGCAAGGGCGAGGCACCATGGCCGAAGTCCGGCTCGCTGGTGGTGGCGGAACTCATTCAGCCGCCTTCGCGCCATGCCGACCCGGTGGGGCGTATTGCCCGCAGCATCGACCAGGAGCATTTGGCGGACATGGCTGTGGAGACCGCTATTGTCTCCCACCAGTTGCCTGCAGAATTCTCCGCCGCCGTGGTGCGCGAGGCGCGCCGCTTCGGCAAGACCGTGGATTTGGCTACTGCCGGTGCGCGGCTCGATGTGCGCGATTTGCCTTTGGTGACGATTGACGGCGAAGACTCCCGCGACTTTGACGACGCTGTGTACTGCTCGCCAGTGCGTGGCGGTGGCTGGCGCTTGCTGGTGGCTATCGCTGACGTTTCGCACTACGTGCGTCCCGGTACTGCTCTGGACGATGAAGCGCGCGAGCGTGCCACCTCGGTGTATTTCCCGCACCGCGTGCTGCCCATGCTGCCGGAGCATTTGTCCAACCAGCTGTGCTCGCTCATGCCCGAAGTGGAGCGTTTGTGTCTGGTGTGCGATATGCGCATCGGCATGGATGGCAAGGTGTCTCGTGCGCGCTTCGCAAGTGCAGTCATGCGTTCACATGCGCGTCTTACCTACACGCGCGTCGCCGGCATTCTGGTAGACCGCAACGGCGAGGCCGCGCAAGGCTTGTCGCCAGCAGTACTCGGCTCGCTGGACGCACTGCATCAGGTGTATTTCGCCTTGCGGCAGCGCCGTGAGCAGCGCGGCGCGCTGGATTTCGAATCCGCGGAAGTGCGGGTGGTGGTGGATGCGGAAGGCGAGGTGGCAGACCTCAAGGCCTATCCGCGCAACGATGCCCATCGTCTCATCGAGGAGTGCATGGTGGCCGCTAACGTCGAGGCAGCGCGGTTCCTGCACAAGCAGAAGATGCCGGCCCTGTTTCGCGTACATGCGCCACCCGATGAAGAGCGCATTGATGAACTGAAGCGCTTCTTGGCTACCCGTGGCGTGTTCTTCCCGCAGGTGGCTGAGGTAACACCAACGGTGTTGCAAGAGACGCTGCAGCAGGTTCACGGCAGGCCGGATTCGGCCATGCTCGAGAGCATGGTTATCCGGTCCTTGTCGCAAGCGGTATACCAGCCCGAGAACATCGGCCATTTCGGTTTGGCCTTGGCCGAATATGCGCACTTCACCTCACCCATTCGCCGTTATCCGGACTTGCTCGTTCACCGTGCCATCCGGCACGTGTTGGAGCAGGGCACGCATGACAATTTCATGCACTCGGCGTCCGCCATGGTGTTGTTCGGGCAGGAATGTTCGCTGCGCGAACGGCGCGCGGATGAGGCTTCGCGCGAGGTCACGGCCTTCCTGAAATGCGAGTACGTGCGCCATCGCCTCGGTGAAGAGTTCGACGGCATCGTGACGGGCGTCACCGAGTTTGGTCTGTTCGTGCAGTTGCAGCCCATTCAAGTTGACGGCTTGGTGCATATCTCCTCGCTGGGGCAGGACTACTTCACCTACGAAGCCGACCGCAAGTGCCTCACGGGTGAACGCACGCGGGTGCGCTACACCTTGGGGGACCGGTTACGCGTGCGGGTCACGCGCGTGGAGAGTAGCGAACGCAAGGTCGATCTTGAATTGTTGCGCGTGGAACCCGGCGCGTTTCATCCCCGTCGTCCCGGTGGTGGACACGTGGCTGGTCCGTTCCGCGGTGCCGACAAGGTGCCCGGCGCTGTGCGCCCTGCCGGTGGCAAGGCGCAGACCAAACACAAGAGCAAGCACAAGGCTAAACACCCGGGCAAACACATGAGCGGTGCCAAGCCCAAGGCCGGCAGCAGCGCACCGGCCAAGCCGCCGAGTCCAGCAAAGACCGCGCGGCGTGGCAAAGCGGCGGCGCGTCGGCCAAAATAGCGTATGGCACAAGAAGAACGCATTTTCGGGCTGCATTCGGTCCGCGCCCTGCTGGAACGTCGTCCGGAGGCTGTCATTGGGCTCACCGTCCTGACGGGCCGACAAGACAAGCGCGTGCAGGAACTTCTGGACTTGGCGCGGCCCCACGGCATTCCCGTGCAGGCACGCGCCGGTGCCGATCTCGACGCCGCTGCCGAGGGTGGGGTCCACCAAGGCGTGGTGGCGCGCGTGCGTCCCGCTCCTATGCTCGACGAAGGCGACCTGCTGGACCTCATTGAGGGTCTCGGTCGCCCGGCGTTCTTGCTGGTGCTGGATGGCGTCACGGACCCGCACAATCTAGGCGCCTGCCTGCGCACTGCGGATGCCGCCGGCGTCGATTGCGTCATTGCGCCGCGCGACCGCGCGGCAGGGTTGACCCCTACGGCCCGCAAGGTGGCGGCGGGGGCCGCCGAGACGGTGCCCTTCGCTCAGGTGACCAATCTGGTGCGGTGTCTGGAAAGCCTCAAGCAGGCCGGGGTGTGGGTCGTCGGCACGGCGGGGGAGGCTACGGACGAGCTTTACGCGGTCGACCTGACCGGGCCTCTGGCCGTGGTGATGGGGGCCGAGGGCGACGGCATGCGCCGTCTTACCCGGGAAACCTGCGACCGCCTGATCAAGTTGCCCATGGCGGGAGCCGTGGAAAGCCTCAACGTGTCCGTGGCCACCGGGGTGGTCCTGTACGAGGCGGTCCGGCAGCGCCGTTAGCCCAAGAGTCGGGAGCAAGCTCCCTCCCACAAGCCGCGACTCTTCGGGGGTAGCCCCAACCCCTTGATATGCGTATACTTGGCGGCTCGCTGTCCGGGTTGTCCGGCCAGCGGCCCTGCCACACTCGTCGGCGCGCCTTCCTCGGGCGTTCGTCTGCAAGGTGGCTGTTACCCAGAGGGAATGACATGAGGCATTACGAAATCGTCGTGCTGGTCCACCCGGACCAGAGCGAGCAGGTGCCCGCCATGGTGGAGCGCTATCAGGCGCTTATCACCGCCGGCGGTGGTCAGGTTCACCGCTTCGAAGACTGGGGCCGCCGTCAGTTGGCTTACCCCATCGCGAAGGTGCACAAGGCCCACTACGTCCTGCTCAACATCGAAGCTGACCAGAAGACGCTGGCCGAACTGAGCGGTGCTTTCCGCTTCAGCGACGCTGTCCTGCGCCATCTGTGCATCAAGATGGACAAGGCAGTCACTGAGCCCTCCCCCATGGTCCGCCCGCCCGAAGAGCGGGACAACCGCGATGACGATCGCGGCATGGACTTCGGCTGATCTTAAGGGAGAACACACATGTCTCGCTATTTCCGACGCAAGAAGTTCTGCCGTTTCACGGCGGACGAAGTGGAACAGATCGACTACAAGGATCTGGTCACACTCAAGAATTACATCACCGAAACCGGCAAGATCGTGCCGAGCCGCATCACCGGCACGCGCTCGTTCTACCAGCGTCAGTTGTCGGAGGCCGTGAAGCGCGCCCGCTACCTGGCTCTGCTGCCGTACACGGACCAGCATTGACCGACTGACGGCCGTGATCGCCTCGTTTGCCGGTTGGCTGCTGCGTTCACCAGGCCGTGCGGCCTTGGCGGCTGCGGTCGCCGGGCTGCTGGTCTGGCCGACCGGCATCATGTTCACCGCGTGGGCGCCAGGGGCCGTATTGGCCTGTCTGGTGTTCGCCGGCAAGCAGTCTCCCAAATGGGTGCCTGCTTCCCTCATCGCCGCGGGCATCCCGCTGGCGTGGGGGTTAGGGCAGGGTGTGGGCACGGTCATCGGCGCCGGTTTGGCAGCAGCGCTGCTGTTGCCGACGGTGGGCTTGGCAGCCTGGTTACGCCGGACGAACTCGCTCAGTTACACCCTGCAGATGGCAGCGGTGGTGGCTGTGGCGGGGACTATCGGGGCCAACGTGCTCGTCGACGACTCCAAGTCGTTCTGGCAGCCGTTCCTGGTGGGTGTCGAGCAGATGATGCAGCAGATGGCTGGCGCCGGGGGCGACCCTGAAATTGCGGCGGCCTCTCATCAGTTAGCTGAAGCCTATGGGCGAATTGCCTGGGGGCTGGCGGCTTGGCTGGTGATGCTCCACGCGCTCCTCGGGGTGTTTGTGGGGCTCTTCTGGTTCGGGCGCTCGCGTGGTACGCACGAACTCGGTCCACGTTTCCGTGCCTTGAAGGCCGGACGCGTGCTGGCGGTGTTTATGGTCGTTGCCTGGTTGCTGGCCCGGTTCGGGGTGGCGCACGAGGCGGACGATGTGGTGTCGCTGTTGCTGGGGGTGTTCCTCCTGCAGGGGCTGGCGCTGGCGCACTCGGCTCGGCTGCATTTCGGCTTGGGTACGTGGTCGTTGGTGCTGTTTTATGTGCTGTTGTTCCTGCCGCCTTTCGCGGCTTTGGTCATGCCCGCCATTGTGGTGTCGGGCTGGCTGGACAACTGGCTCGATTTGCGTGGTCGCTGGGCCAATAAGCCTGCGGTCTAGTTCGAAAGTTTCTTTCCTGTAACGTTTTTCCTGTCCCCGCGAGGGTAAGAAGATGGAAGTCATCCTGCTGCAGAAGGTCGCGAACCTCGGTTCTATCGGCGACCGCGTGAAAGTGAAGTCGGGCTACGGCCGCAACTTCCTCCTGCCCTCGGGCAAGGCGACGGTGGCCACGACGGCCAACATCGCCAAGTTCGAAGTCATCCGTGCCGACCTCGAAAAGAAGGCCGCTGCGGAACTGACTTCTGCCACCGCCCGCGCCGAGAGCCTCAAGGAGTTCCGTTTGGAACTCAAGGCCAAGGCCGGCAACGAAGGCAAGTTGTTCGGTTCCGTGGGTACGGCGGATATCGCCGACGCCCTGTCGGCCGCCGGGCATGCGGTGGAGCGTGCGGAAGTGCGTCTGCCGGAAGGCCCCATCCGCATGGTCGGCGAGCACGCCGTCACGGTGCACTTGCACGCCGATGTGGATGTGCAGATCACCGTCGCCATTGCCGCGGAAGACTGATACCCAGTCCACGCGGGTCGGCACTTTGGGCGGCCCGCCCTCTAGGCGGGCAGTCCGGTAGACTGAACTGGACGGCGCGCAGCAATCGGGCGCCGAAAAGGGAAAGTCATGGACCAGAAAACGCGTCGCGGTAGCCGCCGCCGGGGAGATCGCTTCCCGGAGGGCGAATTGATGCGCCTTCCCCCGCATTCGGTAGAGGCCGAACAGGCCGTACTGGGTGCGCTCCTGCTGGATGCGCAGGCCTGGGACGCCGTCGCCGACGTCGTCACTTCCGAAGATTTTTACCGCCGTGACCATCAGGTCATCTTCGGCGGCATTGCCGGTGTGGTGGAAACCCGCGGGCCTTGCGACGCCGTTACCGTCGCGGAATTCCTCGAGCGCAAAGGCCAACTGGAAGAGGCCGGCGGCCTCGCCTACATAGCCACGTTGGCGCGGGATACTCCCAGTTCCGCCAATGTCCGCGTCTACGCGGACATCGTTCGCGAGCGCGCTGTTCTTCGCGCTTTGGTATCCGCCGGTGGTGAGATTGCCACTTCCGCGCTGGAAGCCAGTGGGCGAACCGCCACCGAATTGGTGGACGAAGCCGAGCGAGCGGTGTTCGCCATCGCCGAGAAGGGCGCGAAAGGGCGCGCCGGGTTCCAGTCCGTCAAGGACGTGCTGCCGGGTACCATCGACCGCCTCGATATGCTCCACCAGAATCCGGGCAAACTCACCGGTGTTCCAACGGGCTTCTCCGAACTGGACCGCATGACGGCAGGCTTGCAGCCTGGCGATTTGATTATCATTGCCGGACGTCCTTCGATGGGCAAGACCACGCTCGCCATCAACATCGCCGAGAACGCGGCGGTGGGCAAGGGCGTACCGGTTGCCATCTTCTCCATGGAAATGTCGGCTGAACAACTGAGCATGCGCATGATCAGTTCACTCGGCCGCGTGCATCAGGGCAGTTTGCGTACTGGCAATTTCAATGACGAAGACTGGACACGCATCAACGCTGCCGTGGCGCAGATGTCGGAGGCGCCCATCTTCATTGACGAGACGCCGGCGCTGACGCCGACCGAAGTGCGGGCGCGAGCGCGTCGACTGAAGCGCGAGAAGGGTCTTGGCCTCATCGTCATCGACTACCTGCAGTTGATGCAGGTAGGTGGTAGCGTCGAAAACCGCACTGCCGAAATTTCGGAAATTTCGCGTGGCCTCAAGGCGCTGGCCAAGGAAATGCATTGCCCGGTTATTGCCCTGTCGCAGTTGAACCGGTCCGTGGAACAGCGCGCCGAAAAGAAGCCTGTGATGTCGGACCTGCGCGAGTCGGGCGCCATCGAACAGGACGCTGACGTCATCATGATGATCTACCGCGAAGAGGTGTACGACCAGAACACCCCGCGCAAGGGTATTGCCGACATCATCTTCACCAAGCAGCGTAACGGCCCGGTGGGTGAAGTGCAGTTGGCATTCATGGGCGAGTACACCAAGTTCGAGAATCTCGCCACCGAGAACTGGGTGGGTGGCGGGAGCGACTACTGATGACGGCGCTCATTCGCGCAGTGGTCGAGACCGCTGCGCTGCGCCACAACCTCGCCGTGGTACGCAGGCAAGCCCCACGCTCACGGGTGTTGGCGGTGGTGAAGGCGAATGCGTATGGCCATGGCAGTGTGGTGGCTGCCAAAGCGCTGGCCGATGCAGACGCCTTCGCCGTAGCGCGGTTGGAGGAAGGTATCCAACTACGCGAGGCGGGTCTTGCACATCCTGTGCTGTTGCTCGAAGGCGTGTTCAACGCAGACCAGTTGGCGGCAGCAGCGCGCCATGGCTTCGAGATTGTCGTGCATTCCGCGGCGCAGTTGGCCTTGTTGCAAGGCTGGCTGGGTACGCATCGGTTTCGGGTATGGATCAAGCTCGACACAGGAATGCACCGGCTGGGCTTTTCCCTGAACGACTTCCCGGCGGCCTATACCGCCTTGCAGAATTGTCCCGCGGTTGCAGGAGTGCCGGTGCTGATGACGCATCTGGCCAACGCAGATGTGGAGGACGACGCCATGACGACCGCTCAGTTGCGTTCGTTCGCACGCACGGTGGTTGGCTTGCCTGGCGAGCGAAGTATTGCCAACACCGCAGGTGTGTTTGGCTGGGCCGAATCTCAGGGTAATAACGGCGATTGGGTTCGCCCGGGGTTGGCGCTTTACGGGGCTTCGCCCTTCGCCGACCGTAGTGCCGCTGCCTTGGGTCTGCGTCCCGCCATGACCTTGCTGTCGCAGGTCATTGCGGTGAAGCAGGTACCGGTGGGTGGCTTGGTGGGCTACGGCGCGGCTTGGTGCGCAACACGCGCGACGACGTTGGCCGTGGTGGCGGCGGGCTATGCGGACGGCTACCCGCGAAACACCGCCACGGGTTGCCCCGTGTTGGTGAACGGTCGTGAGGCGAGGGTGGTTGGGCGTGTGTCCATGGACATGTTGACCGTCGATGTGACGGACCACGCCGCCGTAGCAGCGGGCGACCCCGTAGTGCTATGGGGCGAGGGCGTGCCGGTGGAAACTGTAGCGACCGCAGCCGGTACCATCGCGTGGGAATTGCTGTGCGGCGTCAGCCAGCGGGTTGCGCTGGACCCGCGCTAAAGCGCTATTTACTGCCCCAGCGCCAGGTGGTTGGTTCGCCCTTGGCACTGCAGATGGCGAGCAGGGCCATGCAGCACACGAAGGTGAAGGCCAGAAAGAGGCCTTCGCCATAGCGGGGTAGCAGGTAGATGCCACCGGCTAGCATGGCGGTCATGAATGCCACGGTGACAGCCCAGCCCTCCCACGTGGATGGTATGCCCCAGCCCCAACCGTAGGTTTTGGCAGGGAACCAGTAACGCGGCTTATCCATGTTGTTCTCCCTTCGGTTTGCTATTTGCGGGGGGCCTCGTGGAAGGGTCTACAGCAGTCGCCGACAAGCCCCGTCGCTTCAGCCCTTCGCGTAGCAGGAATTCTACTTCAGCGTTCACAGAACGCAGGTCTGCCGCGGCCAGGCGCTCCAGTTGCATCCATACCTGCGGGTCCAGTCGCAGCAGGAAGCTTTTCTTGCCCGGGCTGGCCACGCTTATTCGCCCTTAGCTGTAGAGGCTGCCGGCGTTCACCACCGGTTGCACATCCGATTCGGCGCACAGCACGACGAGCAAATTGCTCACCATGGCGGCTTTACGCTCGTCGTCCAGATGCACGATGTTTTTATCGGACAGACCCTGCAACGCCATCTCTACCATCGACACTGCACCGAGCACGATTTTCTGCCGCGCAGCGATGACAGCTTCGGCCTGCTGGCGGCGCAGCATGGCACCGGCAATTTCCGGGGCATAGGCGAGGTGCGTCAGGCGTGAATCTTCCACGCGGATACCGGCTTGGCTGAACCGTTCGTCCAGTTCGGTGGTCAGCACGGCCGCCACTTCTTTGGCCGCGCTGCGCAACGTAATCTCGTCGGTCTCGTGGTCGGCGCCGGCGACATGGTCGTAGGCGTATTGGCCAGCCAGGTGGCGCACAGCAGCTTCTGCCTGCACGGTGACGTAACGCTCGAAGTCTTCGACATCGTAGGCGGCGCGCGCGGTGTCCTCGACGCGCCACACGATGGCGGCAGCAATTTCGATGGGGTTGCCGCGCTTGTCATTCACCTTCAACCGTTCACTGACGAGGTTGCGGGCACGGAGCGACAGTTTCTTCTTGCCGTAGAACGGAATGGCCCAGCGCAGGCCGCTACCACGGTCGGTGCCGCGGTAGTCGCCAAAGAAAGTGAGCAGTGCGGCCTGGTTCGGTTGCAGGACGTAAAGGCCAGCCAGAGCAAAGACAGCGACCAACACCAAGGCCAGGACAGCGAGGACCATGCCGCCGCTCGGGTCGTCGCCGGTGTGGGCAATCCAGGCGAAGGCACCGATGGGTAAGCCGAGGCCCACCAGCAGTGGGAGATAGCCGCTGGAGCTACTGAAGATGACTTCCTGAGTGGAAGCCTTGGGCGTGGTAGGGGAGGTCATGAGAGTCTCCGGGGTGAAATCAAAGTGATATCACTTTGCATCCAGCCCCGGAGACTGTCAAGTGGCTTAACGCGGCATGAGGTCCAGCACGACCTGTGTCATGCCGAGGATGCCGGTGCGCAGCGTGGGTTCCGGGTCCGGTGCGAACAGGGGCGAGTGGGTCGACGGGAGCACGGTGCCCGCGGCCGTCGCCTTGGCGTACTCCGCGGGGTTGACGGCACCGACACGGAACATGACGGTGGGGAACTTGCCATCCAACCCGAGGCGACCGAAGTCCTCGCTGCCCATCACTGCCGGTAGTTGGTCGACGTTCTCCGCACCGACCGCCTTGCGCAGCGAGGCCTCGACGCGTTGGTTCAGTTTCGGGTCGTTGATGACCACCGGAGCAAATTCGGATTCGATGACGGTCACTTCCGGCATGCGGTCTTCCGGCACGCCCATGGCGATAGCGGCGCCGCGCGCCACGCGACGCACGCCCGCGATGAGTGTCTGGCGGGTGTCCTCGTTGTAGCTGCGCATGTTCAGTTCGAGTTTCACTTCCTCGGGGATGATGTTGCGCTTGGTGCCGCCGTGAATGGTGCCGACCGTGAGCACCGCCGGCTCTTGCGGTGCGACGCTGCGGCTAACGATGGTCTGCAATTGCATGACGATACTGGCGGCCAGGACCACTGGATCGCGGGTGGTCTGCGGTGCTGAGCCATGGCCACCGACACCGCGAACGCGGATATCGATTTGCGTGGACTGGGCCATGGCGGGCCCCGAGGTGACGCCGACACGCCCGGCCGGCATGCCGCTCCAGTCGTGCAGGGCGATAACGTAGTCGGGCTTCGGTACCTTGTCGTACAGACCGTCACGCACCATGGCTACTGCGCCATCGATGGTTTCTTCGGCGGGTTGACCGAGCAGGATGAGCGTGCCGCGCCATTGGTTCTTCATGGCGACCAGCTGGCGTGCAGTGCCCACCAGTGAGGTCACGTGAATATCGTGTCCGCAGGCATGCATCACACCGGTTTCTTGTCCGCTGGGCAGTCGCACCTTGACGGTACTGGCATAGGGTAGGCCGGTTTTTTCTTCGACTGGCAAGGCGTCCATGTCGGCGCGCACCAGTACGGTAGGACCGTCGCCATTTTTCATGACACCCACCAGCCCATAGCCTTTGTAGCCGGGTGAGAAGTACTTGCCGATGCCTTCGGTGACGGTGAAGCCAAGCGCACGCAGTTCGCTGGCGAGGCGCGCAGCAGTTTTTTCTTCCATGCGCGACAGTTCCGGCGCGAGATGCAGCTCTTTATAGAGCTTCAGCAGTTGCGGCATGTCGGCTTCAAGGCGAGGAGCGTCCGGCGTGGCATTGGCAGCGAGCGCGGCGGTAGCAGCGCTGCTGGTTGCCAAGGCCAGAACCAAGGCGAGCCTCCGGGCGAGAGCAACGCGGGTATGACGCATGAAAACTACTCCTGCAGTAATGAGGTGGGCGGTGAGTGCACGAGTGTAGTAGACTTTACGGACCGGAGCGCTGCCCCTTGTGGCCGTTCCTGTGCTGCCCCGCAGCGGGGCAACGTGCCGGCAATCGCCGCCACGCCCCTTATTTCCCAACCCTGAAGAGTCCCCCTACCTTGTCGTTCCATTCCCTTGGGCTCGATGCGCGTCTTGTGCGCGCCATCGACGAGCTCGGCTTTGCCAATCCCACCCCCATCCAAATCGGTGCCATACCGCCTGCCCTCCAGGGCAAGGACCTTCTTGCGTGCGCCATGACCGGCAGCGGTAAAACCGCGGCGTTCATGCTGCCCGTACTGAACCGGCTGCTGGCAAATCCGCGCCGTGCCACGCGCGCGCTCGTGCTTACGCCCACCCGCGAACTTGCCGCCCAAATCGTCGAGGCGACCCAAGATTTCGCGCGTCATACCTCGTTGAAGGTAGCGCCCATCTTTGGTGGCGTCGGCCACAAGCCGCAGGAGATGGCCTTC
The DNA here is from genome assembly GCA_943331345.2 of Candidatus Planktophila lacus. Classification (GTDB taxonomy): domain Bacteria; phylum Pseudomonadota; class Gammaproteobacteria; order Steroidobacterales; family Steroidobacteraceae; genus CAIOHZ01. The sequence continues at coordinate 15,876 of CALQLF020000036.1, read as the reverse complement.
CGCGATAAAGTCGACATCATTGTTGCCTGCCCGGGCCGCTTGCTCGACCACTTCAAGGAAAACTACGGCGTACTGCCGGACCTCGAGGTGCTGGTATTGGACGAAGCCGACCGCATGCTGGACATGGGCTTCCTGCCCGACCTGCGTCGCGTGTTGCGCCACTTGCCACCGCGGCAGCAGACGCTGTTTTTCAGCGCCACCATGCCGCCGCCCATCGCGCAGCTAACGCGTGAGATGTTGAAGGACCCCATCGCCATCGACGTCGAGCGCCAGGCCAAGCCGGCCACGGGTGTTGAACAGGCGCTGTTCCCCGTGCCGAGTCACTTGAAGGGCGAACTCATCAAGCGGCTTATCGAGCAGGAACAAGTGCGCGATGCCATTGTGTTCACGCGTACCAAGCATCGTGCGGACCGGTTAGCCAAGCAGTTGAATTCCGCAGGCATCACTGCCGAGCGCATTCACGGCAACCGCTCGCAGGCACAGCGTGTAGCGGCGTTGGCTGGTTTCAAGGATGGCAAATTCCGCGTGCTCGTTGCCACCGACATCGCGGCTCGCGGTATCGACATCAACGAACTCGGCCACGTCTTCAACTTTGATGTCCCGGTGGTTTCCGAGGACTACATCCACCGCGTGGGTCGAACCGCGCGTGCGGGTGCTACGGGACGTGCGCTGACGCTGTGTGCCCCCGACGAAGAAAACGAGATTCGCGCTATCGAGCGCGCCGTAGGCCGCGCTCTGCCGCGTCTGAAGCTGCCGGACTTCGATTACACCGCGAAGGCGGCCGAGGCGCTCGAGGTTCCTATCGCGGAGCGTATTGCCGCCATCCGGGCGCAGAAGTCGCAGGCGCGTGACAATGCCCGCCAAAAGGCAGAGCGCCGTGGTGGTGGTGCCCAGCCCGCGGCCGCTGGTCGTGCCACTGGTGGCGGTAATGCCGGCGGTGGTCGTGGCCCAGGTGGCGGTAACGCTGGTGGCGCGCGTGGTCCTAGCGCTGGTCGCGGTACGGGCGGTGGTCGCGGTGGGCAAGGCGGTGGTCATGCCGGTGGTCGCGGTCACGGTGGCCACGGCGGTGGCAGCTTTGGCGGACGCGGTCGCTGAAAGTGACGGCTGGCATGTCTTCCTTGCCGCCATTCGACTTGAACGAACTTGAACGTCGTTGTCGCGCCGCGGCGTTGCTTGCTTGCGGCGATGCTGCTCACGACGCGCTGCATCTTGAACGCGTGGTCGCCAATGCGCGTTGGCTGGCCCCCGCGGTGGATGCGAATCCGCACGTGGTCATGCCAGCCATTTGGCTGCACGACTGCGTGCATGTTCCCAAGGATTCGCCAAACCGGTCGCGCGCTTCGCGCCTATGTGCCGCTCACGCTGCCACCTTGCTGCGGCAGTTTGAGTATCCCGAACAGCTGTTGCCGGAAGTGGTGCATGCCATAGAGGCGCATAGCTGGTCTGCGGGCATCGTCCCGGAAACGCTGGAGGCGGCAGTGGTACAAGATGCGGACCGCTTGGATTCCATCGGTGCTGCCGGCGTGGCGCGTTGCCTCATGCTCGCCGCTGAAATGAAGCGGCCGCTCTACGCGTTACCCGACCCTTGGTGCGAACAGCGCCAACCCGACGACAAAGTCTCGGCGGTAGACCATTTCTACACCAAGTTGCTGCATTTGGCGCCCACCTTTCGCACTACCGAAGGTCGCGCGGAAGCCGCGCGCCGCACAGCCTATCTGCGGAGCTTTCTCGAACAGTTGGCGCACGAGGCCGGTGTGCCAATAACGGGCTCCATGGCCGGTGACGTGGCGTGAAAACGCTCGTGCTTTTCACCGTGGATGAACGGTTTTTCTCTCTTTTCTTCGCAGCGGATGTGCCATGAGCCAAGATGCAGTGGAACCTACGGACACGGCTACCCCCGGCACCCGCCTCAACAAGTGGCTCGCTGAAACCGGTGTGTGCTCGCGGCGGGAAGCGGACGCGTGGATTGCCGCGGGTCGCATTGGTGTGAATGGCGCCGTGGCGTCGTTGGGCACCCGCGTTCTGCCGGATGATGCCGTGACCGTGGATGGCCTGCCGGCGCAAGCCGCGCGTCGCAAGATTTACTTGGCGCTGCACAAACCGATTGGCGTCGAGTGCACTACTGACCGACGTGTCGCTGGCAACATCGTCGACTTCGTCGGCCATTCCGAACGTGTGTTTCCGGTGGGGCGGCTCGATAGAGACTCCGAAGGGCTCATCTTGCTCACCAATGATGGTGACATCGTCAATGCTTTGCTGCGTGCCGAACATGGGCACGAGAAAGAATATCTGGTGGAAGTGGACCGGCCGGTGACGCCGGCGTTTCTGGCCGCGCTGTCTCAGGGCGTGCCCATTCTGGATACGGTCACCTTGCCTTGCCACACTTGGGTGGTGGGCAAGAACACGTTTGGCATCATCTTGACGCAGGGATTGAATCGCCAGATTCGGCGCATGTGCGAATACTTCGACTACACCGTTCGTCGCTTGCGGCGTGTGCGGGTCGTCAACGTCGAATTGGGCGCGCTGCCGGCAGGGCGCTGGCGCGACTTGACCGCGGCGGAACTCGCGGGATTGCTTCCGGACCGGTTCGCTACGCCTGCCGCCACCGTTGCGGAGGCGCGGCCGCTACTCAAGACTCGAAAAACCCCATCTTCACGCCCGCGAGGGTAATGACGTCATTATCGCGCAGGCGTTGCGCCTGTGCGCCGATAGGGTTGCCGTTCACCAGCGGGAAAGTGCCTGGCGTGCCGCTTTCCACATGCACCAGGTAGTGCGCATCGGCGCGACGAGTAATGGCTGCTACCTGGACGCCGGGACGCCCCAGGGTCGTCAGCACTTTCGTCAGTTCCATTTCGCGGCCGGCAAACGGCCCCGAAAGCACTTGTACCTTGGCGTTGCGATGGACGCTGATGGCGACCGGGATAGTGGGTGGGTGCGGCGTGTTGCTGCCCTTGCCATTGCCCGTGCCGACTGCAGGACGTACCGCCATGACGGGCAGTCGGTCATCGGTCGCTTCATTGTTACCCTGAATGACCAGCGTCTTCGCAAATTCGTCGCTGCCGTCACCTTCCACCTGGCTATCAACGAAACGTAGCTGGTGGTGTCCCACCGTAATCACATCACCGTGCTGCAGAGCATGCTTCTTGATGAGTTTGCCGTTGACATAGGTGCCGTTGGTGGAATTGAGATCTTCCAGAAAAGAGTCATTGAGAATGTTGATGATGAGCGCATGGTGCCCGCTGACGGCGGCGTTATCGATGCGCACGTCGTTATCTGGGAGCCGGCCAACGGTGTAGCGCTCCTTGCTCATGTTGTACTCGGCCAGTGACTGGCCTTCGAGCGTCAAAATCAGTCTTGCCATGAGCTTGCTTCCATTGCTTCAGCGCATCCAGTCGCGGAGGCGTTCAACGAGGCTCTTGCGTGCCGGGAAAGCGTCTACAACGCGGACCAGCATCACCGAGATATTGTCGCGGCCGCCTTGCTCGTTGGCGAGTTTGACGAGTTGCCGCCCTGCTACCGCCAGGTCGTGGCCGAAGGTTTGCAGTGTGAGTTGCAGATCTTCATCTGCCACCATGTCGGACAGACCGTCCGAGCAGAGGAGGAAACAGTCACCGGGGAGTGCGGCAAGTTCCAGTACGTCGACCTCGACGGTAGGGTCGACCCCGAGCGCACGCGTCACGTAGTTTTTGTTGGTGCTGCGAGCGGCTTCCTCGGCGGTGTAGAAACCGCGTGCCACCAACTCTTGCAGCAGGCTGTGGTCCAGCGTCAGTTGCTTGAATTCATCGCCGCGCAGGCGGTAAGCACGGGAGTCGCCGACGTGGGCGATGCTGACCTTGTTATCGTTGAACAGGCAGGCAACCGCCGTAGTGCCCATGCCTTCGCACTGGACCTGCGTCTTGGAGGTCTGATGAATGAGTTTGTTCGCACGCATGATGGCATCGCGGAGCACGATGGCCGGACGCGACTTGCCAGTAGCGCTGTCCGCTACGTCCAGTGCCTGCACGCTGCAGGCATCACGTACGAGCCCCATCACGGTCTTGACGGCGATGCCGCTGGCGATTTCGCCCGCGTTGTAGCCACCCATGCCGTCAGCCAGCACGAACAGGCCCGTTTCGGGGTCCGAGCCGATGGAGTCCTCGTTATGGTCGCGTACGCGACCAGTGTCGGTCTGAGCGAACGACAGGAACTTGTTGCGCAAGGCCGCAGCGACCAAATCCAGCCGGTTGTCAGCCATTGGTTTTCTCCGGGCTGAACGCCCCGGTCCGTTCGGCGAGCAAGGCGCCGCAGTGACGTAGTGCCGCGGCCATTTCGGTGCCTGTCTGGAAACGGCGCGATGGATCCTTTTCGAGTGCATGGTCGATGACCAGAGCTGCTGCTGGGGGCAAATCTGGTCGCAGGGTTTCCAGCGGCGGGTGCGGTGCGTTGGCAATCTTGTCCATCAGAGCGGTCATGGAGTCGGCACGGAAAGGCAACTGCCCCGTCAGCAACTGAAACAGCGTGATGCCTAGCGAGAAGAGATCGGAGGTTCCCTGGAGCGGCTTGCCCTCTAATTGTTCCGGGGACATGAACGAGGGGGTTCCCAGCACCACACCGGTACGAGTGGACGCGCTATTGGTGACACGCGCGATGCCGAAGTCGGTGATCTTCGTGCTACCCGTATCGGCGTCGTAGATGATGTTGCCTGGTTTGATATCACGGTGGATGACGCCTTGGGCGTGGGCATAGTCCAGCCCTTCCGCCACGCGGGCGATGACCTCGAAAACGTCGGTATCTGACAGGCGGCGGTCGGGGGCGGTGAATTCTCCGAGTGTCCGACCGGTCAGGAATTCCATGGCGATGTAGGCGATACCACGGTCCTCGCCAGCGTCGTACACGGTGACGATGCGCGGATGAGCCAGACGGCCGGCCATTTCCGCCTCCCGGAAAAACCGGGACTTGAGGTCATTGCTGTCGCTCTCGTTGGCTTCATCCGATAACGGGATGGCCTTCAACGCAACGACACGATTGATCTGCGGGTCGCGCGCCACATAGACAGTGCCCATGGCACCGCGACCTAGTTCGCGATCCAGTTCATAGCGCCCGAGCTTGGGTTTCGGTGGTCGCTTGATGCGCCCTAGCAGCAGGTCTGCGACATCAGCGGTAGCCGGATCCAGCATGCGAGAACTGAGTTGCTCGGAGATGGCGCGCAGTGAGTTCGAGCCGGTCTGCGTCGGTGGTGTGGACAGTGGCTTCAGGTTGCGTTGAACAGGGTCCAACACTGGGCCGTCGGCGCGTGGTGCGGGCGGCGTGATGATTTTTTGCGTCGGCATGGCGACGGTCGTTTGCGTGCCGGGCACACGCACGGCTGGTTGGGGCGGATTGCCAGCAGGGGTCGTGATGGGAGCGACGGACTCCACGCCGGGCAGCCCGCGGCCGGGCACGTGGTCCGGTGGCAGTTCGATGCCGAGGCGGCTGGAGCGCGCCACTTCGGCCGCCTGGGTACTGGTCCGCGATTGGGGGACGGGCACCAACTGTGGCCGCGGCGCTGGGCTGGTGCGGGCTTCGGGTGAACGACGTTGCTGCGTGAAAGGGGCGCCTTCCGCCGCGAGGATGCTTTCGGCAATGGGGCGTTCCGGCGCGCGAATGCGCCACACCCAAGGCGCCAGCACAGCCAAGGCAAGAGTCGAGGACATCAATGGGGTAACGGTGTTGTGTTCTGCCAGCAGCCAGAGTTCGAGTCCCGCAATGCCGATGGCCAGTCCAGTGCCGGCCGCAATGCGCCCGCCCGTCGGCAGCACTGGGCAGCCGAAAGCGGCAAAGGCGATGACGCCGCACCAGAGCGCCAAGGCCAGCAGTTTTCCCCAGAAGGGTTGTTGCATGTAATCGCCGGCAAGCAGGCTGGCGATACGGAGTGCTGTCCCGTCACAACGTGATAGTTGCCTTCCGGCTGGTACAGACTCGGTTGGTGAGCGCGGGCAGACCACCACGACCTTGCCGCGGACATCGGCCGGGTTGTTGCTGCTCTCTAGCCAAGCGGCGGCGGTGCTACGTTCGAGTTTGGTAGCGGAACCGTAGCGGGGGAGCCAGGTCGCATCTCCACCCAGCCGGAGCTTGGTCGCGCCGTTGCCGACGAGCGATTCGCCACCGGTGAGGCTTTCCGGCGAGACGCCCTTGGCCAGCAGCCAGGCGGCAAGGGGCACCGACGGTACCGGCCCGGCGGGTGTTTCGAAATAGAGCGCTTCATGACGGCGGACCCCGTCCCCGTCGATGTGCTTGGGGGTAAGGGCAGCGCTGATGGCAACGCCGGTGAACCGGGCGAGCGGGGCGTCCACCTCGGGAAGCGCAGGAGCGTTGATGGCGTCGAGACCGGGCAGGCCGGTTAGTGCGGGAGTTTCCTGTACGCCTTCCGCGCCGACATGGGTCGGGTCGTGTTGGGGTGCCACCAGCACTGCGTGGCCGGTTTGCCGCAAGGTCTGTTCCAGAACCGCGTCGTGGTCGAGTTCTTGTGCCCAGTTACGCAGGCGCGCGGCCAGGGCGGGGTCGCGGTTGGCGCCCAAGGCGTCGAGCATGCCGCGAACCTGTGCGAGGTCGCGTGGCGCCTCCGGGGAGTCCAGTGGCACTTGCAGGACCACCGCTGCCGCGCCAGCGCGCACCAAGCGGTTGTGTAGTCGGGCCAGATCTGAGCGGGAAAGACTGCTGGTTCCGGCAGAGTTGCCGGGCAAAGTCACTACGCGAACGCTACCGACAAGCGCTGGCTTGCCGCGCTGCGTGAGGTCCGTCAGGAGGCCATCCAGCGTGGCGGGGACAGCGGTGGCCACCGTGCCCAGCAACAGGGCCAAGGCCCCGGCCGCTGCAGTGGCAGCGACCAAGCGTCTGAACGGCGTGCTACGGACGAATAGGCTGGCGAAATCCAAGGCTTCAACCGCAGGGGTCCCCGGAGGGACGATGGGTGAATTATAGGCAGTGCCGCGCCATCACAGCGTGCCGCACTTCTCATTGATGCACCATAATCAGACGGGTCCCCAGCCGGGGACGGTCGGTTCGGGCGGTACGGTCATGGCAAAAGAGAAGGGCGCTGGAGCCCGCGGTCGGACGGTTTACGTCTGCGGGCATTGCGGCGATGAGTCTCCCAAGTGGCAGGGGCAGTGCCCCGCCTGTGGGGAATGGAACACGTTTACGGCGCTGCACGGCGTTGGTACTGCTGACCGGGCCGGTGGGCGTGGCGGGCGAGCCGAGGCGCTGGTACGGGGGCGCGGAGCCGCCGCCGCTGGCAGCGTTCCTAGCGTCCTGTCGGGTTCGGCGGATGGCGAAGCCGAGCGCCTGCCCACTGGGCTAGGGGAGTTCGACCGGGTATTGGGCGGTGGCCTCGTGGTTGGTTCCGTCACCCTCATCGGCGGCGACCCGGGAATCGGCAAGTCCACGCTGCTGCTGCAGGCGGCCGCTTCCTTGTCGGCCGTGGCGCCGACGCTCTATACCACCGGTGAGGAGTCCTTGCGGCAGGTGGGGTTGCGGGCGCGCCGCTTGGGCTTGAACCCGGAGCGCCTGCAGTTGCTGGCCGAGACGGGGGTGGAGCAGGTCATTGCCGCCGCGGCCGACAGCGGCGCGCGCGTGCTGGTGGTCGACTCCATTCAGACGATGGTGGCTGAAGCGGTGGATAGCAGCCCCGGTTCAGTGACGCAGTTGCGCGAAAGCGCCGCGATGCTGGTCCACTTCGCCAAGGCTACGGGCACGGCCGTACTGATGATTGGCCATGTCACCAAGGAGGGTGCGATCGCCGGTCCGCGAATCCTCGAGCACATGGTGGACACGGTGCTCTACTTTGAAAGTGATTCCGGTAGCCGGTTCCGCGTGGTGCGTGCGGTGAAAAATCGCTTCGGTGCGGCGAACGAAATTGGCGTGTTCGCGATGGAGGAGGGTGGCTTGCGTGAAGTGCGCAACCCCTCCGCCATTTTCCTGTCCCGTCACGAAACGCCGGTATCCGGCAGTGTGGTCATGGTGACGCGGGAAGGCACTCGTCCCATGTTGGTAGAGGTACAGGCACTCGTCGACGAGTCCCATTCCACCAACCCACGCCGAGTGGCGGTGGGTCTTGAAGGAAATCGTCTGGCGTTGTTGCTGGCGGTATTGCATCGCCATGGCGGTGTGCTGCTGTCGGCACACGATGTGTTCGTGAACGTGGTCGGGGGTGTGCGTGTGAGCGAGACGGCCGCGGACCTGCCGGCCTTGCTGGCTGCCGTGTCCAGCCTCGATGACCGTCCCTTGTCGCAAGATGTGGTGGCGTTTGGGGAAGTGGGGCTGGCAGGCGAAATTCGGCCCGTACCGTTTGGCGATGAACGCTTGCGCGAGGCGGCCAAGCACGGCTTCAAGCGCGCCATCGTGCCGAAGCAGAATGCTCCGCGACGCGAGGATACGCATTTGAAGGGATTGGAAGTGATCGGCGTCAGCCGGCTCGACGAAGCGCTAGCGGCTGCGCGCGGCTAGTCTTCGGCAGCGCTGCGGTCGGAACTGGCGCTGGGGGCCCGGCTGAAGCCATTGTTTCCTTGCACCAGTTTCATCAGTAGCTGCAGGAAGGCTTTCTTTTCGCTCGGCGAGAGCGGAGCCAGAATGCGCTCCTGCGCGCGTAGCACGCCGGGTTCTACTTCATCGAGTAGCGCCAGCCCTTCCGGCGTGGTGGTCAGCAGACGCAGGCGACGGTCTTGCAGGGAAGGCTGACGACGCATGAGGTTGCGGGCTTCGAGACGGTCGATGACGCTCGCGACAGTCGAGGTGTCGAGGCCGATGGTGGCTGCCAGGCTGCGCTGGTCCAGTTCGGGTTGGCGTGCCACCGTGAGCAGTGCCGCGAATTGCACGGGGGTGAGCCCTTGCTGTTCAGCCTCTTCAAGGAAGATGGCCACGGCAATCTGCTGCTGCCGCCGGATGAAATAGCCGGGCAGCGTGTCGAGGTCGATGGCATCAGCGGGCCTGCGCAGTCCGCCACCCGTCCCGCCACCCTTGCGCGGCGGCATGCGCTTCAGCCCCAGTGGCGCCCGAGGATGCCCTCGAGCACGAACCGGCTGCCGAAATACGCCAGTGCCAGCGTGACATAACCCGCCAGCAGGAAGCGCAGCGCCTGCCGCCCGCGCCAGCCAAAGCGGTGACGCCCCAGCAGCAGGGTGCCAAAAATGCACCACGCCACGATGGACAGCACGGTCTTGTGGACGAGGTGTTGAGCGAACAGATTCTGGATGAACAAAAACCCCGACAGCAGCGACAGCGACAGCAGGACGAAGCCGCCGAGGACCGCCCGGAACACGGCGTTCTCCAGGGTTTCCATGGGCGGCAGTGCCGCCAGCAGGCCTAGTGGCCGGCGTTCGCGCAGACGCGCGCTCTGGGACGCCAGCAGCAGTACCAGAATGGCGGCAACAGAAAGCAGGCCGGCGGCGAGGGCGGACAGCACGATGTGCGCGACGAGTTCAGGACCCGGCGCTGCCTGCTCTGCATAGACGCCGTGCGAGGCTGTGCCGGCGGCGAGTACTGCGGCGCTGAACCACAAGGCCACGGCGGCACCGCCAAGGCTGCTTCGCGCGGCACCCAGCAGCGCAGTGGCGGCCACGACTGCGCCCACCAGCGATGCGGCGTCGGCAAGGGTGAGCGTTAGGGCATGCCCAGCGTTGCCGAGGGCTGGAGCCAGGGTGAGCGCTTGCGTGAGCAGCGCTAAGGCGCCGATGGCGCTAGCTGCCTTGGCGAGCGAGCGCTGCCCGCGGATGACGCCTGCTAACGCCAAGCCAGCAGCGGCCAAATAGAGGAGGGAGGCGAGGTAAGGAGGCAGTGTCGGCACGGTGGGGCCCGATGGCACAGGGTCGGACTTGAATGATGGCACAGGACGCCGCGCCATGGCGGTGCGATAATGGTCCCCATGTTTGACAAACTCACCGAGCGCCTGGCGGGCGCTGTCGACTCGTTGCGTGGCCGTGGCCGCCTGACCGAGGACAATATCGCCGACACGCTGCGCCAAGTGCGCATGGCCCTGCTTGAAGCGGACGTGGCGCTGCCCGTCGTGAAGGCCTTCATCGACGCCGTGAAGCCGCGGGCTCTCGGGGCGGAGGTGCAGAAGAGCCTTACGCCAGGCCAGGTGTTCGTGAAAGTCCTTCACGAAGAACTGGTACGCGTCATGGGTCCCGAAGGCGGGCGCCTGGAATTGCGCGCGCAAGCCCCGGTGGTTATTTTGCTGGCCGGCCTGCAGGGCGCCGGCAAGACCACCACCGCTGCCAAGTTGGCCCGTTGGCTCAAGGAGTCCCTGAAAAAGCGCGTGGCGCTGGCCAGTACGGACGTTTATCGCCCGGCGGCCGTAACTCAGTTGGAGCGCTTGGCGGCGCAGGTGGAGGCGGGCTTTATCCCGACAGACCTCGCGGCGCGCCCCGTGGATATTGCCACCCACGCCCTCGCCGAAGCGAAGCGCGGCGTTTACGACGTGCTCATCATCGATACCGCTGGTCGCTTGCATGTCGACGGCGAAATGATGAGCGAGGTGCAGGCCATCGACGCTGCCGTCGGTGCCCATCAGCGCCTGTTCGTGGTGGACAGCATGGCCGGCCAAGATGCGGTGAATGCCGCGCGGGCCTTCAACGAAGCGTTGGACCTGACCGGTGTCATTCTCACCAAAGCCGATGGCGACGCGCGTGGCGGTGCTGCGCTCTCGGTGCGCCATGTCACGGGCAAGCCCATCTTGTTCGTCGGTATGGGCGAGAAGGTCGAGGCACTCGAGCCCTTCTATCCAGAACGGGTTGCGGGCCGCATTCTCGGCATGGGCGACGTGGTCGCCCTGGTCGAGCAGGTGCAGGCGCAGGTTGACCAAGAGAAGGCGGCAGCCCTTGCGGAGAAATTGCAAAAAGGGAAGGGTTTCGACCTCTCCGACCTGCGCGAGCAACTCACCCAGTTGCAGAAAATGGGCGGTATTGCCTCGCTCATGGACAAGCTCCCGACGCAGTTAGCCAACCAGGCCGGGGCGGCGAATGGTTTCGACGAAAAGCAGCTCAAGCGCCAAATCGCCATGATTGACTCCATGACGCCGCGCGAGCGCCGGCGCCCGGAATTGATTGATGGTTCGCGCAAGCGCCGTATTGCCGCCGGTTCAGGTAGCCAGGTACAAGACCTCAACCGTCTGCTGAAGCAGTTCTTGCAGATGCAGAAAGTGATGAAATCCTTCGGCAAGGGCGGGCTGAAGGGCCTGATGCGCGGACTGGGCGGGCGCCTGCCGGGTGGGCTGGGCGGCGGCTTTCCCGGGGGCTTCGGCGGCGGCGGCCCCGGTGGGCGCGGGTAAGGCTTTATCCCCGAAGGATTTTTGCGTACTATAGCGGGCTTTCCAGCGTCCGCCCGTTAGGGCCGGGCGCCGGTGGCTTTACTCTTCTGTATTTCGTTTTCAGGAACACAAACATGGTGACCATTCGTCTGACGCGTCGCGGCGGCAAGAAGGACCCCTTCTACCACGTGGTCGTCGCCGACAGCCGCAAGCGCCAGGGCGGCACCATCCTCGAGCAGGTGGGCACGTTCAACCCTATCGCACGCGGCAAGGAGACGAAGCTTCGTCTCGATCTCGCCCGTATCGAACATTGGGCTGCGCAGGGCGCCCGCGCTTCCGATCGCGTTGACGCTCTCGTCGCGCAGTTCAAGAAGCAGGCGGCCTGAAGCCGTTGTCGGCACGCCCGGGTAGCCGCAAGCGTTTGCGCTGCCGGACGTGACGACGCAAGCCCCAACTGTCGTCGCCTCCGGGCGCATGGTGGTGTTGGGGCGCCTTCTCGGGGTGTTCGGCGTGCGTGGAGAACTGCGACTGCAGTCCTTCACCTCGCCGCCTGAGGCGGTGCTGAAGTATCCGTCGCTGTATGCGGCCACGCCCCGCGGGGAGTGGCAGCCCTTCCGGTTCGCCGGTGGGCGGCGTCAGGGAGAGTTCTGGCTGGTAAGGCTGGAGGGTGTGCAGGACCGCGATGCGGCCGCCGCTTGGGCTTTGCGTGAGGTGGCAGTGCCGCGTTCGGCTTTGCCACCACCGGCGCCCGGCGAGTACTACCTCGACGACTTACCTGGGTTGGAGGTGGTCACTTTGGGTGGCCGCTCGCTCGGCAAGGTCAGCCACCTGGTCGATACGCCCGCCAACACCCTCATGGTGGTGGTGGCAACGGCGGTCGGAGAGGATGGCAAGCCCGGAGAAATCTGGGTGCCGGTGGTTCGTCAGCATGTCCGTGCGGTCAATCTTGACGCCGGGCAAGTGACGGTCGACTGGGAGGAAGCGTGAAGTTTGAAGTGGTGACGTTGTTTCCGGACATCATCCGGGCCTACGTCAGCCAAGGCATGGTGGGGCGCGCGGTGGAGCGTGGCCTCATTGCGGTGGGTACTGAAGACCCTCGCGCCCATGCCACGAACGTGCACCGCACGGTGGACGACCGCCCTTATGGCGGCGGGCCGGGCATGGTGCTGAAGATCGAGCCACTGCGTACCGCCTTGCGGGCCGCGGTGGAGCGGGTGCCGGTTGGCAGTCCCCGCGTGTACCTTTCGGCTCAGGGCCGGCGGTTCACGCAGGCAGACGCCCGGCGCTGGGCAGCGGCGCCAGGCATGGTGTTGCTGGCCGGCCGCTACGAGGGAGTCGATCAGCGTCTGCTGGACGCGGAGATTGACGACCAAGTGTCGGTCGGGGACTACGTGTTGACGGGCGGGGAACTGCCCGCACTGGTGGTTCTCGATGCCGTGGCGCGGTTGCTTCCCGGGGTACTGGGGGCCGCCGAAAGCGCGGAGCAGGAGTCGTTCAGCGACGGACTCCTCGATTGGCCGCACTACACGCGGCCCGAGGTGTTTGAAGGGCAGGCGGTGCCGGAGGTCCTCGTTGGGGGCAACCACGCCACCATCGCGCGCTGGCGGTTGCAGCAGGCTTTGCTGCTCACCGCGCAACGCCGGCCGGACCTGCTCGCTGTGCGTGGGGTCTCGGTGGCCGAGCGTCGTCTCTTGGAGGAGGCGGGCGTGGTGCCGGGGCCTGAAGTGCCGGTGCGGCCGGGTCCCTAGGGCCTGCGTGCTGGTGCGGAGTAGAGGTTGCATGGGCGGCGCCAAGCCAGGCATGGCAGGCGAAGTCAGGGTTTTCAAATAGGTGCCGGCGCACTGGTGTGTGGCACGGCGGATTGTGGAGAGTCAGGAATCATGAACAAATTCATCCAGGCGATCGAGCAGCGTCAAATGACGCGCACCGTTCCCGAGTTCGGCCCCGGCGATACCGTCGTCGTGGAAGTGAAGGTGAAGGAAGGCGACCGCGAGCGCGTCCAGGCCTACGAAGGCGTGGTCATTGCCAAGAGCAACCGCGGCCTGAACAGCACCTTCACCGTCCGCAAGATCTCGCACGGCGAGGGCGTGGAGCGCGTGTTCCAGGCTTACAGCCCGTCCATCGGCGAAATCAGCGTCAAGCGTCGCGGTAACGTCCGTCGCGCCAAGCTGTACTACCTCCGCGAGCGCAGCGGCAAGAGCGCGCGCATCGAAGAGAAGGTCTGACCCAGCGGGGCTCCTGCCCCGCGGTCGTCACCGGCGGCTTGGCCGCTGTCGGTGCCATGCCTTCTGTTCATCGCCCAAAGCCACGGTTTGTTTTGAAAAAAGCATGCCGTGGCTTTTTCGTGCCTGCGTTAAACTTCGGCGATGGAAAACTCCCTTCCGCCTGAAGGCACCGCTCCCGGCACGAATGAACCGGCTGTAGCGGCCGATTCCCCAGCACCGTCCGTTCCCGTCGCACCGGCCCTGCCGCCCCCGTTGCCGCAGCCGTCGACGCCCGCACCTGCGCCTGCGAAGCCCGCAAGCTCTGTCTTCGGCCTGCTCTGGCGTGCCATGAAGGCGACGGTCCGCTTTGTCTTCGGCGCGCTGGACGCGCTGCGCAAGACCCTGCACTTCTTGCTGCTGGTGTTGCTGTTTGCGCTGCTGGTCATGGCGGGCAACCCGAGTTCCCCGGTCATTCCGCCGCAGGCGGCGCTGGTGCTGGCACCGCAAGGGCGTTTGGTGGAGGAACTCAGCGGTACGCCGCTAGACCGCGCTTTCGCTCGTGCCTCTGGCCAGAGCGATGGCGAGGTGCTGTTGCGCGATGTGGTGGCAGCCATCGACGTGGCCGCAACCGATGACCACATCCGGGCGTTGGTCATTGACCCTAGCGGGCTCGATGGCGGCGGCCTCACCAAGTTGCAGGAACTGTCCGTGGCCATCGCGCGGTTCCGCAAAACGGGCAAGCCCGTCTATGCCTATGGCCAGTACTTCGATCAAGCGCAGTACCATTTGGCCGCGCAGGCTGACCACCTGTGGCTCGACCCGCTCGGTGCGGTGGCCATTGATGGCTACTCGACCTACCGCAGCTTTTACAAGGGAACGCTGGAGAAGCTGGCTGTCGATGTGAACGTGTTCCGTGCCGGTTCTCACAAGAGCTATGGCGACATGTTCACTCGCGCGAGCATGTCACCAGAGGAGAAGGCGGACGCCATCGCTTGGCTAGGGGATCTCTGGAACCTGTACCAGGCCGACATAGAGCCGCGGCGACGGTTGCCGAAGGCGGCGTTGCAGGCCCAAGCAGAACAGATGGCTGCCCGCCTCGAGGCAGTAAACGGCAGCATGGCCCAACTGGCCTTGCAGGAAAAGCTGGTCGACCGCCTTGCCACTTGGGAGGAGTTCGAAAACGAACTCATCGCCGTGACGGGAGAGGACGAGGATTACCACACCTTTAATTCCATGGACGTCATGGATTACCTTCGTGTCGTGCGTTCTGGCGAGGTATTCATGCCGGATGCCGGGGACAGTTCACGTCGTGTCGCCGTCGTCGTGGCCAGCGGCGAGATTGTGGATGGCGAGGCGCCGGGTGGTACCGTGGGTGGCGACACCTTGGCCGCAGCCTTGCGCGATGCTCGTTTCGACGACGATGTGCAGGCCGTCGTGCTGCGTATTGATAGTCCGGGCGGTAGCATGCTGGCTTCGGAAGTCGTCCGTCGTGAAGTGCTGGCGCTGAAGCAAGCTGGCAAGCCGGTGGTGGCCTCGTTCTCCAGCGTCGCAGCCTCGGGCGGTTACTACATCGCCGCAGCCGCCGATGAAATTGTCGCTCTCCCGGCAACCATCACCGGGTCCATCGGCGTGTTCGCCATCATTCCTACTTTCGAGCACACGCTCGGGAAGGTGGGCGTCACTATCGATGGCGTCGGAACCACGCCGTTGGCAGGCAGCATGACGCTGGAACGAACCCTGTCGGACGATACCAAGCGGGTAGTGCAGATGGGCGTGGACGATGCTTACCGTCGTTTCGTTTCCATCGTGGCCGAAGGGCGTCACCGCAAATATGCGGAAATGGACGCCATTGCTCAGGGCAAAGTGTGGTCTGGCGAGGATGCCAAGGAAGTGGGTCTCGTCGATACCCTCGGCGATTTGGACGTTGCCATCCAGGCCGCTGCGCGCTTGGCGAAGATGGAAGACGGCTATCGCATCGATTACCGCGAGCCCGCCTTGGGTTGGGCGGAGCGCGTCGTCGTGGGCGCCCAGGTGCACGCCATTGAAGGCTTAGAAGGCCTCGGCCTCTGGCACCAGCCATCGGCTGCCGAGAAGTTGCTGCGTCGTGGGTTGAACGACTTACAGTTGGTGACGCGTGGCATGGGGCGCTTGAATGACCCCCGCGGCCTGAACGTCTGGTGTGCCTGCGATGTGCGCTGAGCGCTTTCGCCGAACAGTCTTTGCTGCCGGGCATTAGACTTTCATGGAGAAGCGTTACCTGGACGCCGCAGAACTCCTGCGCGATTCCTGGGAATTGGCGCGGCGGATTCACGCCAGTGGCTGGCACCCCACCCATTTGGCAGGCTTGTGGCGGGGTGGCGCACCGGTGGCAGTGGCAGTCCACGAGTGGCTGGCCTTTCACGGTGTGATAGCGGA
>CALQLF020000035.1 GCA_943331345.2 Candidatus Planktophila lacus | reverse complement strand
GAGCAAGCCCGTTTCCCGCATTACCGCATTGCGCCGGACGGCTTTCCGGAGACGACAGAGATCGACGGTAAGCTCCTGGTGGGCTATGGCGCGAACGCAGACCGTTACGAAGACTGGGTGACCAATGCGCGGCCCTTGCCGGATTCGGGACCGGTATCCCCTGGAGCCGCCCCTAACTACGGTGTGCCGCCGGGTCAAGACCGTCCGGACTTGCGCGATTCGCAGGGGGGGCTGTTCTTCCTGGGCCAAGTACCGGATTCGGTGGCGACGCATACAGCTACCGACGTGCCGCTGACGGCAGATGGCCTCGGTGGGAATTTATTCCACGGCGTGCTGGATAACACGGACGTGTTCTTCAAGATTGCTGGTGCCACCTTGCTGGGTGTGGAGCCGGCGCCTGTGGGCGTTGCGGCAGTACGCGCGCCAGCGCCGGTCAAAGACAAGGCCAAGGCCCAGCGCAAGAACTAGCGCTTGGCCCCTTCGCTGTGTGCGGCTGTCGGTTACGCCAGTCGCGCCAGCACCGCAGCGCCAGCTTCGCTGGTGCTGGCGGGCTTGCCCGTGGGGCGCATGTCTGCCGTGCGAATGCCTGCCGCGATAGCGCCAGCCACCGCGGCCTCGACGGCAGCGGCTTCGGTTTCCAATCCCAACGACAACCGCAGCAGCATGGCCGCACTGAGGATGGTGGCGTAGGGGTTTGCAATGCCCTGCCCGGCGATATCCGGGGCCGAACCATGAATGGGTTCGTAGATGCCCTTGGTGCCGGTGCCTAGCGAAGCCGAAGGCAGCAGCCCCAGCGAACCCGGCAACATGGCGGCCTCGTCGGTTAGCACGTCCCCGAAGAGATTCTCGGTGACGATGACATCGAAGTCCGAAGGGCGACGCAGCAAGTGCATGGCTGCGGCGTCGATGTACATGTGGTCCAAGGCCACGTCCGGAAATTCTTCAGCCATGACCCGCGTGGCGACCGCACGCCACAGGCGGGAAGTTTCCATCACATTCGCTTTGTCGACTGAGGTGAGCTTCTTGCGGCGCCCGCGAGCAAGGCGCGCTGCAGCGCGCACCACGCGTTCAATTTCCGGAACGCTGTAAGTGCACAGGTCCGAAGCGGAATCCGCGGTGCGAGTCTTTTCACCGAAGTAGATGCCGCCCGTGAGTTCGCGCACGACCATGATGTCGACGCCCTTCAAGTATTCCGGCTTGAGTGGCGAAACATCGAGGATGGCTTCGTGGATGGTGACCGGGCGCAGGTTCGCATAGAGCCCAAGCGCTTTGCGCAGCCCCAGAATTCCCTGTTCCGGCCGAACCTTCAGATTGGGGTCGGCGAAGCGCGGGTCGCCCACCGCGCCGAACAGGATGGCGTCAGCGCGTTCTGCCAGCGCCAAAGTCTCCGGCGGCAGGGGGGAACCGGTGGCATCGATGGCCACGGCGCCGAACAGTGCCTCGGGCATATCGAACGCGTGTCCGTACTTCGCCTCGACCACCCGAATGACTTTTACCGCTTCGGCAACAATCTCGGGGCCGATGCCGTCACCAGCGAGAACCGCGATGACTGCCTTCATGCCGTGGCTCCGGCGGGCTGCTTGCCGTGAAGCGCCTCGTAGGCAGCAATGGCCTCGCCCTGTCCGAGCAGATAGCCCATTTCGTCGGTGCCGTTCAGCAGGCAGAAGCGCGCGAACGCTTCCACCGGGAACGTGACCTTGCGGCCATCCGGCAGGCCCAATTCGCGTGTCTCAAGATCGAGCGTCACTTCGGCGCCGGGGTTCGCCAGCAGCCACTCGTGGGTGGCGCCGTCGACGATGACGGGTAGCAAGCCATTCTTGAGCGAGTTGTTGCGAAAGATGTCGGCAATCTCGGTGCTGATGACGGCACGGAAACCGAAATCCACGAGTGCCCAAGGCGCGTGTTCGCGCGAGGAGCCACAACCGATGTTGCGCCCGGCGACCAACACCTGACAGCCCTGCGCGGCGGGCGTGTTCAGGATGAAGTCGGGCTTCGGCGCACCGCTGGCGTCATAGCGCCAGTCCGCGAAGAGCTGTGCGCCCAGACCCTCTTTGGTGGTGGTGGTGAGGAAGCGGGCCGGAATGATCTGGTCCGTGTCGATGTTGGTGGTGGCCATGACGACGGTGCGCGAACGCAGGATGCGAATAGGGTCCATATCGGTCTCCGTAGTGCCGGCTCAGGCCAGCAACGAACGCGGGTCGGTGACGCGGCCGGTGACAGCCGAGGCAGCAGCGGTAAGCGGGGAGGCGAGCAGAGTGCGGGACCCCACGCCTTGGCGGCCTTCGAAATTGCGGTTGGAAGTGCTGACGCAGTACTGGCCCTTGGCCACCGTGTCGCCGTTCATGCCGAGGCACATGGAACAACCGCTCTCGCGCCATTCAGCACCGGCCGCTGCGAATACCTCATGCAGGCCGCGCGCTTCGGCCTCGCGCTTTACCTGCTGCGAGCCGGGAACAATAAGCATGTGAACGCCGGCAGCCACCTTGCGACCACGCAATACGCTGGCCACTTCTTCGAGGTCGGACAAGCGGCCATTGGTGCAACTGCCAACGAATACGACATTGACCGGCACATCGGTAATAGCCTGGCCAGGCTGCAAGCCCATATAGGCCAGCGACGCGGCATACACCGAGTCTCCAGCATGCACCGGTACGGTGTCGCCAATGGCCATGCTCATGCCAGGGTGGGTGCCGTAGGTGACCATCGGGCGGATCTGGGTAGCGTCGATGTGCACTTCTCGGTCGAAGCGAGCGCCTTCGTCAGTAGCCAAAGCGCGCCAGGCGGCTACTGCGGCGTCCCAAGCCGCGCCCTGTGGCGCGCGTTCGCGGCCTTGCAGGTAGGCGAAGGTGGTCTCGTCAGGAGCCATCATGCCGGCCCGTGCGCCTGCCTCGATGGACATGTTGCACACGGTCATGCGCTCTTCCATCGACATGGCGCGAATGGTGCTACCACGGTATTCGAGCACGTGGCCCGTACCGCCGGAAACGCCGATGTGGTTAATGATGGCCAGCACCACGTCCTTGGCCGAAACGCCGGGAGCCAAAGCGCCCTCGACATTCACGGCCATGGTTTTGGCCTTGCGTTGCAGCAGGCACTGCGTGGCGAACACGTGGCCCACTTCCGTGCTGCCGATGCCGAAGGCCAGTGCACCGAAGGCGCCGTGGGTGCTCGTGTGGCTATCGCCGCACACGATGGTCTTGCCCGGCTGTGTAAGGCCCATCTCCGGCCCGATGATGTGAACGATGCCGCGCTTCTGGTCCTGCAGGCCCAACAACTCGACTTCGAAGTCGGCGCAGTTGCGAGCAAATTGTTCCACTTGCCCACGCGCCGAAGCGAGTTTGATGGGGACGCCGCCGAACACTTGGTCGGTAGTGGTGGGCGTGGAGTGGTCCATCGTGGCGAAGGTCAAATCGCGGCGACGCACCGGCAGGCCCTTTTCGCGCAGCAGCGTGAAAGCCTGGGGGGAGGTGACTTCGTGAGTCAGGTGGAGGTCGATGAACAACACCGCGGGAGTGTCGGCACTCTCGGGGGCCACTTCGTGCAGTTCCCAGACCTTTTCGAACATTGTCTTTGCCATGATGCTCTGCTCCTCTTCACACCGTCGCCGTGGTCTGCGTCAAGCGGCGCCCTTGGCCGCGCTCGCTGGACTGGCTAGCGGTGATCTGGTTGATGGTGTCCAGGAAGGCACGTGCGCTGGACTCGATGATGTTGGTACTGAGGCTGGACCCGCGGTAGGTGCGCTCGTTGAGCTCCACGGTCACCATCGCCTCGCCTTGGGCATCTTCGCCCTCGGAGACGCTGCGAACCTCGAACTTGGTGAGTTTCGGCGCTACACCCGTAGCGACTTCGATCGCCTTGAAGGTGGCGTCGATGGGGCCGTCGCCGGTTGCGCCCTGCTCGAGTTCGCGTCCATCGCTGTGCTTCAAGCGCACCACAGCCGAAGCTTGCGCGCCCGAAGTGGCCGAGGTCCACATGGTGCCGAGTTCCCAATGCGCTGCCGCCAAGTGGGTGCCGTGCGCCAAGCGCAACACGAGCGCTTCGATGTCGCCGTCGAACAGTTCTTTCTTCGTGTCCGCAAGGGCCTTGAAGTCCTCGAACACACGGTTCAGTTCGCCGTCGGTCAGTTCGAAGCCGAGCGTAGTGACACGATCGCGGAAGGCGGCGCGCCCGCTGTGCTTGCCCAGCACGAGGCTGTTGCGGTTCAGGCCCACGTCCTGCGGACGCATGATTTCGTAGGTGCTGGCGTGCTTCAGTACGCCATGCTGGTGAATGCCGCTTTCGTGCGCAAAGGCATTTTCGCCGATGATGGCCTTATTACGCGGGATGGGCATGCCGGTGATGCTGCTGAGCAAGCGGCTGGCCGGATACAGCTTCTGCGAAACAATATTGGTATGCAGGCCGTAGAACTGGTCGCGCACGCGCATCGCCATGACGATTTCTTCGAGCGCTGCATTGCCGGCACGCTCGCCGATACCGTTGATGGTGCATTCAATTTGCCGTGCGCCACCCATGACACCCGCGAGGCTGTTGGCCACGGCCATGCCGAGGTCGTTATGGCAGTGGACGGACAGCACTACGGGGTCGATACCGCGCACGTTCTTCTTCAGGTAGCGGAAGATTTCGCCGTATTCCTCGGGGACCGCATAGCCCACCGTGTCCGGGACATTGATAGTGGTGGCGCCGGCAGCGATAACCGCTTCGACCACTTCGGCCAGAAACTCGAGTTCCGTACGCGAAGCGTCTTCCGTCGAAAACTCGACATCGGCGCACAACGCACGGGCATGCCGCACGCCGGCCACGGCGGTTTTGATGATTTCTTCCTTCGCCATGTTCAACTTGTACTGGCGGTGGATGGCACTGGTGGCCAGAAAGACGTGGATGCGCGGCTTGGCCGCATCCTTCACTGCCTTCCAGCAGAGGTCGATGTCCTCGGCATTGCAGCGCGCGAGGCCGGCGATGACCGGGCCCTGCACTTCGCGCGCGATGGTATTCACGGACTCCCAGTCGCCCTTGGAAGCCACCGGAAAGCCAGCCTCGATGATGTCCACGCCGAGCTCCGCCAGCGCCCGCCCGACCCGAAGCTTCTCCGGCAGCGTCATGCTGCAGCCCGGGGACTGCTCGCCGTCACGCAGCGTGGTGTCGAAGATCAGGACGCGGTTTGCGTCGCGGTCCGAAGTGGTCATCATCCAAACTCCTCTCGAGGTGCGGGCGGCCCGCTTGCACGGGCCGCCACGCAATAGGGCCTTAGCGGCCCGCGTCCAACCAAGGCATGCGCGAACGCAGTTCCTTGCCCACCTTCTCGATGGGGTGGGTGAGGTCCGCCTGCATACGCTTGGCGTACTTCTTTTTGCCGGACTTGTTCTCGCGGATCCAGCCACGGGCGAACTTGCCCGTCTGGATGTCCTTGAGGACCTTCTTCATGTCGGCCTTGACGGCGCGGTTGACGATACGCGGGCCGCTGACCAGCGCGCCCCACTTGGCGGTTTCCGAAATGAAGTGGTGCATCTTCGCCAGGCCACCCTCGTGGAGCAGGTCGACGATGAGCTTCAGTTCATGCAGCACTTCGTAGTAGGCCACTTCCGGCTGGTAGCCCGCCTCGACGAGGACTTCGAAGCCCTTCATGACGAGATGAGTAGCGCCGCCGCAAAGGACGGCCTGCTCACCGAACAGGTCGGTCTCGGTCTCTTCAGCGAAGGTGGTCTCGAGAACACCGCCACGCGTGCCGCCGATGCCGTGGGCGTAGGCGAGAGCCACGGCCTTGGCCTTCTTGGTGGCGTCCTGCGCTACGGCGATGAGGCACGGCACGCCGCGACCCTGCTGGTACTGGCGGCGGACGAGATCGCCCGGGCCCTTCGGTGCGATGAGGACGACGTCGAGGTCCTTGCGGGGCTTGATCTGCTTGAAGTGAATGTTGAAGCCGTGGGCGAACAGCAGCGCGGTGCCCGGAGCGAGGTTCTTCTCAATCTCGGCGTACACGGCGGGTTGGGCCAGGTCCGGCGTCAGGATGGCGACGAGCGCGGCACCCTTCACGGCGTCGGCGGGCGCAGCGACCTTGAGGCCGTCCTTCTTTGCCTTTTTCCAACTGTCGCCGCCCTTGCGCACGCCGACGACGACGTCGAAGCCGCTTTCCTTCAGGTTCAGCGCGTGCGCGCGGCCCTGACTGCCATAGCCGACCACAGCGATCGTGGCGCCCTTCAGGGCTTTGCGGTCGACATCTTTCTGCGAGTAAATGCGCATGGTTGCTCCAGTTGTTGCGTCGTTGGGGACGCGTGAATCACAAGTCAAAAAAAACCCCGCACCGGGCCTGATGGCCGTTGCGGGGCATGGATTTCGGTGTCTGTCGCCAGGGTTGGGCCCGGTTGAACCGGTGAGACCCCTTCAGACGTGCGAGCCGTGCCCCGTCCGCCCCGTAAGGAGCGGAAGCACGACACTAAGTCGTACAAGCGAGTGGCAGGAAGGCAGGTATGGGTGCATGTCTGTTGCGCTGCGAAAACATCGAAATATCAACATGTTTGGGTACGAGTGTCAACCGTTTATGCTGTGGCTTTCCACCGTCTGAAGGCCACCATGTTTCCCGATGCCACTGCCGAAACCTTTACCACCGACCGACTGCCATTGGTGGATGCCGTAGCCGCTGGCGACAGCACAGTCCTCGAATTGGTTGACGAGGCTGGCCTTGCAGCCTGGGAGGCTGCTTTGCCTGCACCCTGGCGACAGTGGGCGCAAGTGAATAACTTTCGCGCGGAGCGCCACCGGGTGTTGTTGCTGCCGGAGGCGACCGGGCGGGTTGCGCGCGCCGTGCTCGGCTTGGGGCGGGTGGGTGTCGGTGAGCGCTGCTCACCGTGGTGGTTTGCCGCGCTGCCCGAACGCCTACCCAATGGCGTCTACAGGTTGGGCGAAGTCGCTCGCTGCCAGGGCACGGAAATTGCGCCAGCTTTTGCACTAGGCGTCGGTTTGGGTCGCTACCGCTTCGATCGCTACCGACAGACGGCTGGAACGCCACGTGAAGTGCGGTTTGTCTGGCCAGAGGGAATTGACCGTGCGCGTATCAGGCGTCTGGCGTCGGCGGATGCTCTTGCCCGCGATCTCGTCAACACGCCAGCGGAAGACCTCTCGCCGGCCGATCTGGCGGGGGTAGCGGCGCGTGTTGGTGCCCGGTTTGGTGCACGGCTGCAGCAATGGGTCGGCGACGAACTGCTAGCCCAGCGTTGCTATGCCATCCACGCCGTAGGCCGCGCGGCAGCGGTGGCGCCGCGGCTGGTGGAACTGCGTTGGGGGCACACGGGCCCGCGCGTGACGCTGGTGGGCAAGGGAGTCTGCTTTGACACAGGCGGATTGGACCTGAAACCGTCTTCCGGGATGGCCCTCATGAAAAAAGATATGGGCGGTGCGGCCATGGCGTTGGCACTGGCCTCGCTGGTCATGGATGCTGGCTTGCCGGTCCAGTTGCGCGTGCTGTTGCCGCTGGTAGAGAACGCCGTTGGCGGTAACGCCTTCCGTCCGGGCGATGTGCTGCGCACCCGAAAGGGTCTGACTGTTGAAGTGACGAATACGGATGCCGAGGGCCGACTGGTGTTGGCTGACGCACTTTCGATGGCGGACGAGGAACAACCTGACCTGCTCGTGGACTTGGCGACTTTGACCGGTGCGGCTCGCGTGGCGTTAGGCCCGGAACTGCCCGCGCTCTTCACCAATGACCGCGAACTGGCACGCGCCACACTCGCTGCCGGGGAGGCCGCCCACGATCCGCTTTGGGAATTGCCGTTGTGGGCCGGCTATGAGGACGACTTGGGGTCGCGCGTCGCCGATCTGGTCAATGCTTCGGCCAATGGTTTCGCGGGTGCTGTCCTGGGTGCCTTATTCCTGAAGCGTTTCGTGGGGGAGGGGACTCGTTGGTTACACCTCGACTTGTACGCCTGGAACCCCAAGGAACGTCCAGGTCGCCCGGTGGGAGGCGAGGCGCAGGGAGTGCGCGCACTGTTCGGTCTGCTCGAGGCTCGGTATGGGGCGCGTGAGTCGGCTGCGTCGACTGGGTCGACGTGACGGGAGGAGGGATTGCCCCCGGCGACGCAATTATCGGCACAATAGGCGGCCTGCCACCTCAGGGTGGCATCCCTCCCGTTGCCGTAGTTCTTTCCCGAGGTTTTTCATGCCCCGCAAGCCCGCCCCGCGCCGTAGCGCCGTCAAGAAGTCCGCCGCCGACCCGCGCGCTCATTCGCGTCTCGTGGTTGATGGTCTAGCGCAGACTCCGGCACGCGCCATGCTGCGCGCCGTGGGCTACACGGACGCCGACTTCACGAAGCCTTCCATTGGCATCGCTTCGACGTGGTCAAACATCACGCCCTGCAACGTGCATCTGGACGGTTTGGCGAACGCTGCCGCGGCCGGTGCGGACGCTGCCGGCGGCAAGAGTCGGCAGTTCAACACCATCACGGTGTCCGACGGCATCTCGATGGGTTCGCCAGGCATGCGCTATTCCCTGGTGTCGCGCGAAGTGATCGCCGACTCCATTGAGGTGGTTGCCGGCGCGCAAGGTTTTGATGGCCTAGTGGCTGTGGGCGGTTGCGACAAGAACATGCCGGCTTGCGTCATGGCGCTCGCGCGCCTTAACCGGCCTTCGGTATTCGTCTACGGCGGTACCATCCGTCCGGGTGCGCACCGCCGGGACATTGTTTCGGTCTTCGAAGCCGTGGGTGGACGTGCTGCCGGCACCGTGTCCGAAGCCACGCTACACGACGTTGAAATTACCGCCATTCCCGGCGCCGGCAGTTGCGGTGGTATGTATACGGCCAACACCATGGCCTCCGCCATCGAGGCGCTTGGAATGAGTCTGCCGAACTCTAGCGCTCAGGAAGCCGTCTCCAACAGCAAGATTGATGACTGTCGCCGGGCCGGCGAGGCGGCGGTGCGTTTGGTTCGCGCGGGGCTGACGCCTCGCCAGATCATGACGCGCGCCGCTTTCGAAAACGCCATTGTCACCACCATTGCCTTGTCCGGGTCCACCAATGCCGTGTTGCATCTGCTGGCCATGGCTCGCGAGGCGGGTGTCAAGCTTTCGCTCGACGATTTCACCCGTCTTGGCAAGCGCACGCCGGTGCTGGCAGACCTGAAACCCAGCGGCAAATACCTGATGAGCGAGCTCATCGACATCGGTGGTATTCGGCCGTTGATGAAAGCCTTGTTGGACGAGGGCTTGTTGCATGGTGATGTGCTCACCGTCAGCGGACAGACCTTGGCTGAAGACCTGCGCGATGTGCGCGATTACCCGGCGGGCCAGACGGTCATCCGCAGTTTCGCTGACCCGGTGAAGCCGGACAGCCATCTGGTGGTGCTGCACGGGAACCTCGCTCCAGAAGGCGCGGTAGCGAAGATTTCCGGCAAAGAAGGCTTGCAGTTCTCCGGTCGTGCGCGCGTCTTCAACAGCGAGGAAGCGAGTTTGCAGGCCATTCTCGATGGCAAGGTCAAGGCTGGTGATGTGGTGGTCATCCGCTATGAAGGGCCCAAGGGTGGCCCCGGTATGCGCGAGATGCTCAGCCCTACTGGCGCCATCATGGGCAAGGGACTCGGCGACAAAGTGGCGTTGATTACCGACGGGCGTTTCTCCGGCGGCAGCCACGGTTTTGTCGTGGGTCACGTTTCGCCGGAAGCGGCGGTGGGTGGGCCTTTGGCTCTGGTTCGCAATGGCGATCGCATCACCATCGATGCGCGCAAACGCGAGTTGACTTTGGTCGTGCCAGCAAAGGAATTGGCGGCGCGCAAGCGTGCGTGGAAGGCGCCGAAGCCCTACACCACCAGCGGTGTCCTGGGTAAGTATGCAGCAAGCGTTTCCAGTGCTTCGCTCGGCGCGGTGACGAGTCCAATAGAGGCCGTCAAGCCGGTACGAAAGGCCGCGCGCAAGTCGCGTTGAGCGGTCTCAGTCGAGGTTTTTTTGGTGGCGGCGAGCAGGCAGGTCTCGCCGCCAGTCATGTTGCACTGCAAAGTAGCGCTGCAGGTGGGCTTGTCCGGACATGTACCAACACGGCCGGTTGAAAAAAACCTCACCTGAAACGCTTGCGATGTCACGCCAGTGACGTTAATGTTCGATACGTGACGCGGTGGCGCGTGCCCAGGGGTGTGGCATGCGCGGCGGAGCGGTGGCGCAACACCCCTAGTGTGGGTAAGCGCTGCCTCTCTCGTCTGAAACCATCGCTGCATGCCTCCGCAAGAATCAGTGCGGGGGCCGGATTGGAAACTTCAGGGGCTTTCCGTAATGTCCAAGACCAAGGCCGCACAGCGCCGCACGTTTATTGTCGGTGCCATCATCGGCATCCATGTCCTGTTCTTCATCGGTCTCACGGCTGGTTTGAACCGCGACGTCCTCGCCGACAAGTGGGTGACGATGCAGGCCGACATGGAAGAAGTGAAGGACGATACGCCGCCGCCCCCGCCGCCGCCGCCGCCGGCCGACTTCGAGCCGCCGCCGTTGGAAGTGCCGCCGTCGCCGGACCTCCCGGCCTTGGTCGACGCGCCTTCGCCGGCCAACTCTATCCAGATTGAATCCCGTCCGGTTCAGGAAGCCAAGCCTGTGGTAGTGGAGCGTCCGCCGCTCGTGCCGCCGACCAAGGCTGTCAACTTCTTCCGCAAGAACAAGCCGCCTTACCCGAGCGCCTCGCGTCGCTTGCAGGAAGAGGGCTCGGTCATCACTCAGATTACGCTGGCAGCGGACGGCACTGCGTCCTGCGCCGTCGTGGAGAGCAGCGGTACGCCGCGTCTTGACGAAGCGGTCACCAAGTGGTGTGCCACCAAGAAATTCGATCCGGCTACCCGCGCGGGTGCGCCGGAGTCCTTTACCTTCAAGCTGAAGTACACCTTCCGGCTGGAGGACGAGTAAGCTCGCGCTCTGGCGAGGGCTGAATTCAGACATCATTCAGGCTGTATTTGCACGGTGTTTAAACATCGTGCAAGTTGGTCATCCGGGGCGGAGTGTTCCGCCATTGTTCATAAAAGACCTTAGGTGAGGAAATCATGGCTGGTGAAGCTGCAGTTGACTATGGCATCACGGGACTCTGGGCACAGAGTGATACCGTCGGCCACGGTGTGTTCGTCATTCTGGCGATCATGTCCCTGTACTCTTGGTACGTCATGCTCACCAAGTGGTTCGACCAGCGCGAGCTGAAGAAGAACGCGGTGCAGGCAGACAAGGATTTCTGGGCGGCCTCCAGCCTCCAGGATGGAATGTCCCGCCTGAAGGGTGAAGACAACGGCTTCCGTGCCCTCGTTAAGGATGGTCTCCAGTCGATGGAACACCACGAGCGCAACAAGGGTCGTCTGACGGAAACGATCGACCTCGACGATTGGGTGTCGAGCCACATCCAGCGTCGCGTGGACGAACTGAACAGCGAACTCGCTCAGGGCATGGCCGTGCTGGCTTCGGTCGGTTCGACCGCTCCGTTCGTCGGTCTGTTCGGTACGGTGTGGGGCATCTATCACGCCCTCATCACCATCGCGAAGTCGGGTTCGGCGTCCATCGAGAAGGTGGCCGGTCCCGTCGGTGAGTCGCTCATCATGACCGCCATCGGTCTGGCCGTCGCCACTCCGGCCGTGCTCGGCTACAACTACCTGATGCGCCGTAACAAGGACATTCAGGAGCGCGTCAACTACTTCGCACACGACCTGCACCAGGCGCTCCTGTCGGGCGCTCGTGTGGCGACGACGAAGCCGGCCGCTCCGGCCGCTGCCCCCAAGAAGGCCTGAGGCCTTTAGCAAGGGTATTAGAACCGGGTCTTCCGGGCGGTGGGTGCGAACCCCCGCCCGGTTTCCGGGGAGCCGGCGCCATGCGCACCGGTGTTGATGCAGAAATCCGGCGGCTAGCCCACAAGGCTGCTGCTGGCAGTCAAGTCGGGCTCCCCGCTCAACGGTTGGGGCCCAGCAGAAGGGACACAGGATATGGGTGCTAAAGTCGGCGACGACGGCGATTACAACGCCGAAATCAACATCATCCCGCTCGTGGACATCATGTTGGTTTTGCTCATCATCTTCATCATCACCGTGCCGGTGGTGCAGAACGCGGTGCGCATCACCATGCCCACGAACATCAACAAGCCGACGGAGAGCAAGCCAGAGGACATTACCCTGGCGATTGACTCCTACAACCAGTGGTATTGGAACGACCAGCCGGTCGACCTGCAGACGATGGCTGATCTTGCCAGCGCGCAGGCGCGTGCCGTCAAGTTGGAAGACCAGCCCACCGTGAAGTTCCGCGTCGACAAGAAGACCAAGTTCGCTTACGTCTCGGATGCCATCCGCGTCCTGCAGCAGACGGGTCTTTTGAAGGTCGACTTCCTTGCCGAACGGCCGCACGGCTGATTCGCGCCAACACATCCAGGAGTTCAGGACATGGGCGCTAAAGTCGGCGGTAGCGACAGCGACTACAACAACGAGATGAACGTGATTCCCTTGGTGGACATCATGCTCGTCTTGCTTATTCTCTTCATCATCACCATCCCCCCGATGACTCAATCGGTGCTCATGGACCTGCCCACGCGGTCCAATGCGCCGCCGAGCGACGCGGAGAAGGTGACGCTCAAGATCGAGTTCGACGGCAGTGTTACCTGGAACGGTAACCCGGCCGACAAGACCACCTTGAAGGCCTTTATTGCCGGTGCTTCCGTGCAGGACCCGCAACCGCAGGTCCAGATCATCGCGGACCCGAATGCGGAATATAAGTACGTCAATGACGTGCTGTTCCTGTTGCAGCGCGGTGATATTAAGAAGATGGGCTTCGTGACGGTCGCCCGGTAAATCCGGTACCGCCTGTCGGGCCTGCATCCCGCAACAATCAAGCCGCCGCGAGGCGGCTTTTTTGTGCCTGCGGTTTTCCGGGTAGGCGAGGGTTCGTCCGCATCTGTTCGACGAGGGAACCAACGCGGTTGCACGGCGTCTGATACGGGGCACGCACGCAACGGTACGAGGGAGTGGTTGGGGTGCCACGGGGTTCCCGGCTACCGCAAACGGATTTTTGACACGCCGAAAAGGCAAATCCACAGGTTTTCTGCTATAAAGCAGGGCTCCGTGCGCAGCGATCGACCCGCCTAGCGAGCCGGTCGCGGCGCCATTCCACCGAGGCAACCATGTCCCAGCACAGCAATCGTCCTGCTCGTACCCGCCAAATGGCGGCCCGCTTCGCCATGGCCGCGTTACTCGCGGTCGGTTCGGCCATGTCGCCCGGTCTGGTGCACGCCGCCAAGAAAGAGGCTGTGCCGGCCGGTCCGCCGCCGCCGAAATTTTCGAAACCCGTCCAGAAGCTGTTGAAGGCTTCGCAAGACGCCTTCGACAAGCAAGACTTCGTCACTTCCCTATCAGTGGCGCGTGAGGCTCTGGCCGCCGCTTCCACGGATGATGACAAGCGTTTCGCCATGCGATTCGTTTACCGCTGCGCCGTTTCCCAGAAGGACTGGCCTGCCGCTATCACCGGGCTGAAGGAGTACCTCGCTTCGGGTCTGGCTGAGGATGACGAGGTGTTGCGTTACACCCGCGTCCTGACGCAATTGCACCTGCAAGTCAAAGACTTCCCGGGCGCGCTAGAGTGGTACCAGAAATATCTGCCTATGGCGGGTGCGGCGGCAACCATCGACGACTACGATACTGCGGCCTCGGTGGCACTGAACCAGAAGCAGCCCTTGGTGGCCGCCGAACTGCTCCAAACTTTCCGGGCACAGCGTGGCGACGGCGCGCTGACGGAACGTTTGTTGTTGCTCATGAATACCGCCTATTACCGTGCGGAGAAACCGGCGGACCGGCGTTGGGTGATGGTGCAATTGGTAACCCGCTTCCCGAAGGCGGACTACATGCACGACTACCTCAATCTGCTGCTAGACGGCAGCACGGACGAGAGGACCTACACCAATGCGTTCCGCTTCGCGTACTCGCAGAATCTTCTCAAGAAGGGCAGCCAGTACACGGACCTCGCCGAGAAGTTGCTGAACCAAGGCTCCCCCAGTGAGGCTTTGGAGGTACTGGAGGCCGGTGTTGCCGCAGGGGCACTCAAGCCTTCCGATACGCTCAAGAGCTTGACGGATCTGGCGAAGCCTGCCGCCGCGGAAGACCGCAAGGCCACCCCGGCGCTGGACAAGGAAGCGCGAGCCAAGCAAAACGGCGAGATGGACGTCAAACTCGGTCTGGCGTATATCGGGCAAAAGCAGTTCGACAAGGCCGTCGAGGCCATCAGCCGTGGCTTGCAGCCGGGACGCGTCGCCAAGGTAAAGCGCGTTGACGAGTCGCAATTGCTGCTCGGTTACTCTTACTACAAGCTAGGTCGCCTCGACGAAGCCCGCGCCGCCTTCACGGAAGCCGCGAAGGACCCTCGGGCCGCGGAGCTCGTCAAGTTGTGGCTGGCTGCGTGCGTGCCGCCGCCCGCACCGGTGGCACCGGCTGAGGCTGCTCCCGCCGTCGTTCCCGCACCGGCCCCTGCAAAGCCCTGATTTCTCGTTTTGATATTCCAAACGCTATCCTTAAAGAGGACTGACAGGATGAAGACCAAACTTTCGATGCGTACAGCGGTGGTTGCTACCGTTCTCGCGATGGGCCTTTTGGCGCAGCCGACGATGGCGGCCGAGATGACTCGCGAAGTTCAAGCCAAGCTGCTGGAAGCGCAGAAGGCTGGTGGTGACAAGGCCGTCTCGCTCGCCAAGGATGCCCTGGCGGCAGGCAAGTCCTCGTACGACAAGGAGATGTCCCTCAAGGTGCTCCTGAGTGTCGCCTTCAAGGCCAAGGACTATCGTGCAGCCGTGCAGGCAGCAGAAGGTCTTTTGGATGGTGGCTTCGCCAAGGGTAACGAGCGCCTGACGTACACCAAGTACGTGGCAGATCTGTCCATCCAGAGCCGCGACTACGCGAAGGCCGCAAGCTACTACCAGAAGTACCTCGACGCTCGCGGCGCTGGTGCGTCCGAAAAGGACTACTTCGACGCCGCCCAGGTGGCGAACCTGACGGGCAGTTACTCGCAGGTGATGGCCTACGGCGACAAGGTGGCGGCCACTGGCCGTCCGCGTTCAGAAAAGATGTTGCTCCTGCAGTACAACGCTGCCGGTAAGCTCGGTCAGGCGGCCAAGCAGCGTGCCCTGATGGAAGAACTGGCGAAGCGTTTTGGCAAGGGCGAGTACTTGGCCAACATGATTGCCATCCACAGCAAGGCCAACGGCGACAAGTCGATGATCCTGAACCTCTACCGTCTCGCTGCTGACCGTGGTGGCTTGAAGGGTCAGGAACTCGGCGTCTCGTTCGTGCAGGATCTCATCAGTGCCGGCGCCATGTCCGAGGCTCAGGCCTTCCTCAAGAAGGCTGGCCTTAAGAAAGACGACAAGGTCAAGGGTCTGGAGCGTCAGGCTGCTTCTTTCTCCGAGGCCGAGCAGAAGGCTCTGCCGGTGAAGGACAAGGAAGCTCGCGCTGCCAAGAACGGCGAGAACGACTACCGCGTCGCGCTCACGTACTTCGGCATGGGCAAGTACGCTGAGGCCGCCGAGGCCGCTCGTCGCGCCGTCCAGCCGGACCGCATCGGTCGCATCAAGCGCCCGGACGAAGCCCAGATGCTGCTCGGCATGGCTCTCGTTCGTGGCAAGAAGGCTGCCGAGGCCAAGGCTGCCTTCGCGGAAGCCCGCAAGGACGCCAAGATGGCCGCCGCTGCAGACCTTTGGACGGCTGTGGCCAAATAAGCCACGCGCCACAGAAGCCATCCTTGCTCTCGCTGTTGGGCCCTAGGTAAGGGGTCCAACATGCTTCGGGTTGGCGGTGGTTCAAACGTGAAAGGCCCGCTATTGCGGGCCTTTTGCTTTGACAGTGGTCGCCTCGCTCACGGCGCCATTCACGTCAGCAGCAAGGTACCCGCCAGGCTGAACATGACAGCGGCGATGATGCCGTCCAGCACGCGCCAAGTGACGGGGCGTGCGAACAAGGGCACCAGCAGCTTGGCGCCGAACCCGAGGGCCGAAAACCAGACGACGCTCGCAGCGGCGGCACCGGCCGCGAATTGCCAGCGCTCGGCACCCTGATGCTGGTTGGCAAGCGCCCCCACTAACACCACCGTATCGAGATAGACATGGGGATTCAGGAAGGTGAAGGCCAGCGCGGTAGCCACCGCGGCCTGCAGCGTCGTTGGCGCTCCTTGGTCCACCACGGCTTGGTGAGGCTCCAGTGCGCGTCGGAACGCTTTCGATCCGTAGACCGCCAAGAACACGGCCCCGGCAATCCGTAGCCACGCGAGGGCTCCCGGCGCTGCCTGAATAAACTCGCCGAGACCGGCTACGCCGGCGAGGATGAGGAGGGCGTCAGCCGTGGCGCAGAGGGCCACGATGGGCAGCACATGCTCTTGCCGCAGCCCTTGCCGCAGAACGAAGGTGTTCTGCGCCCCGATAGCGACAATGAGCGAACCGCCGGTGGCAAACCCGGCCAAAGCCGCCATGGGCACGCGGTCAGGCCGAGGGGGCTACGTTAGCAAGGGCGCCCAAGTACTGCAGCATCTCGTCCAAACCCCGCACCTCCGCGTACTTCGCCTGCAGGTCAAACAGATTGGCTTCGTGGGGACCCGGGGCACGGTCGCCTACGGCTTCGCGCACGACCACCGGGATGAAGCCGTGCTGGCAGCAATCGACGGCACTGGCCCGCACGCAGCCGCTGGTAGAGACGCCGGCGATGAGCACGGTGTCCACACCCAGGGAGGTGAGGGTGGATGCCAAGGAGGTGCCGAAGAACGCACTGGCGTATTGCTTGGTAATCAACGTCTCACTCGGCAGGGGCTCCAATCCTTCGGCAAAGGCCGCAAGCTCCGGATGAGCGCCAGCCTCGAAGGATTTGAGCGCGGGTACCTTGCGGAAGAAGACACCGCCGTTGCGTCCGCCGGGCTGGTATTCGACATTGGTGTGCAACACGGGGATGCCGGCAGTACGGGCCGCCTGCAGCAAACGCACGGCCGCAGCGTGCGCCGCGTCGACGCCGGCATAGAGAGGCGAACCGGGCACGAGATAAGCCTTCACGAAGTCGATGACCAGCAACGCCGGACGCGGGCCTGGCTGCAAGTTCTGGTTGAACCCGCCACGCGCGTAGTTGGCGGCCAAGGATTCGTTGCCGGCTACTTCCTGGCTTGCAGCAGCGGCCTGATTTTCGGGGGCTGACATGACTTAGATGACCTTGCTGGCCAGAAGGGCGGCGAAACGGTCTGCGTCAACGCCGAGCATGCCGCGGTACACCTCTTCGTTGTGCTGCCCCATCTCGGGCGCTGCTGAACGAATGCCGCCAGGCGTCTTCGAAAGCTTCGGTGCGACGTTCTGCATCTTCAGTTTCCCGAAGTGTGGGTGGTCAGTCTCCACGATGGCTTCACGTGCCTGGAAATGCGGATCTTCCAGCATGTCGGGCGCACGATAGATGAGACCAGCCGGCACGCCGTGCTTGTCCATCAACTCAAGCACCGTCTTGGTGGGCAGCCCACCGGTCCAGTGGCCGACCAAGCCATCGAGCTGCTTCTGGTTAGACCCGCGCGCCTGATGGTTCACGTAGCGCGCATCCTTGGCGAGCTCTGGCTGGCCCATGGCCTCGCAAAGTCGGCCGAATACGGTGTCCTGATTGGCTGCGATGAGCACCAGACCATCGGACGTGGGGTAGACGTTCGACGGCGCGACGTTGGGCAGGATGGCCCCCGTACGCTCGCGGATGTAGCCAGTCTTGTCGTACTCCGTGATGAGCGATTCCATCATGTTGAGCACGGCCTCATACAGTGCCGAGTCCACCACCTGGCCTTCGCCGGTCTTCTCACGGTAGTGCAGCGCCGACAGTGCACCGAGGCAGGCAAACGTGGCCGCCAGCTCGTCGCCGATAGAGATGCCCATGCGAGAGGGCGGAGTGGAGGGGTCGCCCACCACATACCGCAGTCCACCCATGGCCTCGCCGATGGCACCGAAGCCGGCGCGGTGGGAGTAGGGGCCCGTCTGGCCATAGCCCGAAACGCGAATCATGATGAGTCGCGGATTGATTTTGCGCAGTTCTTCCCACCCGCAATGCCACTTCTCCATGGTGCCCGGGCGGAAGTTTTCCAAAACAAAATCAGTATGTTTGACCATTTCCTTGAACAGCGCCTGACCTTCCGGCTGCCGCATGTCCAGTGTCACTGCCTTCTTGTTCCGACCAACCACTGGCCACCACAAGGAGGGTTCCCCTGCCGCCTGACGGCCCCAGGCGCGCATCGGGTCGCCCTGGCCAGGTGGTTCAATCTTGATGACCTCGGCGCCCATGTCGCCCAGCAACTGCCCGCAAAAGGGTCCCGCCAGCAGGGTGCCTAACTCCAGCACGCGCAGATCGGACAGAGGGCCATTCTTGAAGGCATCGACGGACATCGGGAATCTCCGGAAAGAGTGGCAGTTACCAGCCAAGGCACGTTAGCTAATCTGTATACAATCCCATCAGCGGTCTCGTCAAGGAGAGGTTTTGTACGGATTTTGATCGTCCAAAACTTCGAAAAACGTGACTCTGGCCCGAGAGGTATGTATACAATCGGGGTGACCGTTTTAAGGCGGTCAGGGTTGCCGTCTGCGAGGAACGGCCACGCCTACCGCTTGAAGGAAGCATTCCAGTGAGCCGTACCATCGAAATCGTCGAAGTCGGGCCGCGCGACGGCCTGCAGAACGAGCCCACGCTCGTTTCGACGCAAGACAAGGTTGCCTTCATTGAACGCGCCATCGCCGCCGGCATTCGCCGCGTCGAGGTCACCAGCTTCGTCAATCCGAAGCGCGTACCGCAGATGGCCGATGCCGAGGCAGTACTGCAAGGCCTCATGGCGAACCGTCATGCGGACGTCCGCTACGTGGGCTTGGTGCTGAACCAAAAGGGCTTTGAACGCGCTCTCGCGGCAGGCTGCAACGAAGTGGGCATGGCAGTCGTTGCCAGCAATACGTTCAACCAGCGCAATCAGGGCGTTTCCACCGAAGACTCCATCGAGGCTTGGTTGCAGATGGCCCGAGCCGCACGCGCTGCCGGCATTCGCGCGCAGGTCACCGTCTCGGCGGCTTTTGGTTGCCCGTTCGAAGGCGAAATTCCGGTGGCCCGCGTGGTCGAAGTGGCCAAGCGCGTTGCGGAAGCCGACCCGTTCGAAATTGCGCTCGCCGACACTATCGGCGTTGGGGTCCCAAGCCAAGTCACCGAAATCGTCTCGCGCGTCCGCGAAGCGGTGCCGGGTGTCAGCTTGCGTTGCCACTTTCACAACACGCGCAACACGGGCCTGGCCAACGCCTACGCTGCGGTAGAAGCGGGCGTCTCCACGCTCGACGCCAGCATCGGCGGCGTGGGCGGTTGCCCGTTCGCCCCCGCGGCCACGGGCAACATTCCCACCGAGGACCTGCTCTACATGCTTGGCCGCATGGGGGTGCGCACCGGTGTCGATCTCGACGCGGTCATCGCCACCGGTCGCTGGTTGCAGGACGTCCTCGGACGTCCCGTGCCTGGCATGTTGGTGAAGGCCGGCAACTTTCCACAGGGTCTTGTGTCCTGATGCCATTGCACCAGCGACGCAGAGGTCCTACTCTCGCTCCATTCCAGTTCCTTCCTTAACGACCCACCCGTAGGTGTACGCATGAGTTATCGTTTGGGTGTTGACGTCGGTGGTACTTTCACCGACCTGCTCCTCGTCAACGAAAAATCCGGCCAGACTTGGAAAGCGAAGGTGTCTAGTACACCCGCCGACCAGTCCATCGGCGTGTTGCATGGCATTGAAAGGGTGTGCGGCCTAGCCGGCATCCAGCCCTCGGACATCCGGGATGTCATGCATGGCACCACGGTCGCCACCAACACCGTGTTGACGGCCACCGGCGCTCGCGTCGGTCTCGTCACCACGAAGGGCTATCGCCAGGTGCTGCAGATCGCGCGCTCGTTTGTTCCCGGCGGCCTTGGCGGCTGGGTCATCTACAACAAGTCGCTGCCCATGGCGCCGCTCTCGCTCACCATCGAAGCGGATGAGCGCGTGGGCACCAAGGGCGATGTTGTCGATGCCTTGAACGAAGACAAGCTCCGCACGGACCTCGTCGCGCTCGGCACGAAGGGCATCGAGGCGCTCACCGTCTCGCTCATCAACTCCTTCGCCAACGACACACACGAGAAGCGCATCCGCGCCATCGCCGCCGAAGTGCTGCCGGGTATCCCGGTGTCGCTGTCTTCGGAAGTGGTACCGGAGATGCAGGAATACGAGCGCACCGTTACCACGGTGGCGAACTCGTATGTGCGCCCGCGCGTGCAGCGTTATGTGGCGAACCTGCGCGACAAGCTCGCCAGCAAGGCCAAAGACGTCAACCTCCACATCCTGCGTTCGGATGGCGGCTTGGCTTCCTCGCAGTCTGCGGCCGACTACCCCGTCAATCTGCTCATGTCCGGCCCGGCCGGTGGTGTGAGCGGTGCGCTGTGGGTGGCGGTGCAGGCGGGCTTCCCGAACCTGTTGACCGTCGACGTGGGTGGTACCTCCACCGACGTGGCGCTCATCATGAACGGCGAACCGCGCCTGCGTCGCGAGACGTCCGTCGGTGACGTCACGGTTCGCGCCTCGTCCGTCGACATCCGCACTGTCGGTGCGGGCGGCGGTTCCATTGCGCACGTGCCCGACCTCACCGGCGCTCTGCGCGTCGGTCCGCAGTCGGCCGGTGCAGACCCGGGCCCGGCGGCCTACGGCAAGGGCGGCACGGAGCCCACCGTGACGGACGCCAACGTGGTTCTCGGTTACATGCCCGCCATGCAGAAGCTGGGCGGCGACATGGAGCTGAAGCGCGACCTGTCGCAGGAAGCGGTGAAGAAGGTGGCCGACAAGCTGGGCATGGGCGTCAAGGACGCGGCCCTCGGCATCTACAACATCGTCAACGAAAACATGATCGGCGCGCTGCGCTTGGTGTCGGTGGAGCAGGGCCACGACCCGCGCGACTACGCACTCATTGCTTTCGGTGGCGCCGGTCCGCTGCACGCCAACGCGCTGTCGCGGTTGCTGGGCTCGTGGCCGAGCATCATCCCGCCGGGTCCCGGCGTGTTGTGTGCGCTTGGCGATGCCACCACAGCGGTGCGTGACGAGAGCTCGCGTACCTTCATTCGCAAGTTCGCCGAGACCAGCAAGAAGGACATCATCAAGGAATTGAAGGCGCTGTCTGCTCATGCCGCCAAGACTTTGGCGGCCGAGAAGGTGCCTGCCAAGGACTTGCAGTTCGGCTACCAGGTAGATGTTCGTTATCACGGCCAAGGCTTGCGCCTTACCGTCAACGTCGACCTCAAGCGCCTCGAGAAGGAAGGCCTGGACGCCATCTCCAAGCCGTTCGACGAAGAGCACACCCGCCTGTTCACGTTCGCGTTACCGCTCGAGCACGAGTTCGTGAGCTTGCGCGCTGTGGTCCATGGCAAGGGCGTGAACATCACGCGCCAGAAGAGCGCCATGGGCAAGTCGGACCCGTCCGCTGCGGCCGTCGGCAAGCAGAAGGTGTTCATGGAAGGCCGCGACTACACGGCCATCGTCTACGACCGTGCGAAGCTGAAGGCTGGTGCACGTGTTGCCGGCCCCGCCATCGTCATGGAAATGGACTCCACGTCCGTCATCCTGCCGAAGCACACGGGCTTGGTGGACGCTTACGCGAACATCCTCATCTACCCGGACAGCCACGCGGCAGTGAAGGGCAAGGGAGCAGCGAAGGCGGCGCCCGCCAAAGCGAAAGCCAAGCCAGCCGCCAAGCCGAAGGTAAAAGCCTCGCCCGTCAAGGCGAAGGCCAAGCCGAAGGCAGCAGCCAAGGGCAAGACCAAGGCTGCGGCCAAGCGCGCCCGCTAAACCCGGCGCGCCATCCACCCCTTATTGATCCAGGCACAGGACAGGAAACACACCCATGCCGGCCACGATTCTGCAGACGAACAAGAAGCCGCTCAAGAAGGTGAAGGTCGATACCGTCACCATCGACATCATCGAGAGCGCGCTCCGCAATGCCCGTTTCGAAATGGACACCGTGCTGTTCCGCACGGCCATGTCTCCGGGTATCCGTGAACAGCACGACGAATTCCCCATGATCGCCAACTCCGACGGCAAGATGGTCGTCGGTCAGTTCGGCTCCTTCATCTGGGGCTTCATGGATGGCTATCATGGCACCGTGGAAGAAGGCGACATCTTCCTCACCAACGACCCGTACTCGGTCAATGGCGCCATCAGCCACATCAACGACTGGCTCATGCTCATGCCCGTCTACCGTGGCGGCCGCCTCATCGCCTGGTCGGCGATGTTCGGTCACATGACGGACGTCGGCGGTAAGGTCCCGGGTTCGCTGCCCACGGACGCCCGCACCATCTTCGAGGAAGGCATTGTCGTGCCTCCCGTGAAGATCATCCAGAAGGGCGTCCTGCAGAAGGACCTGCTGGACGTGGTGCTGCACAACTGCCGTCTGCCTACCTGGAACTTCTCGGACTTCAACGCCATCGTGGCCGCGCTGCGCACGGCTTCGTTGCGTTGCGTGGAAATCTCCGAGCGCTTCGGCGACGACATCTTCTACAGCGCCATGGACAGCATGCTGGAGCGCAACAAGCGCGCCATGCGTGAACTCATCAGCCGCACTGTGCCCACGAAGAAGCAGTACTTCGAGGACTACATCTGCGACGACGGCCTGAACATGGGCCCGTACAAGATCGCCTGCGCCATGTGGCGCGAGGGTGACAAGTGCATCTTCGACTTCAAGGGCACCGACCCGCAGTCCATTTCTTCGATCAACTTCCTGTTGAACGAAGAGATGTTCAAGATGTTCGCCGGCATCTACATGATCATGGTGTTCGACCCGCAGATTCTCTTCAATGACGGTTTCTACGACCTCATGGAAGTGCGTATCCCGCAGGGCACCATGCTCAAGCCCCTGAAGCCGGCCGCACTGTCTTGCCGTACTCACGCGCTTGGCCGCATCTTTGACATCCTCGGTGGCTTGTTGGGCCAAGGCAACCCGGCGTTCATGTGCGCTGCCGGTTTCTCGGACAGCCCGCACTTCATGTACTCGGGCTACGACAAGAACGGCAAGTGGTACCAGCTGTACCAGATCACCTTCGGTGGTATCCCGGGCAAGCCCTTCGGCGACGGGCCGGACGGTCACTCGCTGTGGCCGGCCTTCACGAACGTGCCCAACGAGTTCCTGGAGAGCTACTTCCCGCTGCGTATCGACATCTACGAAACCATCACCGACACCGGCGGCGCCGGCAAGAACCGTGGTGGCAATGGCCTACGTATTGGCTATCGCTTCCTCGAGCCGGGTGAAATCTCCATCCATGACGACCGCTGGCTGACCTACCCCTGGGGCGTCAACGGCGGCGAGCCGGGTGCGCGCAGCAAGAAGACGCTCATCCGTGCCGATGGCACCACCGAGAACCTTCCCTCGAAGAAGGACCACATCAAGGTGGAAGCCGGCGACCTGTTGCTGGCAGACACCTGGGGTGGCGGCGGTTGCGGCGACCCGTTCGAGCGCGAAGTGGAGAAGGTGGCGTTCGACGTGGATGCCGGCCTCGTGTCCCGCGAGGGTGCCAAGCGCTACGGCGTGGTCATCAAGGCGGACGGTACGGCGGACCTCGCTGCTACCGAGAAGCTGCGTACCAAGCTCCGCGCGGCCCGCAAGGAAGTGAAACTGTTCGACCGCGGGTTCGATACCGTGGAAGAACTGAAGGCGCGTTGCGAAGCGGAGACCGGGCACAAGCCGCCGCAGCAGCCGGTGTTCACCAACTGGGCGCAGAAGCGCATTGCCAACGATGAAGCTGCGGCTAAGGCTGCAGCCAAGGCAGCGGGGAAGAGCAAGGCGAAGGCCAAGGCCTAAACCAGCCGCCAGTCGAGGGGGAGGGCGCCGCAAGGGCGCCCTTCCTTTTTGCGGCATTCGTTCGTGACATGTTGTGGAGTAGTGCCCAGTGAGTGACGCCAACTATTCGAAAGCCGGCTACGGTTCGGTTCCCATCGGCCGCGGCACCCGTCCCGCCATTTTGGTCGTGGACTTCCAGACGGCCTTCACGGACCCGCAGTACACCATCGGTGGTCTGCCCATGATCCACGCTGCCGTAGACCGCACGGCAGCGCTGTTGAACATGGCGCGCCCGCTCGGTATTCCGGTAGCCAAGTGCTATACCGCCTACGGCAGCCAAGCCGATATGCCGCGGTGGAAGGTGAAAACCGTGCGCGAGGAGTTCATCTACGGCCACCCGTGCACCACCATGGAACCGAAGGTGGACCACCCGTCGGACTACAACTTCTGCAAGAACGCGCCGTCCATTTTTTTCCACACGCCGCTTATTACCTTCCTTGCAAAGCACCAAGTGGACACGGTAATCATCACCGGCTGTACCACCAGCGGTTGCGTGCGCGCTTCGGTCGTGGATGCCTTCTCGTATGGCTTCCGGGTTCTCGTCGCCGAAGACTGCTGTGGCGATGCCGACCGCGGGCCGCACGATGACAACCTGCGCGATATGTCGCGCCGTTACGCGGATATCCTCTCGGCCGACGAAGTCGAGGCTTGGCTGAGGACATTGCCACCTTTCGTTAGCCGCGCTGCTGACTGATTTTCTACAGAAACGGTTTTTTGTTGTTTTCAGGCAACATGACGCGTCGCAAAAAAACCGTCATGCTTGTTTTTTTCCAGAACGTGGCTAAACTCTGTATTTGGTTGGCTAGGGCGGTTCCGTCGTTCTGGTCAGCAACCGAGCACAGTAGCCACTGCCTGCTGCGCCCACACCACACTTGAGGGGAACCGATGAATTCTCGTATCCACCACCGCGCCCATCTCCGTCAGGCTATTGCTCTGGCCCTTGCTGCCGCAGCGCTTGCGCCGGCCGTGCAGGCACAGGAGTCCGAAGGCCTCGAGGAAGTGACCGTGACGGCGACGCGCCGTACCGACACCAACCTTCAGACCACGCCTGTCTCCGTGTCGGCCGTAACGGCCTCTGACATCGAGCGCGCGGTTGCCAAGGACATCTCCGGCCTCGCCGCGTCGGTTCCGGGCTTCTCTGCTGCCCGTGTCACCGCTTTCAACGCTGCCTCGTTCGCCATGCGTGGCGTCGGCCTGACGGACATCATCGTTTACCAGGACGCGCCGGTTGGCGTGCAGGTTGACGACTTCGTCATGCCCAGCGTCCAGACGCAGTTGCTCGACACCTTCGACATCGCCAGCGCCGAAGTGCTGCGCGGCCCGCAGGGCACGCTGTTCGGCAAGAACACCACCGGCGGTGCGGTCAACATCAAGAGCAAGCGCCCGAACATGAAGGAGATTGGTGGCACGTTCCGTATTGGCGCTGCCAAGTTCGGCGAGCGTACCTTCCAGGGCGCCCTCGATCTTCCCGTCGTCACCGACGTGTTCGCGCTGCGTTTGGTCGCTTCCAGCATCAAGACGGACGGCTTCTACCGTCTCGGCGCGTGCTACGGCCCCATCAATAGCCTCGGCGCCACGGTTCCCGGCATTACCGGCACCAGTGGCTGCGGCACGGGTGAGAGTGCGGGCGGTCAGGACGTCAAGAACGGTCGCTTGAAGGCGCTGTGGAAGCCCAACGACGACATCACCGTGTACGCCCAGTACGAGTACATGCGCGACCGTTCGGGTGCAGTCCCGTCGTTCAACGACACGCCCGTGGGCGGCCCGTACGTCTGGAACTTCCTGAACATCACCCGTCCGTCGGGCGACCCGTTGAACAACATGGCCTCCACCCAGCGCACCGACCAACTCATCCGTATGGATCAGGGTCAGGAAATCGATGTGGACGGTGCTTACGTCAACGTCGACTGGAAGCTGAACGATTCGTTCACCGTTTATTCCAACACGGGTTTCCGCAAGCAGACCGAACATCTGCCCAACACCTACACCGGCGCAGCACCGGTCTTCACTTCGGGCCCGAATGCTGGCAAGCCGTTCTCGTTGTTCGACGCCTCCCGTGACACGAATCGCAACACCTTCCAGCAGGAAGTACGCGTTGCCTCCACACTGGATGGCCCGGTGAACTTCGTCGCCGGTGGCTTCTACCAGCGTAATGACGCCGCGTTCTGCGTGGTGCAGTACGTGGGCCTCGTCGACACCTTCATCGGCGGCACGTTCTTCAACGACACGCCGCAGCTCCTGTGCAACAAGCAGAAGAGCAAGTCGGTCGCGGGTTTCATCGACGGCACCTGGGATGTCTCTGACAAGTTCCAGCTGGGCGCCGGCTTCCGTATGACGAAGGACGAAAAGGAGTGGACCGGCCGTCCGAAGGTCTTCTATCCGGCCCTCGGCACCAACGTCCAACTGTCTGCCCTGCAGAATCCGTTGGATGCAGCCGACTTCACCAAGTACCCGAACGGTGTTATCGACAAGAATTCCCCGGGTTACGGCAACCTGTCGAGCAGTTGGACGGAGCCCAGCTACCGTTTGACCGGTTCGTACAAGTTCAACGACGACATGTTCCTGTACGGCACCGTGTCGCGTGGCTACAAGGCCGGCGGTTACAACGACCAGACGGGTTCGAGCGGTGGCATTTCGCCGCTCATCACCCGTCCGGTGGACCCGGAGTTCGCCACGAACATTGAAATCGGCCTGAAGACGCAGTGGCTCAACAACCGCGTGCGCTTCAACCCGACCGTGTACCAAGTGAAGTACAGCGACGCCCAGCGCGCCGCCAACGTCAACGCTGTTACGCAGGGTGTTACCACCGAAGAGACGGTGTTCTATAACGCCGCCAAGCTGACCGTGCGCGGCATCGAGTTGGAACTGCAGGCCCTCATCACGGATAACTTCCTGGTGCGCGCTGCCGGTTCCATCATGGACGCCAAGTACGACACGTTCATCATCGACCAGCCGCAGATCGGCAACCCCACGGCACCGGGCGGTAGCGGCATTCTTGCCACCCGTCTGGACCTGACGGGTCTGCCGGTGCCGCGCTCGCCGAAGCAGAGCGGCAGCGTGCAGGGCACCTACACCGTCGACCTCGCGTCGGGCGGCAAGGTGGAGCTGTCCGGCGAGGTGTACTACGAGGCCTCAAACCTCTACTACATCTCCGCTGTCGCGCCGCCCTCGGGCTTCACGGTGAAGAACTCGCCCTACAACGCAACGCTGGACGGCAAGACGCTGCTCAGCGCGGCTATTGTCTGGCACTCGGCGGACGACAAGTACTTCGCTCGTGCTTACGGCAAGAACCTCAGCGACCGTCGCTATCGCGTGGCCAGCCAGTCGGTGGCCAACCTGTGGACCCATACGCAGTGGGGCGAGCCGCGTAACTTCGGCGTGCAGTTCGGCGTGAACTTCGGCCAGAAGTAAGCGCCATCGGTTAGGGCGGTTCCACCGCCCGAACTGGCGGATGAAAGCGGGTCGGCATTTTGCCGGCCCGTTTTTTATGGTGGACCCTGCACGCTTGCAGGGTTACTACAGCGGGAGGAATGTCATGGGTAAGCTTGAAGGCAAGGTCGCTATCATCACCGGCGCGGCGAGCGGCATAGGCGAAGCCATCGCCAAACTGTATCTAGCGGAGGGCGCGCGTGTCGTCCTCACCGACTTACCGGGTCATGGTCTTGAGGCCATGTTCAGCGGGCCGAACGTGCACTGCCTCGAACTCGATGTCACTGCCGATGGTAGTGCCGAGGCTGTGGTGGCCGCAGCCAACGCTAAGTTCGGCGGCTTGGACATCCTGGTGAACAACGCCGGCATCGCGATTGGCAAGCAATTTGAAGACACCACGGACGAAGAATTCGACCGCCTCATGGGGGTTAACGTTCGCTCGGTGTTCCGTACCTCGCGGGCGGCCGTGCCGTCACTGAAGGCGCGCGGCGCCGGGCGCATCATCAACCTCGGTTCCATCATGTCGGGCACTGGCGGCCCGCTGCTGGCCGCGTATGGCTGCTCCAAGCATGCAGTAGCCGGCTTGAGCAAAGGCATGGCTTGCGACCTGGGCCAGTACGGCATCACCGTGAACTACCTGCAGCCCGGCAGCATCTGGACCGGCATGTCAAAGCCGTTCATGGAGGACGCTGGGTTCCGCCAGTACTGGGAGACCAAGGCACCCATGGGCCGCATCGGAGACCCGCACGATGTCGCAGTAGCGGCCTTGTTTCTGGCCACGGATGAGGCGAGCTTCATCTCGGGGGCTGGCTTGGCCGTCGACGGCGGTGCCGCTATTCGGTTCTGACCGAAAGCCAACCGGGGCGCGCCGGTTGTACCTGCGTTGCGGGGGTAGGGCGCCCCCGCAATCGCCTCAGCAATCGTCTCAGCAATCGTCTCCCCGATCGTCTGGCCTCAGTGCTTGCCGAGGAAGCCGAATAGCGCCTCGCAGAAGCGAGCCTTTTGTTCCTTGCCCGCCACCACGTGTGCCACGTCGGGCATGGTGAAGCCCACCGCCCCCGGGATGGCCTCCTCGATGGGCTTGGTGTAGGTTGGGCTCGTCACGTAGTCGAGCGCGGCGTGGATGATGAGCGAAGGGCACTGCACTTGGTGCAGACGGCTGCGAGATTCAAATCCCACGCAGGCGTCAATTAGCCGGCTGTGCGCCACGTAGCGGCCGTTAAGTTCTTTCCATCCACCATTGGGACCGACCAACTTCGCCTTGTTGGCGTTGTAATAGTCCCCGGTAAACGACAGCAGTGTGACTGCCTTCTGGAACGCGGCAAAGCCGATATCACGGTGGAGCCAGCGGAACATTTCCAACTGGTCGCGAAGGAAGTCATCCACCTCGCACCAAGCCCCCATGTTGACCATGCTGCGCGCCAAGTCGGGGCGGCGAATGGCAATCTCCTGACAGATGCAGGCGCCCATGCCCACCAGCCCGACCAGATGAACGTTCTTTAAGCCTAGATGATCCAGCAGGGCAATGGCATCGCCAGCATGCAGTGCCATGGTGGACGGCACCGTCAGGTCGTCGCCGCTGTCGCGGATGCCGCGGTAGTCGAACACGATGACTTGATAGCGATCAGTCAGGCCGCGGGCCAAGTGGCT
>CALQLF020000034.1 GCA_943331345.2 Candidatus Planktophila lacus | reverse complement strand
GCGCCCGGGGCGACGATTTGCGGTGGCTCGGTGTTAGCGAGGCGCTCGATGGCGCGACTGTTCGCCGCGAGGCGAGTCAGTTCGATGGGCGAAGCGTCCTTCAC
This sequence comes from Candidatus Planktophila lacus, assembly GCA_943331345.2. Classification (GTDB taxonomy): domain Bacteria; phylum Pseudomonadota; class Gammaproteobacteria; order Steroidobacterales; family Steroidobacteraceae; genus CAIOHZ01. Next base: position 28,834 of record CALQLF020000034.1, on the reverse strand, counting down.
CAGCACAGCGAAGCGCTTGCTGGGTGGAATATCCATCTCGCCACGAATGCGGCGCAAGCCAAGCACCACCTGCTGAACCCAACCCAGTTCGGCTTCGGCGGCTTCGTCGCGTGCACCGGCTACTGGGTAAGGCTGCCGCATGATGGTGGTTGCCTCCATACCGAGTGCCGGCGCGGTGCGCAGCCAGATCTCTTCAGTGATGAATGGCATGAGGGGGTGAAGCGCGCGCAGCGTGACTTCCAGAACCTCCACCAGCGTACGGCGCGTACCGCGCTTCTGCGCTTCGGTGGCGGTATCCGACTGCAGCACCGCCTTCGACAGTTCCAGATACCAGTCGCAGTACTCGTACCAACTGAACTCGTAGAGCGCTTGGGCGTGCGCGTCGAGACGGTAGTCCTTAAGGCCTGTGCGTGCGCCGCCGACCGCATGTGCCAGCCGCGAGCGAACCCAGCGGTCCGCCAGTGAAAGCTCGGCGCCGTCTGCGCTCAGATCTTGCCCTTCGGTAGTCATCAGCACGTAGCGCGCCGCGTTCCACAGCTTATTGCAGAAGTTGCGATAGCCTTCGATGCGACCAACATCAAAGCGGATGTCACGCGACAAAGTGGCGAGCGAAGCGAACGTGAAACGAAGTGCGTCGGTGCCGTAGGCGGCGAGGCCATCGGGAAACTGCTTGCGCGTCGATTTTTCGATGCCTGCCGCCAGGTGCGGTTGCATGAGGCCGGTAGTGCGCTTGGCGACGAGGTCTTCGAGCGCAATGCCGTCGATGAGGTCGATAGGGTCGAGCACGTTCCCCTTCGACTTCGACATCTTCTGGCCTTCATGATCGCGAATGAGGCCATGGACGTAGACCGTGCGGAATGGCACGTCGTCCATGAACTTCAATCCGAACATGATCATGCGGGCGACCCAGAAGAAAATGATGTCGAAGCCCGTGACCAATACTGCCGTGGGGTAAAAACGCCGCAATTCGGCGGTTTTCTCGGGCCAACCCAGAGTGCTGAAGGGCCAGAGAGCGGAGGAGAACCAGGTATCGAGAACGTCTTCGTCGCGGTTGAGAACGAGGTCCGCGGCGAGTGAATGCTTCGCGCGTACTTCGGCTTCGTCGCGGCCCACGTAGATATTGCCGGCGGCGTCATACCAGGCCGGAATGCGGTGGCCCCACCACAATTGGCGGCTGATGCACCAGTCCTTGATATTGCGCATCCACTCATAATAGGTGCGGTCCCAGTTCGCGGGTACGAACTGGATACGGCCGTCTTCCACGGCCTTGATGGCCGGTTCTGCGAGTGGCGCAATGCGCACGTACCACTGGTCCGTGAGCCAGGGCTCTACTACCGCATTGCTGCGGTCGCCGCGGGGCACCATGAGCGTATGGGCTTTCACCTCTTCCAGTAGGCCCAGCGCTTCCAAATCCGCGACGATGCGCTTGCGTGCCACGAACCGGTCGAGGCCGCGGTAGGCTTCGGGCACGTCGTCCGTCAAGCGCGCATCCTTGGTGAGGATGTTGAGCAGCGGTAGCGTATGGCGCTGAGCCATCTCGTAGTCGTTGAAGTCATGCGCCGGCGTAATCTTGACGCAGCCGGTGCCGAACTCGCGCTCGACGTAGTCGTCCGCGATGATCGGAATGTCGCGGTCCGTGAGTGGCAGCCGGATGTACTTGCCCACCAAGTGCGCATAGCGCTCATCTTCAGGGTGTACGGCCACGGCGGTGTCGCCGAGCATGGTTTCTGGACGGGTGGTAGCGACTACCAAGTGCCCGCTGCCATCCGCGAGTGGATAGCGCAAGGACCACAGCGAGCCTTGCTCTTCATGCGACAGCACCTCGAGGTCCGAGAGCGCGGTGTGGAGCACCGGGTCCCAGTTCACCAGACGCTTGCCACGATAAATGAGGCCTTCCTCGTGCAAGCGCACGAAGGTTTCGGTGACAGCCTTCGACAGACCCTCATCCATCGTGAAGCGGTCGCGGGTCCAGTCCAGTGAACTGCCGAGACGGCGTAACTGACCATTGATGGTGCCGCCGGATTGGCCCTTCCACGTCCATACCCGTTCGAGGAAGGCGTCGCGCCCCAGGTCGTGTCGCGTCTTGCCTTCGGCGTTCAGTTGCCGTTCCACCACCATCTGCGTGGCGATGCCAGCGTGGTCCGTGCCCGGTTGCCAAAGCGTGTCGTTGCCTTCCATGCGATGGAAACGCACGAGCGTATCCATGACCGTGTTGTTGAAGGCATGGCCCATATGCAGCGTGCCAGTGACATTCGGCGGTGGGATGACGATGCAGTACGGCGGCTGACCATCGTCCTGCTCACGCGGCGCGAAGCAGCCTTCTGCCTCCCACTTGGCGTAGAGACGCTGCTCGATGTCTTGGGGCTGGTAACTCTTGTCCATGTCGACTCGCAGGGGAATTCGGTAAGCGGGGATTAGCCCTAGGTTCAGCCTTGGGTTCAGCCTTGGGTTCAGCCTTGGGTTCAGCCTTGGGTTCAGCCTTGGCGCAGCAGGTAGTCCACTAGGAGGGGCACAGGGCGCCCGGTGGCGCCCTTTTGTGCGCCCCCGAGCCAAGCGGTGCCTGCAATATCCAGATGCGCCCACTTGAGCCCGTCGGTGAACTTCGACAGGAACGCGCCAGCGGTGAGTGCGCCACCATCGCGACCGCCGATGTTGGCGAGGTCGGCGAAGTTGCTACGCAGCATCTCCACGTACTCATCGCCCAAGGGCAGGTGCCAAGCACGGTCGTCGGCGCGACGGCCGGCGGTGTCGAGGTCGCGGATGAGTTCTTCGTCGTTGCCCATGAGGCCCGAGTAGGGCGCGCCGAGCGCCACCACGCACGCACCAGTGAGCGTGGCGATGTCGATGACCACCTTCGGCTTGAAGCGGCGCGAGTAGGTGAGTGCATCGCACAGGATGAGGCGGCCTTCCGCGTCTGTGTTCAGCACTTCGATGGTCAGGCCCTGCATGGAGCGCACCACATCGCCGGGCTTGGTAGCGCGGCCACTCGGCATGTTTTCGCACGCAGCGACGATGCCGACAACGTTTACGGGTGCACGCATCGAGGCCAGTGCTTCCAGCGTGCCGAAGACGCTCGCCGCACCGCCCATGTCGAACTTCATCTCGTCCATGGCAGCGCCCGGCTTCAGGCTGATGCCGCCGGTGTCGAAGGTGATGCCCTTGCCCACCAGTGCTACGGGTGCCACGCCGGAAAGACCGCCGTGGTACTCCATGACGATGAACTTCAAGGGCTCATCCGAGCCGCGGGCAACGGACAGGAACGAACCCATCTTGAGTTTGCGCACCTCGGCCTCACCGAGGATCTTCACGCGCAAGCCTTTGTGACGACGGGCGAGGTCCTTCGCGGTGTTCGCTAGATGCGTGGGGGTGCACACGTTGCCCGGCAAGTTGGCTAGGTTACGCGTGAGGGCGACGCCAGCACCGATGGCTGCGCCTTCCTCAAGGCCACGCACTGCGCCTTTCAGGTCGCCTTTTTCGGCCACAGCCAAGCCTAGGCGCGACAGTTTCGCCGGCGCCGGCTTCTTGGCCGACTTGAGGTCGTTAACGCGGTAAAGTGCCGCGAGTGAGCCTTCGGCGAGGAAACGCGCGCGGTAGTAGGTGTCCGTGTCCGGCAGGGGCTCCTGCGCAAACAGCACCATGGCGTCGGTGATTTGGGTCTTGGCGAGGGCCTGAACGGTGCTGGTGATGGCGCGGCGGTAGGCCCTGCGCGACCATGATTTGCGCGCACCCAGCCCGACCAGCAAGGTACGGGGAGCGCCTTCCAGCAGCCAGGTTTCACCGGCACGCCCGGCGAAGTCCCCAGCCTTCAGCAGCGCCGCAATACGACCCTTCTGACGGGTGTCGGCGGCCTGCCCGGAGGCGGCCATTTCGCCGCCCTCATAGACGCCGACAACGGCGCAGGCCGCGGACTTCGAAGACGGGCCACCCGCCACTGCGTAGAATTCCATCTGAGCACCTCTGGACGGTAGCGGCTTGGGCTGCGCGGGCGGATGGTGTAGCGTCACGCCGCGAGCTGTTGCCAAAGGCCCCAAGTGTACTTCATCCGTCTCGGAACCTTCGATCGCTACGTCCTCCGCGAGGTCGCCACGGCGTGGCTGGCGGTTACCGGTGTGTTGCTGGTCATTCTGGTCTCGAATCAGGTGGCGCGGGTGTTGGGCCAGGCAGCATCCGGCCAATTGCCGCGCGAGATTGTCGGGGCGGTCATCGCGCTCACTTCGGTACAGAACCTCACCGTGTTGGTGCCGGTGGGCATGTTGCTCGCCGTGGTGATGGGCGTCGGCCGGCTGTACCACGAGAGCGAGCTTGCCGCGATGAAGGCCTGCGGTCGCGGGCCGGCCTCCTTGTACCGGCCCATCCTCCTGCTGGCCATGGTCGTGGCCCTGGCGTTGGCTTGGCTAACGCTGGACCTCGCCCCCGCGGCCTCGGCACGTGCGCAGCAACTGAGCCGCGAGGCGCTGCGTAATGCGCAGTTCGGGCAACTAGAGCCGGGCAAGTTCCGCTCATTCGCGGGCGGCAAAGCCGTGTTCTACGCCGAGTCCGTAACACCGGAGGGGCGTCTGCTGGGTGTTTTCGTGGAGCGCCGCGACGGCGATGCCATCGAGGTCGCCACGGCCGCCAGTGCGACGCACGAAGTCGCCGAAGGCGGCGACTTGCATGTCATTCGTCTGTTCGATGGCGAACGCTACGAAGGCACGCCGGGCAGCCGGGAATTTCGTCGCATTCGTTTCGCTGAACATGCCATCCCGGTGCGTGTCACCGTGGGCAATACGGGAGCTGACCGTCGCGAGGCGAAGACGACGCACCAATTGTGGACCTCCGGCGACGCCGGCGACCTCGCAGAATGGCAGTGGCGCGTGTCGCTGCCGCTCATGACGTTGGTGCTGGCGTTGCTTGCCGTTCCTTTGGCTGAACTGCAGCCGCGGCAAGGGCGTTATTCCCGCATGGGTTATGCCATCTTGCTGTACTTCACGTATAGCAACCTCATCGGTGCTGCAAGGGTGTGGTTGGAGAAGGGCAAGATTGGCCCTTGGGTGGGCGTGTGGTGGGTACATGCGCTGGTGGTGCTGCTGGCCCTATGGTTGCTGCATCGTCAGTCGCCATTGTGGCTGCGTCGTCGTGGCGCCGTGGCACCGCAGGTGGCCGCATGACATTGCTCGACCGCTATCTCGCGAAGACCGTCCTGCTGTATACGGCGCTGGTCATGGCCGTGCTGCTCTCGCTCGGCGCTTTGTTCGTGTTTTTGCGCCAGCAGGGCGACATTGGCCATGGCTCTTACAGCACGTTGGACGCCTTCCTGTTCACGCTGTGCCAGTTGCCCGGGCAAGCCTTCGAACTGATGCCCATGGCGGCATTGGTTGGCACCTTGCTCGGCCTCGGTACCCTGCAGCGTGACGGGGAACTCGTGGTGATGCGGGCGACTGGCATTTCAGTTTGGCGTCTGGCCGGCGCGGTGGCGGGTGGGGGAGCGATGCTCTCGGTGCTGATGCTGGTGCTGGCACAGTGGGTGGCGCCGTCGCTGGATTTGTTGTCGCGCCAATCGAAGACCTTCGCCCGGTTCGCCGACGTGGAACTTGGCACCCTGACCGGTGCCGGTGGTGCTTGGGTACGTGACGGGCGCCATGTCATGTCCATCGGACAGCAAAATGCGGACGGGCGCTTCAGTGCGCTGACCGTGTTCGAGTTCGACGAGCAACGGCGACTGGTCTCCATGGCGACTGCGGCCTCTGCGCGGGCCGTGGCCACGGGTACTTGGGCACTGGAGGGTTGGCGCGAAACCCGCGTGACGACCAGAGGCGTAACGACTGCGGGCCCTCGTGTCGAAAACCTGCAAACGGGCCTGTCGCCGGATTTCCTCGGCCTCGCCGTGGTGAACCCTTCGTCGCTCTCTATTTCCGGCCTGTGGCGCTATGTGCAGTACCAACGCCGCAATGGTCTTTCCGCGGTTCCCTTCGAAATCGCTTTTTGGTCGCGGGTCGCGCGGCTGTTGAGCGTCATCCTGGTTTGCATGCTGGCGGTGCCCTTCACTTCGGCACTGGCCCGTTCGGGTGGCGGCGGACGTCAAACCGTTACCGGTATTTTGCTCGGTGTGGCTTTGTTCCTGTTCACGCGAACGCTGGAAAACAGCGGCCAAGTCTATGGTCTTGACCCGGTGCTTATCGGTTGGGGGCCCGCGGTGCTGCTCGCTACGGTGACCGGTGTGCTGCTCGCTCGGGCCCGCTAACCTTGGCTAGGGGTTGAGCGCGATGCGCGGCGCCGCTTTAGGCCTGCGGTGGTTCCGGAACCACCACCACGCGGGTTCCGGACCAAAGATCGTGCAGCGTGCCTTGCCGCTTCCACAGCAGCCAAACGACGTTGGCCAACATGGGCAGGCCTAGTGCGAGTGCGAGTAGGTAGCGCTTTTGCATGAAGCCTAGCGAAGCCATGAGTAGCAGCAGGTAGAACGGCGCGGCGCAGCCCAGACGGCGTAGCACGCCGCCCCAGTGCAGCAAGGTGCCGTTCGGATATTCGGCTCGGATCTTCCAGGCTTTCATGCCCAGCGTCTGGCCGGCTTTGCGCCAACCATAGCTGAAATACAGCGTGAAGAATGTGACCACCAGCAGCAAGTTGCCCAGGCGCTCTACCAGCGAGGGTGCTTGCAACGTACCCACTGGACGCGACATCCCTCCGGCGGCGACGAACACGAGGATGCCGGCAATCATCGCCAAGGCCAGCAGTAGTAGGCCGTCATAGAAGCCGGCGGCAAAGCGGCGGAACAAGCCGGCCTGTTGGGGGTCCGTGGCGGTGGTTGGCGCGGTCATGTGTCACTCCGAGGGGGCGGCGGTAGGATACGCGAAGGGCGACAGTGAACGAGGCCGGTCATGATGGTCGGTGTGTGAAACCTCAGGAGCAACAGGCCATGACGGCAGGCGTAAAAGTGTGGGACTGGCCGGTGCGTGTCACTCATTGGGTGTTGGCTGCGGCGGTGCTTGGCGCGTGGTGGACCGGCGAACATCTTGAGGATTGGTTCGTGGTACATCGCGCTTGTGGTGTCACCGTGCTGGTGGCTGTGCTGTTTCGATTGGGTTGGGGCCTGTTCGGTACCCGGACGGCGCGTTTCAGTTCGTTCCTGGCGGGGCCTGTGGCGGTGGTGCAGCATTTGCGGGACTTGGTATCTCGGCGCTTGCCCGCGCATGCGGGCCATTCAGCCAGTGGCGGCTGGGCCGTGCTTGCCCTGTGGTTGGTGGCGCTGGCGCAGGCGTCTACGGGTCTGTTCGCGAACGACGACGTGATGAACGCGGGCCCCTTCTACGGCTGGGTATCGGATGGCTTGAGTGATGCGCTCACCGCATGGCACGAGGAAATTTTCGATTTCCTGCTGGTGCTGGTGGGTATACATGTCGGCGCCGTGCTGGTCTACCGCTTCTGGGGTCGGCAGAACCTTTTACCGGGCATGTTTGGCGGGCGCCGGAACGATGTGCCCGCGAGCGACGACATAGGTGCTGAACTGCCTTGGCGGGCCTTATTGTGGCTGGCGATAGTGGTGGGGTTAGTGGGTGGACTTTTATGGGTTGCGCCACCGGCGGTGTTGGAAGCGTTCTAGTTCCAACGTACTTTTTCCTGTGCCCCTGAAACGACGAGGCCCACACAGTGGCGGGCCTCGTCATGGTCGCACTGCTGTCCAGGCTTGCAGCCCGGTACAGCTTAGTCGTGGTCTTCCACCTTGAACTTGTCGTGGCAGGCGCCGCAGGCCTTGCCGGTAGCTACAAATGCGGGCTTGATCTGGTCCAGATTTCCGCTCTGCGCAACGCGCGCGAGATTCGCCGAGGCGGTTTCCAGGTCCTTCGCCAGACGGTTGAACTCGGCCGGGTTCGCGTAGATGTCGTCCTTCGCTTCCGTCTTTTTGGCGCCCTTGGTGGAAGGGTGAAAGCCTTCGGTAATCATCGGGGCGAGGGCGGCCACGCGCGCGGCCTGGGTGGCGAAACGCGCGCTGTCGTACGGGGCTTGGCCTTTCACCACGGCGACCATCGGGCCGAAGTTCCAGCGGATGAGGCTGAACACGCTCTGCCGATACTTCACGTAGTGCTCGGGCTTGGGGCCGCCGGCGGGCGATTCCGTGTGGGCTGTGGCGGAAATGGCAAGGCCTGCGCAGAGTGCGGCGGTGGCCAAGGCGGACTTGAAGGAACGGGAACGCGGGAGCATGGGTGTACCTCGGGTTGGATGCGTTGCCACTTTTCTGACAGCGGCACTAACCGAAAGTTTACACCGGGCTTTGCGGCTTGGTGACGCCAGCGCCTTTTCAGGCGCCGGCACCATCCTTGGCTGTCAGGGCCTCAGGGGCCGGCGAGGAAAATGGCGAGCGTGCAGCCAAAACCAGCCATCCAGACCAGCGTCCGCAGCGTGGCGAGGTCGGCGAGGTAGCAACCGAGGTAGGCCACTCGCGCCGCGATGAAGGCCAGCGCCAGTGTGTCCACCTTGGCTTCGGGGACGTCTTGCAGCGCAGAAAGGATGACCGCTACCGAGAATAGCGCAAAGGCCTCCCAGGCATTTTGCTGCGCGGCATTCGCCCGTTGCTGCCAGCCGGACAGTTTGGCCAGCCACTCGCGCGGCATGCGATTGTCGTAGCCCTTCACGCCAGCCTTCGCGAGGCTCACGGAAACGATCGGCAACAAGCCGGCGGTCAGTACGCACCAGTAAGCAATTCTCATGGTCTATCCCCCAAGGTGTTGTTGATATTGTCGAAGTTTCGGCCTTACAGGGCCTCGGTCGTGATGAAAATGGGTGAGTCGGCAAAAGTCTGGAATTCCGCCGCGACGCGCTGCATGGTCGGCGTGCTGATGTCGTTCATGAGGCCCGCAGCATCGCTTATGCGCAGTACTTCGACGTACTGGTAGGGAGCGCTGCCGCCACCCAGTAGCCCGGTGGTGCGTAACACCTCGAAGCCGGCAATGGAGGGCAGGGCATTCACGATGGGGAGGTCCGTGGTGCGGGCCCAGTGTTCATAGGCTGCCACGTCGGTGCCGGCCTTCAGGTTGAACAGCACGATAATCGTGGACATGCAGGGCTCCGCGCGGTTGTGAACGACTTGTTAATAATGTCTGGTCGCCAACCCCCGGTCGGGCGTTGGCCTCGCTGGCGAGTCTGTTGTTGTCGCCCACCCCCTGTCAATGACTGCACGGACCTGCGCGGGACGCTGCTAACATCCGACAGCCTTCACTCTCGCGGAGCTGTGCACCGATGACTGCCACGCCTGACAACTTTCCGCTATCGCCTTTGGGCCGGATTCGTGCGGTAACGCTGGGTTGCCCTTCTTTGGCAACGGCTGAGGCGGTTTACGTGGCGGCCCTCGGCTACCGCGTGGTGGAGCGTGGTGGCTTGTCTGCAGAGCTGGCCGCTGCCTGGAACGCGCCTGCGGTAGCGGGCGCGCCCTATGTTGTTCTGGCTCCCCAGAGCGGAGAAGAAACCTACTTGCGGTTCGTCGAGGTGCCGGGGCTGGCGCCGTTTGCCCCGTATTCCGCCTACGGCTGGAATGCGATGGAGCTCACTGTCGAAGACTGTGATGCTGCCGTGGCCCGGCTCGCTGAAGGTCCCTTCACAGTGGTCGGCCCGCCGGAGGATTTGGCGTTTTCGGACGGCGCCCTGCGTGCCGGGCAGTTGGTTGGGCCTCTCGGCGAAATCATCTACCTGACGCAGGTGCGTCGGCAGATGCCAGGGTTTGAGCTGCCGCCTGCGCGTTCGTTTGTAGACCGCGTCTTCATCATGGTGTTGCATGGTTCTGCAGCACAGCCCGGACTGGACCACTACGCCGCTGCCTTCGGTAACCCCGCCTCGGCCACGTTTGATGTAACAGTGCCGTTCATGGCGGTGTACCAAGGCTTGCCTCCGGACCATCCGTACCGCATCGGCACCTTGGTGCTAGGCGCCGGCTTCTACCTGGAGATGGACAACAGTCCCGCCCACATCGGGCCGCGTGTGGCTGCGGCCGGCGGTTTGCCGCCGGGCATTGCCATGGTCAGTTTCGAAGTGGCCGAACCGCAGGCGGGCGGGGTGGTGGCTGCTGGCGCCATTTATGCCGGGCGCACCACGCGGCGCATCGCGGGGGCGTTCGGCGAGTGGGTTGAAATTCTGGCGCCTGTGGCATGACGGATACCCCGGTGAGCGAGAACAAGTATCCGCTGCTGTTCTCGCCGTTTGTCAGCGGTCGACTGCGGCTGCGCAACCGAATCTTGCACGCCTCGATGACGACCCGCCGTGTAGTCGACCAACGGGTGACTGCCGGCATGATCCAGTACTACGCCAATCGGGCCCGTGGTGGTGCGGCGCTCGTTGTGAGTGAACCGCTCAATATGTCGCGCCTGCAGCAAGCGGCGCACAAGGTGCGTGTCTGGAACGATGACAACCTGGAAGGCTTGCAGCGCTGGGCAGCGGCTGTTGAGGGTGAGGACTGTCGCTTGCTGGGGCAAGTACAGGACTCTGGGCGGGGCCGGCACGAGCGTGGGCGTAACCCCGCTGCTATTGGTGTGTCGTCTCTGCCGGACGACCTCTCTTGGACCGTGCCGCATGTGCTGCGTGCCGACGAGTTGCAGGGCATGGTGGAAGACTTCGCCCAGTCCGCAGCGCGTCTCGAGCGTTGCGGGTTCTCGGGCGTGGAACTCTCGGCCGGTCATGGTCACTTGTTTCATCAGTTCCTCTCCCCATGGAGCAATCTCCGTGAAGACGCTTATGGCGGCGATTTCAACGGACGGCTGCGCTTTCTCAAGGACACCGTTCAAGCCATCCGCGCTGCCTGTGGTTCGGGTTTCGTCATTGCGCTGAAATTGCCTGGTGATGATGGCTTGCCCGGTGGCGTGGGTCCGGAATTGGCTGCCGAAATTGCGGGCGCCATGACGAGCGACAGCGCCGTCGACTACGTGAGTTTCTGCCAAGGGACGCACGCCAGAACCTTGGATTGGCATATTCCGGACATGCATTGGCCGCGCTCGACGTGGATGGATCTCATCGCTCAATTGCGACCAGCGGTGAACGGGAAGCCGTTGGCGGCGCTAGGGCTGATTACCGACCCCGCTGAAGCCGAAGGGCATCTGGCGCGTGGCACGGTGGAATTGGTGGCGCTTGGTCGTGCACTCGTGACGGACCCGGCGTGGCCCTTGAAGGCCGCAGCGGGGCGTGAGGCGGAGATTCGCTATTGCGTGTCCTGCAACACCTGCTGGGGCACCATTGTCGAAGGCTCGCCGCTGGCTTGTGACAACAACCCACGCGTCGCTATGCCCGAGGAAGTGGACTGGAAGCCGGTGCGTGTGGAACGCGCTCGTCGTGTGACCATTGTCGGCGCTGGCATTGCCGGCCTCGAGGCCGCTTGGGTGGCGGCGGCACGCGGTCATGCAGTGACAGTATTCGGTGCCGGCAACGATGTGGGTGGCAGTGCGCGCCTGCATGCTGCCTTGCCCGGCGGCGAGTCGCTGTCTTCGGTCTATGACTACCAGTATCTGGCTGCCAAACGTGCCGGTGTGCGCTTCGAGTTGGGCGTCAAGGCCGGCGTGGACGACGTGTTGGCTACACAGCCCGATGCAGTTGTCCTGGCTACCGGCTCCACGATGCTATGGCCGCGCTCGCTGCCCTCCGCTTGGCAACTCGACGGCGTCATCCCCGATTTGCGCGCCCTCTGTGGCGATCTGCTCGGCGTGACCCAGCCCCAAGGGGGGCGCGCCGTCTTGTTCGATATGGACCATACGGAAGGGACTTACTCCGCCGCAATGCTGCTGCACCGCTTGTTCGATGAAGTGGTGCTGGTAACGCCGCGCGAACGGTTCGCGGTGGACGTGCCTTTGGTGTCCTCGCTCGGCATCTACCGCCGCTTGTCGAAACTGGGGGTTAAGCTGGTGCCGCTGCATGAACTGGCACCGGAGTCGGCGCTGGACGAAGGCCGCGTACGCCTGCGTCATTTCCACACCGGCGCGCTGCAGACCGTGGACGACGTGGCAGTGGTGACGTTTGCAACGCCGCGAAAGCCCACTGACGCACTGGCAGCGCCGTTGCGTGCCGCGGGCCTCGAGGTGCATTTGGCCGGGGACTGCCACCAGCCACGGCCGTTGTTGTTGGCTACGGCGGACGGACACCGTATCGGTAATCTGCTTTGAATGCCCCATAAAGAATGGCGCATGGAAGAATGTTCTTTGGGCCTATTTTTTTTTCACGGTCGGCTGCGCTAGCATCCGTTTGCCCGGGCACGTGCCGGGTTGCCAATTGGAGGAAGCACCATGGTCGTTGAACTGAAACACGCGATGAAGCCTGAGTTGGGTGCTGAAGATGCTGCCCGACAGCGTTTCGTCAGCGGCCTGCGCGGTTTTGTGCTTAGCGATTTGGCTGGCGACCTGCGCCGCGTCTATGACGAGCGGGTGGCTCCGCGCTTCGAGAGTGCCCACGGGCGCGCGCCGGCGGATGGCGACGAAGTGCACCAAGCCATGCGCGTGGACCCCACGTTCAAGGCCTACAGCAGCTTGCGCGTCACAGCGCAGAAGATGGTCTGGGACTCGGTTGCCCCCGTCGTGGAGAGGCATCGCGGTCTGCTGGAAGCCGCCGCTGTGGCGGGCGATGCCAAGGTAACACTCGACGCTTCCGTTCAGGTACCGCGCAGCGTTTCCGCTGTCGATGTGCATCTCATGCCGGGTTCTTACAGCGGCAAGGGGGCGCCTGACGACATGGCCCCGGGCGCGGTCTACGACCAAGGCTTTGCCGTGTTCTCCATGGGCCTCATGGGCGATGAGTTCAATGACATCGGGCGTTCCATGGCACGGTATATCAGCCGCAAATTTCCCGAATTCAAGCCGCAGCGCATCCTGGATTTGGGCTGCACCATCGGCCATAACACCTTGCCCTGGAAAGAGGCTTACCCCGACGCCGAGGTCATCGGCGCGGATGTGGTGGCTGGGTGTCTGCGTTATGGCTCAGCTCGTGCTGTCTCGCGCGGCGTGGATGTGGATTTTCGCCAGATGAACGCCGAGCGCATTGCCCTTCCGGACGCCTCGGTGGACATGGTGTTCACTTCCATGTTCCTGCATGAATTGTCGTTGAAGAGCATCGATCGGGTGTTCGCGGAGATTCGCCGCGTGCTGCGTCCGGGTGGCCTCATGCTGCATATGGAACTGCCGCCGAATACGCAGATGGGGGCCTTCGAAGGCTTCTATCTCGATTGGGACTGCTATTACAACGCCGAACCGTTCTACAAGGCCTTTCGCGACCAGGAGCCGCGCGACCTGTGCCGCAAGGCGGGTTTCCGTGACGACCACTATTTGCAGTTTGTGGTGCCCAGTGTGTGGAACCATGGTGAAGCTGCGGTGGAAACTGCTATCGCTGCGGAGGGCCATCAAGTGAACAAGTCCACTACCGGGCGTCTTTCGCATGGTGGCATCGAATGGTTCGGCTTTGGTGCCTGGCGCGAGGCACAGTCGTGAGTGCTGCAGATACCGGCATTTCCGGCATCCCTGCTGACGCTCCCCGTGGGTATTACGGGCCGGATGGTCAGCCGCAGTTCTTTGTCGACCCAGCCATGGACCGCTTCTCGGCGGTGTTGGTGAAACTGGTACAGGAAGTGTGGGTGCTTACCGAACGCGTCGACGCCATTGAGCGCGTCGCGGCTGCCAAGGGCAGTGTCACTGCAGCGGAAGTGGCAGCCTTGTTGTCGGACCCTGCCGTCAGTTCAGCTCGTGAAGCGGCGTTGGCTCAATTCATCTCGCGGACGCTAGGCCCCTTGCGGGAACCCGTATGAAGGCGCGCGGTGGTGCGCTCGGCAGCACTGGCGTGCTGCTGGTCATGTTGCTGGTCTGGGCGGCGTCCAACCTCGACCAGTCCCTGTTCAGCTACGCCATTCCCGGTATCGTCGGCGAGTTCGACGCCAGCCTAAATGCCATCGGTGGGTTGCTGTCGTTGTCTTTTGCCGTTGCGGCGGTGTTCGCGGTGTTGGCGGGCATGGCGGCGGATCGCTTCGGCAGACGCTGGACGTTGGTGGTGTTGCTCGCCAGTTCGGCCTTGTTTGTCGGCCTGCATGGCTATGTGCAAGACATGGGACAACTCACCCTTGCACGCACCTTGGCCTTCGGGTTGGCCGCGGGCATCGCGCCCATCACGGCGGCGTATGTAGCCGAAGCCTCGCCGGCACGGCATCGCGGCATGCTCATGGGCATTTTGCAGTGTGGCTATCCGCTGGGCTGGGCCATCGGTGGCTTGCTCGCCGGACAGCTGCTGGTGACCGGTGGCTGGCGCAACGTTTTCCTGGTGGGCTTTGTGATGGTGCCCGTCGCCTTGTTGATGGGCCGCTTCTTGCCGGAAAGTGTTCGCTTCGCGGAACTCGCCGCGCGAACCGATGCGGCGGCCGTGGCACCCGTACGCCTCGGCGAGTTGTTTGCTCCGGCGCTCCGTCGCCGCTCGCTGGCGTGTATCGTTTTGTTCTTCACTTTCGGTGGCGCTTACGCTGGAACGGCGTTCTTCTTTGCTACTTTCTTCACGGAAGTGCGGGGCTACAGCCCCGCAGATGCAGCCACGTTGGTGGGGCTGGGCAACGGCTTCGCCGTGGCCGGCTATCTGGTAGCGGCTGCGGTAGGGGAGTATCTCTGGACGCGTCGCAACACCTACGCGCTCTGGTGTCTGCTCGGCGCGTTTGCTTTGTTGGCCTTGGTGTGGCTCCCGGTGGAGCGCTGGCAGGACCTGGCTTTGTTCGCGCTTACGGGCAGCTTTTTCTATGGCAGCAATGCCGTGGTGGGCGCACTGCTGGCGGATCTTTACCCCACGCGTGTACGTGCCACGGCCTACGCCGCTTGCGGCTCGGCGCCGTTGAGTTTGGGCTTTGCGGTTTACCCGGCCGTAGTGCCGCTGGTGGTGGGGGTGGCTGGCTGGAAGGTGGCCATGTCTTTGGCCATCGCGCCATTGCTCGTGGCCTCCGCGTTGGCCGCACTTTGGTTGCCCAACCTGCAGTCCGGCGCTGAAGTCGCCGACGTTTGAGGAAAACGCTCATGGGAACGCTTGAAGGCAAAGTGGCGCTGGTTACCGGCGCCGGACGTCAGGGTGGGCTCGGTCAAGCCATTTGTGCGCGCTTGGCGGCAGAAGGCTGTCGCGTGGCTCTTACCGACATTGGCGAGCCGCAACCTTTGATGGGCGCGGGCCACATTGGTAGCAGCGCCGAAATGGAAGAGGTGGCGGCTGGGCTGCGCAAGATCGGCCCGGAAATTCTTGCGCTGCCGATGGACGTGCGCGACGAGGCGCAGGTGGAGGCCGCCATCGCGGCGGTGGTCGCGCGCTTCGGTCGGCTCGATATTCTCGTGAACAACGCCGGTATTGGTTACCTGTTCAGCCCCATCATGGAGATGCCCGCCGATTTTTGGAAAGCGGTCATGGACGTGAACGTGCTCGGGCCGTTCCTGTGCACCAAGCACGCGGCGCGGCAGATGGTCGCGCAGGGCGGCGGTGGGCGCATCATCAACATTGCCAGCCAGGCCGCGAAATCTGGGCATCCGCATCTAGCAGCCTACATCGCTTCCAAGCATGGTCTCGTGGGCCTGACGCGTACGGCAGCCTTGGAACTCGGCAAGCATGGCATTACGGTGAATGCGGTTTGCCCGAACCACGTGACCACGGGGCTTGGTGCCGTGCAGAACGAGTACTACGCCAAGCAAGCCGGTATCACGGTCGAGGAATATCTGGCCAACATGCGTCGGGGCATTCCGCTGGGCCGCGTGGGTTTGCCGGAGGACACGGCCAAGGCCTGTGCCTTTCTGTGCTCGGCAGCCGCGGACTACATCACCGGCGAAGCCATGAACGTGAGTGGCGGCGCCGAGATGCACTGAGCGCCGCGCGGCGTCTTCGACAGGCGCCGCGCCCTTGGCCTCGCGGCCTTCGTTAAGGCTGTCCTGCCCTTTGGGGTAGGTGAATCCCTGCATACACACGCCCACACGCAGGTTTGTGGCAAAAAAGCCGCGCCTGCAAACGTTTGTCGATTTTTACAGAAATTTAACTGCGGTTTTTTTTTGTTGCGCCCGTCAAGGTGTTGCCGCAACATCCTGGGTTGTGGGTTTTTTTGTATACAACAGCGAGGGTCACCATGAATCGCGTTCCGTCCCGTACCAGCCTGCTGCTGGTTTCTGCCGTTGGTCTGGTACTGCAATCCGCTGCAGCCATGGCCGAAACTCCTGCGGCCGATGCCGGCCTTGAGGAAGTGACTGTTACCGCCCAGCGCGTGTCCGCCAAGTTGCAGGACGTGCCGCTTTCTGTCACGGCGCTCTCCGCTTCGGAACTGCAGGACCGTCAGGTCACCAATGGCCTCGACATGGTGCGGCAGGTGCCAAACCTCGTCGGCAGCAATAACGTCGGCCTTGGTTCCGCGGCTTCGTTCTTCCTCCGTGGCGTTGGCCAGGATGAATCGATTTCCACCTCTGACCCGGCCGTCGGTGTTTATGTCGATGGCGTATACATTTCCCGCCAGATCGCCAACAACGTGCTGCTGTACGACCTGGAGCGCGTGGAAGTACTGCGCGGCCCGCAGGGTACGCTGTATGGCCGTAACACCTCGGGTGGCGCCATCAAGTTCGTGACGCGGAAGCCCGGCAAGGAATTCACCGGCTATGCCGATGTGTCCTACGAGAGCGAATACCAGCGCGCCATGATTACCGCCAGCGTGGATATGCCGCTGTCGGACACTTGGTCGTCGAAGCTCACTGCGGTGCATTCGGACCAGCAGAAGGGTTTCCAGAAGAGCCGCACCACGGGCGACGAGTTCTGGGCACCGCAGGCAGATGGCGTGCGTGCGCAGTTGCGCTGGACGCCGAACGACGCCACGGATATCACCGGCACCGTTGAGTACCTGAAGGACTCCGGTCAGGAAATCGTCGGTCAGGATCGTCTGAACGACAACCCGGGCACGTTCTTCTCGGTGAAGAGCGGCCTGCGGGGTCAGATGCAGGAAACGAAGACGCGTGCGGCTTCCATCAACGCCACCATCGATTTCGGCAGCTTCCAGCTCGAGTCGATCAGCGGCGTGCGCAGCTTGCAGCAGACCTTCCTCATCGACGCTTCGGACCAGGTCCGTGCGGCTTACGCCATTCCGAACGCCAGCACCCACAACCAGTGGAGCCAGGAGTTCACCCTCAGCGGCAAGGCCGGTGCGGTGGACTGGTTGGCAGGCGTGTTCTACATGAACGAGCGTAACCGGTCGTTTGTGGGTGACGAACTGTTCCTGTTCGGTGGTGCCGTTGCCGGCAACTTCATGCGCGACCTGAACAACAATGCCAAGAGCAGTGCAGCCTTCGCGCATGCCACTTGGCACGCCAGCGATGCCCTGAGCTTTACGGCGGGCGGTCGTTACACGCAGGAGAAGAAGAACGTCGATGTGCAGCAGTACATCGTGTTCCCCGTTGCCATCCCCGGCACCATCGCCGACTATGCGCCGGCGTCTTACCCGGGTGCTCACGGCCCGCTTTTGCCGTTCTGGAACACCACGCAGGTGAAGGCCAATGGCACGGACGTGGCGCCGAAGTTCACGAAGTTCGACCCGAAGGTTGGGGTGGATTACAAGCTCAGCGATGACGCTATGGTCTTCGCCAGCTTCACCAAGGGCTTCAAGAGCGGCGGCTGGAACGCCCGTGTGACCAACCCCGCGGACTTCGTCCTTTATCGGCCGGAGTCGGTCACGTCCATTGAGCTTGGCTTGAAGAGCACTTGGCTCGACAACAGCCTGCGCTTGAACCTGACCTATTTCGATGCGCGCTACAAGGACTTCATCATCACGGCCATCAACCCACCCACTGGCAGCTTCATCACCGTGAATGCGGCGAAGATGCACAACCGTGGTGTGGAAGCTGAATTGGCATGGCACCCGCAGGAGGCGGTAACGTTCTTCGCGAACCTCGGTACCAACAACGCGAAGTACACGCAGTCCACCAGCGCGGCGGTTTCGCTCAGCAACGAGGTGAAGCGCACGCCGAAGTCGACCTATTCGTTGGGTGCCGAGTTGCGTGAGCCGGTGGCCAGTGGCGAGCTGTTCGCGAACCTGTGGTATTCGCGTCAAGGTGCGTACTACGCGGACTTGGCAAACTCGCCTTATGCCTTGGTGCCTGCCTACCCGGTGCTGGACGCTAGCGCTGGTTGGGAATCGTCGGCCAAGGACTGGCGCCTGGCGGTGAGCTGCAAGAACTGCGCTAACAAGGAGAATTTCCACTCCGCGTTGGTGTTTGCGGCACTGGGCTTCGCCACGCAGTATCCGTCGCTACCGCGTCAGGTGTTCCTGAATGCGCGTTACAGCTTCGGTGGCAAGCGCTGATCTGTCCCGCCACGGTTTCCGTCACCTGAACAGTGGCGGAACTCGCGGACTAAATGAAGGCCCGGCTAATGCCGGGCCTTTTTTATGCAGTGATGGGGCTTGCTTTGGAATGGTCTGGGGCGACACCGCCAGCGGTAAGTTCCACGCCTGCAGCCAGCAACAAGTGCAGCAAGGCAACTGCCGGCAGGCCCGCCACGACAGGCTGAGTGGCTTGCACGACGCCGGTGGCAATGAGCAGAACGGTGCCGAGCGCGAAGGCTGGTTGACGGCGCTGCCATGCCGCGGTGACCAACAAGGACACAGCAAAGAGCAGGCAGAGCAAGCTCCACAGCTTGAAACCCAGCAGGCCGACGATGATGACGCCGCCGGCCCCACCGAACAGCAAGGCCAGGCAAGCCGCGCGGGGCTGCAGCGAAGGCAAGCTGCCCGGCCAGCGCAAGCACCAGGCGAGCAACGGGATGCCGGCATTAGTAGCCACCAGCACCATGAACTGATGCGGGCCGAGCGCCCACGGGGCGCCACCGAAACGTGCTACTCCGAAAATGGCGGCGAGACCTACGGCACCCAAGGCTGCGGCCAGCCCCGGCGATTGCTTGGCCTTGCGCCAGATGAGCGCGGCGCAGATGGCGGCCAGTACGAGGTCCGTGGCGCCTTCAGGAGTCATCATGGTTTCTCTCCATTCGCGATGGGGCTTGCCGTGCTTGTTTCAGCGGGGGCTGATGCGAAGGGCCTCCAGCGACCCTCCAGTTGGGCGCCGATGATTGCGCTGCCCATCAGGATGAACCCGCCAGCGAGCAGACGGCCGGTCCAGTTCAGACTTTCGGCCATCAGGATGTAGTAGACGGTGGCGGCCATGAGTACCCCCGCCTGCAACAGGATGGCCGGCCTGAGTTGGCGCGGCACTTCGGGCTGATAGCGCTGAAAGCCGGTGAAGTCTTCATGGGGAACAGGTTCGTTCCAGCCTTGCGGTGGGCCGAACCAGACGGCCAGTGCGGCGCGCCAGTTCGGTGCAGCGCGGCTGGCCTGGAACAGTTCGCGGTACTGGATGAAATTGCCCCACACCGGGTTCAGGCTGCGAAAACGCTTGCGTACGCCGTAGACCACGGGTTCCTCGGCGCGCTCTTCGGCGAAGGTGCCGAAGAGGCGATCCCACACCACCAAGATGCCGCCGTAGTTGCGGTCGATGCAATAGTCGTTCTGGCCATGGTGTACGCGATGGTTGGAGGGAGTAACGAATACCCGGTCCAACCAGCCGAGGCGACCCACTTGCTCGGTATGCACCCACACTTGGTAGAGCAGGTCGATGAAGGCCACGGTGGCGAACACCACCGGGGGCACACCAATCACCGCTAGCCCCAGGTAAAACGGCCATTTCAACAGGGAGCCCGTCGCGGTCTGTCGTAGGGCGGTGGACAAATTGAAGTATTCGGAAGAGTGATGCACCTGATGCGAGGCCCAGACGAGATTGACCTCATGCCCGAACCGATGCACCCAGTAATAGCAGAAGTCGTAGGCCAGCAAGGCGCCGACCCAAACGCGCCAGTCGCCTGCGGAAAGCTCGAAAGCGTGGTAGCGCTGGTAAACCGCGGCATAGATGGCGGCGACCACCAGACGGGCCAGCGTGCGCTCCACTTCACTGAGGTAACCGAAGTGGATGCTGGTGAGGGCGTCGGGGAGAGCGTAGCTGCGCGAGCCCCGCCAGCGCGCATAGAGCGCCTCTAGGGCGATGGCGAGCAGGAAAACCGGGAAAGCCAAGGCGATAGGAGTGACGTGCATCCGGTATTTCCCCCCGAGAATGGTTGCTACGGAGTGTGCCTGTTAAACGGCGGGCTGTGAACCTCTAAGCGTGCCGTTCGGACAGCCGATGGAGACGCCAAAAAGGACGCTGCGTGGGGAATGCCTCGGGAAGCCACCACGGCCCGCCGATGCGGTATCGTGCTCGTAACAAATATTCGACCGATGGCTCGGCGTTGCCGGGGGGAGCGGGGGATGGGTAACGAGCGCAGGGACTTCCTCAAAGTAGCGGCTGCCGGCGCGGCTGCGGCCACTTTGCCGTGGACTACGGCTGCCACTGGCCGCGACCGTGTCCGGTTAGGCTTCATCGGCACCGGCTTGCGCGGGCAGGACCATCTCGACTTGGCCTTGCGGCGGACGGATGTCGACGTGGTGGCGCTTTGCGATATCGACGCGGAGATGTTGGGCACGGCACTGAAGCAGGTAGCTGATGCCGGGAAGCCTGTGCCGCAGACCTACACGGGCGATGTTCGCGCCTATCGGAAGTTGCTGGAAGACCGCACGCTGGATGCCGTGATTATTGCTACGCCTTGGGAGTGGCACGCACCGATGGTGCTGGATGCGCTCGCCGCTGGCATTCGCTATGTGGGCACCGAAGTGGTGCTGGGGATCACCTTGGAAGATCACTGGAAGGTGGTGCGCGCCGCTGAGCATCACGGTGCACAAGTCATGATGTTGGAGAATGTCTGCTACCGCCGCGATGTGCTGGCAGTGCTGAACATGGTTCGGCAAGGAGTATTCGGCGAACTCATTCACCTGCAGGGTGGCTACCAACACGATTTACGTGGGGTGAAGTTCAACGACGGCAAGACGCCCTATGACAGTGGTGTCGAGTTTGGCGCCAAGGGCTATTCGGAAGCACGTTGGCGGACGCAGCATTCCGTGAAACGCAACGGCGACCTTTACCCGACTCATGGTGTTGGGCCCGTAGCAATGATGGCCGACATCAATCGGGGTAATCGCTTCACCAAACTGTCGAGTTTCGCGAGCAAGGCGCGCGGCTTGCACGATTACGTGGTGGCCAAGGGTGGCGCAGACCATCCGAATGCGCAGGTGCGCTTCGCGTTGGGTGACGTGGTGACGACTCAGATTGCCTGTGCTAATGGCGAAACCGTTCTACTACAACACGACACCTCGCTGCCGCGGCCCTATTCCTTGGGCTTTCGCGTGCAAGGTACGAAGGGCTTGTGGATGGACGTCAATCATTCCATCCACATTGAAGGTTCCAGCGAGCACCACAAGTGGGAACCGGCCCAGGCTTGGCTGGACAAATACGACCATCCGCTTTGGCGTCGCTATGGCAACGATGCGCAAGGCGCCGGGCATGGCGGCATGGACTTCTTTGTGTTGCATGCTTTCGTGGAATGCGTGAAGCGGCAGCTGCCCACGCCGCAAGATGTCTATGACGCCGCGACCTGGAGCGCCATCACGCCGCTGAGCGAGGCTTCTGTCCGGCAGGAGCGCGTGGTGGATTTCCCGGACTTCACGGGTGGGCGCTGGAAAACCCGCCGGAATGAGTTCGCTTTGGGAGACGACTACTGATGAGCGTTTTGCCTGCTTCTATGCGGTATGTGGCAGCACGCGGTGCTGGTGGCCCTGAGGTGTTGGAAATGGACGCCATGGCGCTGCCTGTGCCACGCGAAGACGAGGTGCTTGTTCAGGTGCAGGCCGCTGGAGTGAACCGCCCCGACGTGGCGCAGCGGCAGGGCAAGTACCCGCCGCCACCGGGAGCGAGCCCGGTCATTGGGTTGGAAGTGGCCGGTACCGTGGTGGCTGTGGGCAGTGCTGTGCAGCGCTGGCGCTGCGGCGACCACGTTACTGCGTTGACCAACGGCGGCGGCTATGCCGAATACTGTGTGGCGCCGGAAACCCAGTGTCTTCCCTGGCCTACGGGTTTTACGGCGGTACAGGCCGCCTCGCTGCCGGAGACGTATTTCACCGTCTGGGCCAACCTCATGCTGCACGGGCGTTTCCAGCCCGGCGAGAGCGTGTTGGTGCATGGTGGCACCAGTGGTATCGGCGTCACGGCCATCCAGTTGATTACGGCGCTCGGTGGCAAAGCCTACGCCACGGCTGGTTCCGCAGAAAAATGCGCTGCCTGTGTTTCTCTGGGTGCGGTGGCGGCTATTGACTACCGCCAAGAGGATTTCGCCAAGCGTCTGGCCGAATTGACCGGTGGCCGCGGCGTGGACATCGTCCTCGACATCGTCGGTGCACCGTATTTCGAGCAGAACTTGGCGAGCCTCGCGATGGATGGTCGCTTGGTACAAGTGTCCACCATGCAGGGAGCAGTAGCTACCAAGTTAGATCTGTTTCAGGTGATGCGCCGTCGCCTGATTATTACCGGGTCCACCATGCGCCCCCGTACTACCGTTGAGAAAGGCGAGATTGCCGCTGCGCTGGAAGCCAAGGTATGGCCTTTGCTTGCCTACGGTACTCTGCGGCCAGTCATTCATGCCACTTTCCCCTTCGGCGCTGCGGCCGAGGCCCATCGGCTGATGGAAGCCAGTACGCATATCGGAAAGATCGTGCTCGACGTCAACTCTGAGGAATCACGCTGATGCTGGCCGAGAAGAACCAGACGGCGCCCGCCGTTTCCCCACGCTATCTCGTTTTTCTGTTGGCCGTAGCCTTGCTGATCAGCTACGTCGATCGCGGCAACCTGGCTACTGCCGCACCGCTCATCAAGACCGAACTCGGTTTGGATGAGGCGCAGTACGGTCTGCTGGCCTCGGCATTCTATTGGACCTACGTCGCCTTCATGGTGCCAGTGGGTTGGGCTACCGAACGCTTCGGGGCGCACCGCGTGCTCGCCATTGGCGTCTTTCTGTGGTCGGTCGCTACTTTGCTAACGGGCTTCGCCGGCAGCATCCTCGCTTTGTTGTTGCTGCGCTTGCTGTTGGGTACCGGCGAAAGTGCGGTTTTCCCCGCCAGCTCCAGCCTCATCTCCACGTATGTTCCCGAGGAGCAGCGCGGCTCGGCGAATGGCGCCATCAGTTTCGGCTACTTGGTGGGGCCCGCCATCGGTACCTTCATCGGTGGTTTGTTGATGGCCAGGTTGGGCTGGCGACCGGTGTTCATCTTGTTCGGCGCTTTGTCGCTGGTATGGCTGTTGCCGTGGTTGCGCTTTTCACGACGTCTCGCGTCAGCGCCGGCGGTGGTATCGACGAGCGCGGCACCCAGTTACCGCGACCTGCTCGCGCAGCGGGGTCTGTGGGGGACTTCGCTGGGCCACTTCGCGGGTAACTACAATTGGTACTTCATCCTGTCGTTCATGCCCCTGTATCTCGTCGATGTTCGTGGGTTCTCGCTGGAAGGCATGGCTTGGGTGCTCAGCAGCGCCTACGTGGTAAACGCCGTTTGTGCCATGGCATCGGGTTGGTTCACGGACCGTTGGTCGCGTAGTGGGCGTTCTGCTTCCACTATCTACAAGGGTTCGATGGTGCTGAGCCACGCGGTCTCCATTGGTGCCATGGCTGGCATGATGGTGTTGCCCGTGAAGGGCGCTATCGCTTGCCTGTTTGCCTATGAAATTTTCCTGGGTTTTTGCTCGCCGGGTACGTTCGCCATCGGCCAGACCATGGCGGGGCCGTTGGCCACGGGGCGCTGGATTGGCATCCAGAATTTCTGCGGGAATCTCGCAGGCATCCTCGCGCCCGCTATCACTGGCCTGCTGGTTGCCTCCACTGGAAATTACACGCTGGCCTTCCTGTTGGCCTGTGCTGTGAACGTGTTAGGTATTCTCGGTTGGGGAATTATTCTGCCGAAGGTGCAACTGGTGCAGTGGGGAGAACCTTCCCGGGGTTCATGATGCCGTGCGGGTCGTAGGCCCGCTTCACGGCCTGCATCAGCGCCAGTTTGGCGGGTGACACGAGGCGGAGCAGGGTGGCCTGCTTCTCCACACCTATGCCGTGTTCGGCAGAGAACGAGCCGCCAAGAGCCGTCAGTTCATCGGTCACCAAGGGGGCTATGGCCTCGTAGCATTCACTCACTGGGTGAGGCGCATTTACCGTGATATGCAAGTTGCCATCGGCGAGGTGCCCAATGACAAAGACCTCGAGACCCGCCTCCAACGCCGCGACGCGTGCGGTAACGCGGGCCACGTAGTCGGCCATGGCCGACAGCGGTACGGAGATGTCGTACCAAAGCCCACCGGGGCGCTCACGGTCCACCGCCCAGTCTTCCCGCAAACGCCACATGGCATGCCGCTGGGCCTCGTTCTGGGCGAGCAGGGCATCAGTCAGCAATTCCTGTTCGCTGGCAGTGCCCAAAAGTTCTACGAGCATGCTTTCGGCTTGTTCGCTGCTGGTGGCTTCCATTTCCACCAGCACCAGCCAAGGGTGCGCGGCGAGCGAGGCGAGTTCGGGCAAGCCCAGCGAACGCACTACCGCCATGGCATGGTTGCCGGACATCACCTCGAGGGCTACCAAGGCCGGCGTGCGCAGGTGACGAGCCAAGGCCACGGCTTGCATCAATGATTCCAGCGCGACCATGGCAGTGGCGACGGGACTGCGGGACGGCACCAGTTCCAGCGCCACTCGCGTCACCACGCCCAACGTGCCTTCAGCGCCAATGAGCAAGCGCTCGACGGCAAGCCCTTCGTTGCGCTTGCGAACTTGCCCGAGTTCGGTGATGACCGTGCCATCCGCCAGCACACATTCCAGTCCAAGGACACGTTCGCGCATGGTGCCGTAACGGAAAGCTTCGTTGCCGCCGGCATTCGTGGAGACCAAACCGCCCAGCGTTGCCGAGTCGCGGGCACCGAGGTCGATGCCGGGCGACAGGCCCACGGTCGCCGCTTGTGCGGCCAGTACGCAAAGTTTCACGCCAGCGCCGACTACCGCGCTGCGTTGGTCGGCATCCAGCACCTCAATGCGGTCGAGGCGCTCGACGGAAAGCACTACTTGTCCGCGTTGCGAGATGGCGCCACCTGAAAGGCCCGTACGACCGCCTTGGGGCACAACGGGAATGCGCTGTTCGTGGCAGTAAGCCAGTACTGCTGCCACTTCTTCGGTGGAGCCGGGACGCACGAGCAGACAAGCGCCAAAGTTATGCGGGTCTATGCCTGGGTCCAGCGCAGCCAAGTCTTGTGGGGTGCGGATATGGGCGCTGCCCAAAAGGGCAGTCAGGGCCGCTACTTGGGTGGCCGTCAACGGGCTGGTGGCGAGGGGCTTCATGGAGCGCATTGTGGGATACTTCCCCGAAGGAGTGAAGCATGCACAAGACCTTGGGTACCTACCTCATCGAAGCCTTGGAAGCGCTCGGCGTACGCCACGTCTTCGGTATTCCCGGCGTGCATAACCTCGAGCTTTATCGCGGACTTGCCGCGTCTAGCATTCGGCATGTGGCAGGCCGCCATGAGCAAGGGCTAGGCTTCATGGCAGATGGCTATGCGCGCGTTTCAGGCGGCGTGGGCGTGTGCTTCACCATCACGGGCCCCGGCCTCACCAATATCATTACGGCTATGGGTCAGGCCTATGCAGACTCGGTTCCGCTCTTGGTCATTTCCAGCGAGAACCGTCGCGGTGAAATAGGTACGGGACGCGGCTTTTTGCACGAGATGACAGACCAGTTCGGCGTCGCCGCGCGTGTGGCCGGTTTCAGTCAGCGCATTACGCAGCCGCAGGACTTGCCGGCTGCGTTGGCGCATGTTTTTCGCGATCTGAACTCGGCGCGGCCCTTGCCGGCTTATCTCGAGATTCCACGCGATGTCTTGAAGGAAAGTGCTGCGGGTCTGCCGCCGGTAGCGGAGTGGACTGCCGAGGTGCTGCGCTCAGTGGCCGCGCCGGTGGCGGCCACAACGGCTATCGATGCCGCTGCAGCGCGCTTGCTGGCCGCTGCGAACCCGTTGCTGATGGTGGGTGGCGGCGCGCAGCGTGCGGCCAGCGAAGTTCGCGCCCTGGCCGAACGTCTTGGCGCACCGGTGGTCATGACCACCAACGCGCGCGGTATTTTGCCGCCGGGTCATCCCTTGGCCGTGCCCTTCAGTCCTTCGCTGGAACCGGTGCGGCGCTTGGTATTAGCGGCTGATGTTGTGTTGGCTGTGGGCACGGAATGCGGGCAGACGGACTACGACATGTATGACGTCAGCCCTTTCCCGCAGCCGCGTGGTCTCATTCGCATCGACATCGACCGCGACCAATTACACCGTACGCTGCGCCCGGAAATTGCCTTGCTGGGCGATGCGGCCGCCACCATGACGGCCTTGCTGGCTGCCATCGGCGATGACGGTACCGTGGATGCTGAGGTGATGGTGCGTGGGGCAGCGGCGACTGAGGCTGCTTGCGATGTGACCTATGCAGCGTTGACGCCCGCCATGCAGCGGCAGGTCGGGTTTCTGGAAGTCATTCGCGAAACCGTCCCGGAGGCCATTGTCGTTGGTGACTCCACGCAGGCCGTCTACGCCGGCAACCTGGGCTTCAATGCGCTACGCCCCGGTGCTTGGTTCAACAGTTCCACTGGCTATGGTGCGCTGGGCTATGCCTTGCCCGCTTCTACGGGTGCGAGCTTGGCCGCGCCTGACCGCCCAGTCGTTTGCCTAGTTGGCGATGGTGGCCTGCAGTTCTCGCTTGGCGAGATGGCAGGGCCTCGCGAGAACAATTGCTGGACGGCCATCGTCATCTGGAACAACTACGGCTACGGCGAGATTAAGACCAGCATGATTGCGGTCGATATCGAGCCTGAAGGGGTGGACATCCGCCCGCCGGATTTCGAGCAACTGGCGGCGGCCTACGGCTACGAACACTGCGTGGTGGAAGACCTCGCAGGCCTCGCGGCAGCCATGAAGGCCTTTGGCGCAGAGCGTCAGGTGCTGGTGGTCGAGGTGCGTGCGGCTGTCTTCGAGTAAAGGCGCGCTGGCGCTGGCTTGTTGGGCCAGCACCGCTAAGCAGTCTTAACTGCGGCGACCGCGCCGGCCTTCGCTGGCGTTGCCACCAGCACTGCGGTGGCCCGGTTTGGCGCCCGGTGCTTGGAGGGCGCCCAGTTCCGCGACCACTACGGCTTCATCCGGCCGCGGACCTGCCTGGTGTGCGTCCAGCGCCGCACGCATGGCGGCCAAATGGTGGAAGCTGGTGCCGCAGCAACCACCGACGATGCTCGCTCCGGAGTTCACGGCTAGATTCGTGTAGCGCCCCATCAGTTCCGGCGTGCCGTTGTAGTGGATATGCTCGCCCACGAATTGCGGAATGCCCGCATTGGCCTTGGCGATGAGCGGAATGCCTGCCGCTTGGGCCGACATACCAAGAACGCTCATCACGAGGTCCGAGGCACCAACGCCGCAGTTGGCGCCAAGCGCTACCGGGGGCGGCGAGAGTTCCTTGGCGAAGTCGACCAAGGCTGCCGGAGTGATGCCCATCATGGTGCGGCCCGCAGTATCGAAGCTGGCGGTGAAGGCGTAGGGAATGCCTACGTTGCCCGCTGCCATTGCCGCAGCACGAATCTCTTCGAGCGAGGACATGGTCTCAATCCAGGCAACATCGGCGCCGCCGTCCTTCAGGCCCTGCATCTGCTCCGTGAACACGGCGATGGCCAGTTCCTCGGTCAATTCGCCCAGCGGCTCGAACAGGTCACCGGTGGGGCCTACCGATCCGGCAACGATGACCGGCCTGCCGGCGGCATCAGCCACGGCGCGCGCGTGTTGAGCCGCGAGGCGGTTGATTTCCAGCGCGCGGCTTTGCAGGCCATGCAGCATGAGGCGACGGGCGTTACCGCCGAAAGTGTTGGTGAGGATGATGTCGGCCCCAGCGTCCACGAAGCCCTGGTGCAGCGCCTTTACCCGCTCCGGATGCTCGAAGTTCCAAGTCTCGGGTGCATCGCCTGACATCAAACCCATGGCGAACAGGTTGGTGCCGGTGGCACCGTCGGCGAGCAGGGGCTTACCAGTAGCAAGCAGAGCGGAGAGCGAGGCCATTCGCGGGGTTTCCTTTGGGAGCATGCGGTGTACCTTAAGGATACCATCGGTGCTGAGTTACCCAGTTTGCGCAGTCATGCCGGGCGTTTATATCGGTAGAACCAATAGCACAGTGGAACTCTCGGGCGTGACATCAGCGCAAAAAAGAGCGCCCGGGAGGTCATCCCGGGCGCAAGCAGGTTTCAAAGGTCAATCAACTCAATCAAAAACTACCGAACGCTGGCGGTCTTCCCGAGCACCAACTGCGTGCCGGCGATACCCGTACCTGCACCACCCAGCAAGCGGATGTTGTAGACGTACGAGGTGTTCCGGGCGACGGTCGTGTCGGTGAACGTCACCGTGTTGCGACCATCGACGGTACCGCCGCTGTTCACCGCATTACCCAGTTTGACCTGAGCATTGGAGCAGGCCTGCGTGGCACCCAGGATGGGCAGAACCACCGAGTTGCAGCGGGTGAGTTCATAGCCCGCCACGGACACATTGGTCGAGGCCGTCCACGTCACCACTACCTGCCCCGCCGTACCGACCACGGACGCGGTGGTCGTGTTGATTCCGCCCATTCGCGGCAGACCACCGTTCAGCGCCAGCGCGAACGGTGAGTTGGCGACAGCACCCACGACAGCGACGTTCAGCGGTGCCAACTCATACATGTACGTCGTATTGGCGACGGCCGTGGTGTCCGTGTACGAACCCTTGCTGCCAACACCTGCAACCGCAGGGGCCGCCGTCAGTGTGCTCCACGCACCCACCGTCATGGCGCCGTTGGTAGCGCTGATGGTGTAGGCGCGGCGGCGGATCTGGTAACCCGACTCGCCACCCGCGTTGTCCGTCCAGCTGAGAACCGGCTGGTT
>CALQLF020000033.1 GCA_943331345.2 Candidatus Planktophila lacus | reverse complement strand
AGAGGTCTACCTCGTCCAGAAGCTGGTGCGTACGGCTTTCGGCAACAACAACGTCGACACCTGCGCCCGCGTCTGCCATTCGCCCACGGGCTATGGCTTGAAGCACACGCTCGGTGAGTCTGCTGGTACGCAGTCCTTCGACAGCATCATGCAGGCGGACGTCATCCTCGTCATCGGTGCCAACCCCACCGAAGCCCACCCGGTGTTCGGCTCGCAGCTAAAGCGCCGCGTGCGTCAGGGTGCGAAGCTGATTGTGGCGGACCCGCGCGCTACCGAACTGGTGCGTACGCCGCACATTGAAGCGGACGTGCATCTGCCGGTCATGCCGGGCACGAACGTGGCGCTCATCAACTCGCTGGCGCATGTGGTCGTCACCGAGGGCCTCGTCAACGAAGCCTTCGTGGCGGAACGTTGCGAGCCGGGCCCGTTCGGCCGTTGGCGCGCCTTCATCGCAGAGCAGCGCAATTCGCCCGAGGCGATGGAAGCTGTCACCGGCGTGCCGGCCGCAGACCTTCGCAAGGCCGCGCGCCTCTACGCTACCGGTGGCCGTGGCGCCATCTACTACGGGCTGGGTGTTACCGAGCACAGCCAGGGCAGCACCATGGTCATGGGCATCGCGAACCTCGCGATGGCCACGGGCAACATCGGCGGCGAAGGCATGGGCGTGAACCCGCTCCGTGGCCAGAACAACGTGCAGGGCGCCTGCGACATGGGCTCGTTCCCGCACGAACTCTCCGGCTACCGCCACGTGTCGGACCCGGCCGTTCGCGCGCTGTTCGGCAAGGCTTGGGGCGTGGAAATTCAGGCGGAGCCTGGTCTGCGTATCCCGAACATGTTCGAGGCGGCGCTGGATGGCAGCTTCAAGGCCCTCTATGTGCACGGCGAAGACATCGCCCAGTCGGACCCGAACACCAACCACGTGTCGGCCGCGCTCGGGGCGATGGAATGCGTCATCGTGCAGGACCTCTTCCTGAACGAAACGGCGCGCTTCGCGCACGTGTTCTTCCCGGGCTCCAGCTTCCTCGAGAAGGATGGCACCTTCACCAATGCCGAGCGGCGCATCTCGCGCGTGCGGCAGGTGGTACCGCCCTTGCCGCAGCTGGGCGAGTGGGAAGTGACGCAGCGCTTCGCGCAGGCGCTCGGCTACGACATGAACTACTCGCACCCGTCCGAGATCATGGAAGAGATTGCCCGTCTGACGCCCACCTTCCACGGTGTCACGTACGCCAAGCTCGACGAGCAGGGCAGCATCCAGTGGCCTTGCAACGAGCAGGCGCCGGAGGGCACGCCCACGATGCACATCGGCCAGTTCGTGCGTGGCCAGGGCCGCTTCTACTTGACGGAATACGTGCCGACGGACGAGCGCAGCACGCGCCGCTTCCCGCTGTTGCTGACGACCGGCCGTGTGCTGTCGCAGTACAACGTGGGCGCGCAGACGCGCCGCACCGCGAACATGACCTGGCACGACGAGGACATCCTCGAGATCCACCCGGCGGATGCCGAGGCGCGCGGCTTGGTCGAGGCCGACTGGGCGGGCATCACCAGCCGCACGGGTCACACCGTGCTGCGCGTGACGGTCACGGACCGCGTGCCGGCGGGCGTGGTGTACACCACGTTCCACTTCCCGGAATCGGGCGCGAACGTTATCACCACCGACAACTCCGACTGGGCGACCAACTGCCCCGAGTACAAGGTGACGGCGATCGAGGTGGTGCGCGTCGACCAGCCGCTGGACTGGCAGCGTCGGCGTCATGCTGAAGCGCCGGCCGCGGGCAATGCGCGTGGTGCCGAGGCGCTGGCCGTGTCGGATGCCGCGGCCACCTGAGTTCCCCGCAGTCGCCGAGCTACCTGTTCAACGGTGGCCGGCGACTGCTGCTGCCCACCTGAAGGGTGGGCATGTGGGTGGGGTAGCCAGTGAACCTTTGGTTGGCACGACCGACCACGTGGCCGAAGAAGCCCCAGTGGCTATCGAGTTCGCGGGCCGTCCGCATGTGGTGATGCTCGCCACGCCGACGGACCTCGAGGACTTGGCCACGGGCTTCGTGTTGAGTGAACAATTGGCTGCGGGTCCCGAGGAAATTCTCGGCATCCGCGTGGTGGCCGGTGAAGCGGAGCGCGCACTGCACGAGCCGCTGGCAACGGTGCAGGTAGACCTGCCCACCGCACGGCTAGCCGAAGTGTTTCGCCGCAAGCGGAACCTGAGTGCACGTTCGGGCTGCGGCCTGTGCGGCGTGGAGACAGCCGATTCGTGGGCGCGCGATTCGCGTGCCATGGGCAGCGGCTGGCGAGTAACGCCGGCAGAACTGCATGCCGCCTTGGCAGCGCTGGAAGCCGCGCAGGTGGCGGGCCGGCTGACAGGTGGGCTGCACGCCGCGGGTTGGGCTTTGCCTGGCTTGGGTGAAGGGCGCGGGCTGCAACTGGCACGCGAGGATGTCGGGCGACACAACGCGCTCGACAAGGTGCTGGGGGCGGTGGTGCGCAGCGGGCGGGTGCCGGCCGCGGGTTACTTGCTTACTACCAGCCGCGCCAGCTTCGAGCTGGTGCAGAAGGGGCTGGCGCTGGGGGTAGGCTTGTTGGTGGCGGTTTCCGCGCCCACGGCCCTCGCAGTGCGGGCGGCCGCTGAAGGTGGAATGACGCTGGTGGGGTTCGCAAGGCCCGGCCGACATGTGATTTACGCACATCCCGAAAGGATGGCCGAGAGCGTGGAGTGAGGACGGATGGATACCGAAAACTTGGTGAAGATGGTGAACCAAATCGCCTCTTTCTTTGTGGCGGAAGCCACGCCTGCTGAAGCGCCGCTGGCGGTTGCCGGGCATGTGCGCAAGTTCTGGGCGCCACCCATGCGCGCGCACATCATTGCGCACGCCGCCGCGGGTGGCGAAGGCCTCAGCGATTTGGCCAAGGCCGCCGTGGCGCGTCTGGCTGCCGGGGACGTGGGATGAAGCTGCGTATTCGCGCGAACACGCTGCGCTTGCGCTTGATGCGCGCGGAAGTGGACCAGTTGCTGGCCGCTGGTGAAACCGGCGAGTCCATGCCGGCACTCGGTGGGGCGCTGGCCTATGCCTTCGCGCTAGGCGATGGCGATGCCGCTACCGCGGAACTGAAGACCGGCGCTCATGGTGTCGAGTTGCGTGTTACTTGGCCGCGCGCGGAAGCGACGGCGTGGGCCCAAGACCCGCGCGAGGTTGGCATGCGCGCGACGGTGGCTTTGCCGGCTGGTGCGGATGGCAAGGCGGGCGAGCTTTCGCTACTGGTGGAAAAAGACTTCCCCTGCCTGGTGGTCCGTGAAGGCGAAGACGACAGCGACGCGTTCGCGCGCCCCGAAGACCTGCCGCCGCAAACCTGCTGACCCACAGGCACCTGTAGGAGCGAGCTTGCTCGCGACTCTTCCTGTCGGGAGCAAGCTCCCTCCTACAAATAGAAGAGTCGGGAGCAAGCTCCCTCCTACAAGAAACCCGGGAGGCGGGAGCTAGCTCCCGCCCGCATTCAGGGCGTCGGCACCGGGAACCCACGCTTGCGCATCAGCGCGCCAATGCCCGGGTCGCGGCCGCGGAACGCGCGGTAGCCGTCCGCCGGGTCTACCGTGTTGCCCACGTCGAACACGTTATCGCGCAAGCGCTTGGCCACGGCCGGGTCGTACGGACCCTTGGCTTCCGTGAAGGCTTCGAAGGCATCTGCCGTGAGCGTGTCGGACCACAGGTAGCTGTAGTAGCCGGCTGAATAGCCGTCACCCGAAAACACATGCCCGAACTGCGGCGTGCGGTGACGCATCACCATCTCCGCAGGCATGCCCAGCGTCGTCAGCGTTTCGCGTTCGAACTGGTCCGGGTTGATGGTTTTGCCGCCAGCCAAGTGCAGCTTCATGTCGATGAGTGCGCTGGAGAGATACTCCACGGTGCGGAAGCCTTCGTTGAACGTTTCCGCGCGCGCAATCTTCGCTGCCAGTTCCGCGGGCATGGGCTCGCCGGTCTTCACGTGGCGCGCGAACTGGTTCAGCACCTCGGGGGTGGAGAGCCAGTGTTCAAGCAGCTGCGAAGGGAACTCCACGTAGTCGCGGGCCACGGCAGTGCCCGCCAAACTCGGATAGTTCACGTTCGAAGAAAGCCCGTGCAGCGCATGGCCGAATTCGTGGAACAGGGTCTTGGCATCGTCCCAGCTCACCAGCAGCGGCTCGCCGGGCGAGCCCTTCACGAAGTTCGCGTTGTTGGAAACGATGGTAGTGACGGTGCCGTCGAACTTGGACTGCGCACGGTATGCATTCATCCAGGCGCCGGAGTTCTTGCCGACGCGCGCATACGGGTCGAAGTACCACAGGCCCACGTGCTTGCCGTCGGCGCCCAGCACTTCCCACACGCGCACGTCGGGGTGGTACACGGGCACGCTACCGGCTGCCACTGGCTTGAACTGGAAGCCGAATAGCTGGCCGGCCACCCAGAACATGCCTTCGCGCAGCTTTTCCAGCTGCAGGTAGGGCTTCACGGCGCCGCTGTCGTAGGCGTAGCGCGCGGCGCGCACTTTCTCGGCGTAGTAGCGGTAGTCCCAAGGCGCGATGGTGATCTTCGCACCGCCCGCAGCCACTTCGGCATCCGCCAGCTTCTGCATGTCCGCTACTTCTTCATGCACGCGGGCCACAGCAGGCTTCCACACCGCTTCCATCAGTTCAATGGCGCGCTCTGGCGTCTTCGCCATGGCGTTTTCCAAGCGCCAGTGCGCGTGGGTGGCGTAGCCGAGCAATTGTGCACGTTCAAAGCGCAGTTGCAGGATGCGGGTGATGAGCGTGTTGTTGTCGTTCGCATCGGCGTGGTCGCCGCGGTCGATGAACTCGCGCCATACCTTCTCGCGCAGGTCGCGGCGGGTGGAGCTTTCGAGGAACGGCTCGACGCTGGAGCGCGTGTTGGCAATGGCCCACTGGCCTGCCTTGCCCGCATCGGCAGCGGCGTTGGCGTAAGCCTTCACCAGTGAAGGCGGCAGGCCCGCGAGGTCCGCTTCGCTCGTCAAAAACGTCACGCGCGCTTCATCGCCCAGCAAATGCTGGCTGAACTGCGTGTAGAGGCCAGCGAGTTCTTGGTTGATGGCGCCGAGGCGCTGCTTCTTGGCAGCATCCAGCTTGGCGCCGGTGCGCGCGAAGTTCGTGTAAACACGCCACGTCAGGCGCTGCTGTTCGGGTGTCAGGCCGCTGGTGGTACGCGTGTTGTACACGGCCTCGATACGGGCGAACAACGCGCTGTTCTGCGTAATGGCATCGCCGTGCGCGGCCATCTTCGGCGCCACAGCCGTTTCCACGGCCTGTACGTCGGGCGTGCTCATGGTGTCCGTGTAGATGGAGAAGATGGTGGAGGTGCGCTCCAGCGCGCGGCCCGAACGTTCCATGGCGGCGATGGTGTTGTCGAAGGTGGGCGGCGCCGGGTTGTTGGCGATGGCTTCCACTTCGCGCAGTTCCTCGGCCATGCCGTATTCCAGCGCGGCCTGGAAGTCCGCCACTTTCACCTTGTCGAAGGGCGGCAGGCCGCCATAGGCGCCGGGCCAGGCGGCGACCAACGGGCTGGTGGCGAGCGAGGCGGGCGCTTCGGTGGTGGTGTTCTGGGCGGGCTTTGCAGCCGCTTCAGTGGCCGCAGCGGCCAGCGCGGTGTTGGACATGGGCAGCACCAAGGTGATGGCGGCGGCCAGCGCAGCGGCGCGGCCGACATTGAGGTTCAGGCAGGTCATGGGACCCCTCCGGGTGATTAAGACCTGCAGGATAACGCGGCGCGGGCGGAAGCGGATGACGTACGTCCGCGCCCTTGAGCGAACTTGCTATTCGCGAGCGCTGAGTTTTCAATCCGCGGGCCGCGAGTTTTCAATTTGCGGGCGGCGAATTTACAATCCGTGGACCGCGAGTTTTCAATCTGCGGACGTCTACCCCCTCGCCGCCCTTTGGAAAACCGCATGACCCGCAACCAATACGACTGCAGCAAGTGCCCCGGCTTCTGCTGCAGCTATTCCCGCATTGCCATTTCGGACAACGATATCAAGCGCTTGGCGAAGCATTTCGAGCTGCCGGTCGAGGAAGCGCGGGACAAGTTCACCTACCACTACACCGCCGACGGCTGCGACGAGCGCGTGCTGCGCCACCACAAAGACGAGATTTACGGGTCCGTCTGCCGCTTTTTCGACCGCGAGGCCCGGCGGTGCACGGTGTACACGGCGCGCCCCCACGTGTGCCGCACCTACCCCTACGGCAGCAAGTGCGGTTATTACGAGTTCCTGAAGTTCGAGCGCACCCACCAGGGCGACGACGAGCACGTGCCCACCTGCTAGGGCGCAGTCGGGAGCAAGCTCCCTCCCACAAATGCAGGGTAGGCCGGGAGCAAGCTCCCTCCCACAATGGAATGAGGCACCTGTGGGGGAATGTGGTCCTTGTGGGAGGGAGCTTGCTCCCGACGGATTGGCCGCCGACCCCGTGCATGGCTTTTTTGCCACACGTGGCGCTCTTGTTGCACTCGGTTGGTGCGGCGGCGGGTTTTTGCCGCCTTGGCTCCCTCTAACGCTATGTTTTCCGCGGCTCAGGCAGACGCGGTAACGGTTTTTTTCTTGTTGTATTTTTGCACACCCACTTTCAAACGTGGTTTTTAGGGGATATGCTCGGCGACCATGGTGGACTCCCCGTGCACGGGTAAGGGTGCAGGAGTTCGCTGTTTCATTGGTCGTCCACCCGGTGGTGGAGCGGCTGGCAGGGTCCGCAAGGGCCCGAAGATAGTTTGTCCTCAGGAGGATTCATGCTCAGCAACCCCAAGCTCGCTAGTGCCGTGCGTCTGGCGCTGGTCTCCAGCGCGGCCACTGCCGCCCTTTATGCGCCCGCTACCTTCGCTGCCGAAGAGCAGACGATGGAAGTGACCGTTACCGGTTCGCGCATCGCCAAGCCGGACCTCGAGTCCAACAGCCCCATCACCACGGTTACGGCCGAGGCGATCGAGCAGCTGAATACGGTCAACCTCGAAGGCCAGCTGCGCCAGATGCCGCAGTTCCTGCCGGGCTCCACCGAATACATCAACAACGGCAACCCGGGCGCCGCCACCATCAACCTGCGTGGCTTGGGCTCGAACCGTACGCTCGTCCTCATGGACGGCAAGCGTCTGCCCCCGTTCGGCCTTAGCGGTGCGGTTGACATCAACCTCATCCCCGCCGCCCTCATCGAGCGCGTCGACATCGTCACCGGCGGTGCTTCCGCCGTGTACGGTTCGGACGCCGTGTCGGGCGTGGTGAACTTCATCACCAAGAAGAACTTCGAAGGCCTGCAGGTCGAGGCGAACACCTCGCAGTACGGCAAGGGCGACGGCAAGACCAGCAGCGGCTCCATCACCGCCGGTGGCAAGTTCGCCGACGACCGCGGCAGCGCAGTCATCTCGTTCGGCTACACCAAGCGCGACCCCGTCCTCCAGGGCGCCCGTGCGTACTCGAACTACTTCCTGAACCCGGTTGACGGCTACCGCTACGCCGGCAACTGGTACCAGTACTCTTCGGACATCTTCGACGCCAGCCGTCGTGGCGGTTCGTCGAACGCCGGTGCCTCGCGCGCCAGCCTGCAGACCAGCGCCACCGCCCGTGGCACCCGCTACTTCACGCCGGATGGCCGGTTGCTCTCCAGCGGCGGTCTCGCCGGAACGCCGTACAGCCCGAACCGTAGCTTCAACTACAACCCGTACAACTACTTCCAGGTCCCGCAAACCCGCTGGTCGGCCATGGGTAGCCTGAACTTCCAGTTGACGGACTCCGCTGAAGTCTACGGCCGCGTGTTCGCCGTGAATGGTTCCGTGCCCACCCAGTTGGCCCCCTCGGCCTACTTCGGCGGCTCCACGCTGTCGTTCCAGCTGAACCTGGACAACCCGTTCCTGTCGGCCGCGCAGCGCACTTCGCTCATCTCGGTCTACAACAACGAAGCCACCCGTGGCCTCCATGGCGGCACGCCTTACAGCGCCGCTGCTGCCGCCGGTTCGCAGACGGTCACCGTCTCGGGCCTGCGTCGCCGTTTGCCTGAACTCGGCAACCGTCTGGGCATCTCCGAGAGCAAGACCTTCCAGATCTCTGGTGGCGTTCGTGGCGACCTCGGAGATTCGGGCTGGAACTACGATGTGTCGGCGCAGTGGGGCCGCGTGTCGCGTCTCGATGGCCTCGAGAACGACGTCAGCATCGTGCGCGCTCAGCAGGCGCTGCTCGCCATCCAGACGCCGACCGGCATTCAGTGCTTGGACACCTCCAAGGGTTGTGCCCCGGTGAACCTGTTCACGGGTAACGGCGCCATCGACGCGTCGAGCGGCCAGCCGATGACCGGTGCCATCTCGAAGGAAGGCTTGGACTTCATCCGCGCCAGCTACTACTCGTCGCAGACCACCGAAGCCCACAACGCTTCGGCCAGCATCTCCGGCGAAGTCGCTGCGCTGAAGTCGCCGATGGCGGATTCTGCCGTCAGCTTGGCCTTCGGTTTGGACTGGAACGAGTACACCGCGAACTTCCGTCCGGACGACCTCACCCGCTACGGCGGCGCCATGGGTCAGGGCGGCACCTCGCCGCCGTTGTCGGGCTCCGTGGACTCGAAGGAGTTCTTCGGTGAAGCCTACGTTCCCCTCGTCTCCGGCAAGCCGGGCGTCGAGAACCTCGCCCTCGAGTTTGGTTACCGCTACGCAGACACCAACCTGGCTGGCAGCTTCGGCACTTGGAAGGCGGGCCTCGAGTGGACGCCGGTGCAGAGCCTGCGCGTTCGCGCCATGGCCCAGCGCGCGGTTCGTGCGCCGAACATCGGCGAGCAGTTCGCTCCGGCCTCGTTCGGCCTGACCGAGATCCGGTCGGACCCCTGTGCCGGCACCGCGCCGGTGGGCAATGCTGCGCTCACCGCGAAGTGCGTTGCTCAGGGTGCTCCGTTGTCGGCTATCGGCCTCATCGCTTCGCCGGCCGCCCAGCAGGCTGCCAGCATCGGTGGTGGTGCCGTCGCTCTCGGCGTCAACCTGACGCCGGAAGAGGCAGATACCTACACCTTCGGTCTGCAGTTCACGCCGGAAGCGCTGCCTGGTTTCAACGCTTCGGTCGACTACTACGACATCAAGATCAAGGGTGGTATCGGTTCGTACGGCGCCCAGGAAATTGTTGACAACTGCTTCGTCAACAACATTTCCTCCTTCTGCTCGCTCGTCAAGCGCAACCCGCTCGGCGAACTGGAAGGCGACGGCTACGGCATCGTGCTCGACACGCGCAACCTGTCTTCGCTGAAGGCCACGGGTATCGACTACTCGGTGGGCTACAGCTTCGACTGGAGCGAGTTCAAGTTCAACGCCAGCCTGTCGGGCAGCCACACCCTCGAGAGCTCCTTTGTCTCGAGCCCGGGTGCTCCGGCCATCAAGTGCGAAGGCGTGTACGGCGACGTGTGTGGCAACCCCACCCACAAGGACCGTATCAACCTGAGCTTCGGCGTGGATTGGCACTCGTGGAGCGCGAACGTGTTCGTGCGTCACCTCTCCAAGGTGGCTGTGCAGACGCGTGCGGACGACCCGGACCAGACTGGCAACTCCATCTACCTCATCGAAAGCATCCCGGCGTTTGACTACGTGGACCTTTCGGTGCAGTGGAAGTGGAACGACAAGCTGAAGGTCACCTTGGCCGCGCAGAACCTGCTCGACAAGGACCCGACCGTGGTTGGCAACATCCCGGGCGCCAACACTTCGATGAACGCTTATGCTGACAGCTACGACCCACTGGGTACGCGCTACAGCGTTGGTGTTTCCTACAAGTTCTGACGTCTCTTAACAGAGCCTGTCTCCTTGGCCGGGGTACCACGCAAGTGGTACCCCGGTTTTTTCGTTTATGAAGTTGGTTGAGAAGAGGGGAAGCCCACATGTCGAATGAACAGGCGCTCGTTCGCGCTGCCCGCGAGGCCGAGGCTGCTGGCGATCTCGCCGCCGCCCGGGGAAACTACGAACAACTGCTCGCGCAGGACCCGCAACAGCCCAACGCCGTGAATGGCATGGCGCGCCTGGCCTTGATGTCCGGCGATGCGAACACGGCCCTTGCGGTGCTTGCGCGTTTGGCACCGGCCCGTACCGACATTCCCTTGCTGACCGATTCCCTCATGCTGAAGGCTGCGGCGCACCGCGCCTTGGGCCAGCAGGCCGAAGAAGACGCAAGCCTGGGCCAGGCGCTAGCCGCCGACGCCTACTACTGGCCGGCGCTATTGCAGCGCGCGCAGTTGCTGGAACAGCAAGGCCAGATGAAGGCCGCCGCGCTCATGTACCGCGACGTAGCCAAGATTTCCCCGCCCGCGGAATTTCGTCCGCCGGCTTTCAAGGAAGCCCTCGAACATGGCGAGCAGTTGGCTGCCATGTATGCCGAAGCGCTCGAGGTGAGCTTACTCGAGGCCATGGGCGCGCAGCCGGGCATGTCGCAGAAGTGGCGGGAAGCCATTTCCATCATTTCGGGCCGCAGCAAGCCCTATCTGTCGCAATGCAATCAGCTCACCGTGCCCCGTCTGCCAGCGCAGCCGTTCTTCCGTCGCGAGATGTTCGACTGGGTGCCGGCCTTCGAAGCTTTCACCGCGGACATCCGCGCCGAAATGATCGCCGCCATGAGCGAGGCGGGTGACGAGTTCACGCCCTACGTGCAGTACAACCCCGGCGAACCGGTGAACCAATGGGCGGAGCTGAACCACTCGCGCGCGTGGACGGCGTTCCACTTGTGGCGCGGCGGCAAGCCCATCCCGGAAAACATTGCCCGCTGCCCGAAGACGGCTGAAGCACTGCGCTTGGTAGACCAAGTGCACCTCGCGGGCACCTGCCCGAATGCCATGTTCTCGGTGCTGCAGCCGAAGGCTGTCATTCCGCCGCACCATGGCGAGTCGAATGCTCGCTTGGTGGCGCACTTGCCGCTGGTGGTGCCAGAGAAGTGCCAGTTCCGCGTGGGCTACGACACGCGCCGTTGGGTGGAGGGCGAAGTGATGATCTTCGACGACACCATCGAGCACGAGGCCTTTAACGACAGCGACCAACTGCGCGTGGTGCTGCTGTTCGACGTGTGGAACCCGCTGCTGTCGCTCGAAGAGCGCCAGATTGTGCAGAAGATGTCCGAAGTGGAGCGCAAGTTCCGGTTGGGCGAGGTCTAAGGGTTCGGCGGAGCCCTTGCTTCATGGCAAGGGCCCGCGCTTACGCCCCCGCCGGCACCACGTCGAAGGCCACGGTCATTCGTTCGCCTTCGCCGGGGAAGGCTTCCACGCCGTGCCATTGGTAAGACGGAAACAACGCCAAGCGCCCGGGTTCCGGGCGCACCCAGCCGAAGGCGTCCAAGCCCGGGATGGGGTAGGGCGGGCGCCCGAACGAAAGCCACCCGGCGCGCGTATCGCTCGCCGGAATTTCCGGCGGCACAGTCACGTAGTAAGCCGAACTGATCCAGCCCTTCGGGTGCATGTGGCTCACATGGCGTCCGCTGCCACCGCGCAGGCGCACGGTCCAGCAACCGCTGTAACGCAGCCCGGAACGCTTGCGGCGGAACAGTGGGTGCGTGTCGTCTTGCGGCATGGCGGCGATGTACTCGCCGATGGGACCACGAATGGCTTCCAGAAAGGCTCGTAGCACTGGGTCTGTTTCGGCGCCGGGGTGAATCTCTACCTGCGTCCCGCCGCGCACGGAGTTCACCAACGGGTGTGCCGTTAGCGTGTGCCGTTCGCGTAGGCGCTCCGCCAGTGCCACGTTGAAATCCGCGATGCTCGCGTAGCCGGGCGGCGGCGCCAGCGTGCTGGTGTGGCAGACGGTGTCCGGGTGCGCGTAACGCTCCCATTCGCTGTTGCCCGCGAGACGCAGTGCCAACACCCGCAAGGCCCAAGCGAATTGCCCGAGTGGGCGGCGGTCGATGAGCCACGCGGTATGCGCTAGAGCTTCCGGTACCTCGTTGCCTACCAACGCCACAATGGCCGCTTGCTCGCGAACCATCTCGGTCTCTGGTGCGGCGGCGAGTGCGCGCGTTACTGCCGGCCGCGCTTCTTCGAGGCGTGCGGTTTCGGCGTAGCGCAAGGCGAGCAGCGCATTGAACAAGGGGCTGTCAGGTTGCAGCTTCAGGCCTTCGCGCAAGACGTTCTCGCTTTCTGCCTCGAAGCCGGCGTTGCCGAGGCTGGTAGCCAGCGCCAAGCGCAGCGCCGCGTCTTGTGGCCGGCGCGCGAGCGCCAGCTGCAAGCCTTTCGAGAAGTTAGCCCCGTGGCCCAGCATCCACGCCAGCGAGGCTTGCCGCGTCAGCAGTTGCGGGTGGTTCGGGAAGCGCGGCAGGCCCTCTTCCAGCACCTGTAGCGCCCGTTCCCACTCGCGGCGCGCGGTATAAAGTTCGGCCAAGGCCAGGCGTGCTGACGCTTCCTCCGGGCCATGCAGCACAGGCGCCAGTTCGGCCTCGGCCTCTTCGTGTCTGCCCAGGGTGTCCAGCCGCGCCGCCATCGACAACCGGAACGCCGGCTCGTCCAGCGCCTGTTCGCCAGCTTGTTGACCGGCCTGCTGGAGGACGCGCAGGGCGGCTGT
This sequence comes from Candidatus Planktophila lacus, assembly GCA_943331345.2. GTDB lineage: Bacteria > Pseudomonadota > Gammaproteobacteria > Steroidobacterales > Steroidobacteraceae > CAIOHZ01. The sequence continues at coordinate 17,193 of CALQLF020000033.1, read as the reverse complement.
GTCTTGCCCGGTTTGGGCCAGTGCCTCTGCCAGCAGCAGGTAGACATTGGCGCTGGCGGTGTCCGGCGGAATGCGGGCCAGCACGGCCGCGGCATCCTCGGGCCGGTCGGTGTCCAAAAACACGCGCGCCAAGCCAACACGCGCCTGCGGCAGGTCGTAAGCCGCGACAGCCTCGCGGTAGGCGGCTTCGGCGGGCGCCGGGTAACCCGCTGTGCGCAGCAGGTTCCCGAGGTTGTTCGCATACTCGGCGCGCAGTTGACCGGTGACCCCGGGCAACTGCAGCGAGCGGCGGAGCAAGTCTTCGGCGCGGGAGATGTCGCCATTGGCACGGGCCACCAAGCCGGCCAGCTGCACGGCCGGTGGCCAGCGCGGGTACAGCTGCAGCATCTGCTCTGCCAGTTGCGTGGCGCTGGCGCGGTCGCCTTGCGTCAGCGCGCGGTGCGCAGCGGCCAGTTGGGCGCGGGGGTCGTTGGTGTTCATGTGGCGCTCCTAGCGGCGTTCCTCGCGGCGTTCCTCGCGGCTGCGACGCCGCGGGCGCAATATAGCCCGGCGGAGCCCTGTCTGTGGAAAAACGGCTTTGGTAGCATTGCAGGTCTGGAATGTTCAGGCTGGCCTTTGGCCGCGCCGTGGCTGTCGGGAGCGAACAAGATGAAGTGCGATGTCACCATGCGGCATCTGGGGCCGGTCGACATCAGCCGGTTCAGGGAAGTGCTGGACCAGCAACCGGAAGAACTCTGGGACGCGGACCGCACGTTCAAGCAGCGGGTTGCGCCCGAGCGCAAAACCCGCGCCATCTATCTGTTGATGACCATCGGCAGCCCGTACCACCCTACCAACGCCATGGGCGGCTGGAGTGCCTTGGCGGACGCCTTCGAGCCCATCGCCACGCGCATTGGCAGTTTCTATGGCCCCGGCCGCGTGGTGAATGCGCAGATTGCCCTGCTCGGCCCCGGCGATGACATTACCGAGCACCGCGACATGGGCCGTGTGCTGGAAGTGACCCACCGCGTGCACGTGCCTTTGGAAACCCACCCGGAGGTGCGCTTCCTAGTAGACGGCCAGAACCACAAACTTGAAGTGGGCCAAGCCTACGAACTGGACAATATGCGCATGCATAGCGTCCACAACGACTCCCCCGTGCGCCGCATCCATATCATCGTGGACTACTTCCAAGAGCCGGTGGCGGCCTAGGCTTTGGCTTGACCATCCTCTCGCATCGGCATCGCTTCGCCTTCATCGCCATCCCGAAGAGCGCCAGCCACAGCATCCGTTTTGCGCTGCGCGACCAGCTGGGCCCTGAAGATGAAGAGCAGGTGGCGCTGTTCGTCCAGAAGCGTATCGACCATCCGTTGTTCGCGGCGGCGGGTCATGGTCACCAGACGGCGTTGCAAGTGCGCGAAGTGCTGGGCCCCGAACGTTGGGCGCAGTACTGTTCGTTCGCAGTGTTGCGCAACCCTTGGGAGCGCTTTGTTTCTTGCGTCGCCTTCATGATGCGCAACAACGGCCTCTTCGAACAGGACCCGGCCGGCACCCTGCGCCGCGTCTTGGAGATGCCGCAGCAATTGGCGCGCGTGCACTATTGGCCGCAGTCAGCGTTCGTGTGCGACGCCGCTGGCGAGGTGATGGTGACGCAGTTGCTGCGCGCCGAAAGTCTGCAGGCGGGGTTCGATACGCTGTGCGCTGCTACGGGGCTGGAGCCGCGAGTACTGGAGGTGCGCAATGCTTCCGAGCACCGCCACTACAGCACTTACTACGACGCTGCCTTACGCGAGCAAGTGGGCGAACTGTACCGCGAAGATGTGGAGCGTTTCGGGTACCGCTTCGGCGAGTGAAGATTCAGTCTTTGAACGCCGGCACTGCCGGGTAAAGCTCCAACACTTCACCGAGCGCTGCCTTTAGTGGGCCCAGCCACGGCTCGTAGTGCCGCCAGTGGTCCACCCCTTCTTTGTAGATGGGCTTGCGTACTTGTTCCGAACTGGCAGTACGCACTACGCGGTCGTTTTCGTAGAAGCGCAGGCAGCTTTCTTCGAAGGGCAGTCCGCAGTAATCCAGCAAGCGGCGTACTTCGTTTTCGGTGTCCGCCACCATGCTTTCGTAGTGCACGCGGTGAATGCGTCCTGGCAGCACTTCGTCCATGTGCGCCATCAGTTCCACATAGTCGTGGTAATAGCGGCCAATCTCTTCGAGCCCGTAAGAGAACAGTTGCCCCAGCGCGAAGTGCTGCTTGAAATTCGAGAAGCACGAGGCCAGCGGATGACGACGCGCGTCGATGATGCGCGCGTTTGGCAGCATCAAGTGGATGAGTGCCACGTGACCGAAATTGTTCGGCATCTTGTCGATGAAGAACGGGCGCCCGAGCTTGCGATGGACGCGCGTGGTGGCCAGAAAGCTCTCGCCCATGGCGCAGAACTCTTCGGGCGCCACTTCGGGTAGCAGGTGGATGTAGTCGCGGACGTCCTCGTCCGTCTGTCGTTCAGCCAGCTTACGCGCCAGCCCCGTTACATCCGGCAGTTCCATCGTTCCCTCCACCAGCGAATGGCTGGAGAGAATTTGTTCGATGAGCGTGGAGCCGGCGCGCGGCAGACCGATGATGAAGATAGGGTCCGGTGCTTGGCAGCCCACGCCTTGGCGGGCGGCGAACAGTTCGCGAGTAAGGAACTGCTTGCAGCGGCGCACGTGAAACGACACGTCCATGGGCGCATAGCTCGAATCGAGCGAGCGCAGGCGATTGCCTTCCACGTAATGCTGGAACGAAGGCGCGTATTGCTTGGCGTCTTCGTAGGCTTTGCCCAGCGCAAACTCGAAGTGCAGCCGCTCGTCGTCGGTCAGGTCGTCGCGTTGGCGCGCAGCCAGCATGGCCTCAATGTCAGCGGCGTTGAAGCGGACGGTCTTGAGATTCGCGAGGCTCCACCAAGCCTCGCCCAGGCGCGGGTCCAGCGCGATGGCGCGCCGGTAAGCGTCCACGCTGCTGGTCTGCTCGCCGGCGGCCTTCAGCATGTGGCCATAGCTCATCCACAGCTTTGGCTGCGAAGGGTATTCAGCCGTTAGGCCGGCGTATAGGTCCAAAGTGCGCAGGTCTTCGCCCGTCTTGCTCAGCACGGCGGCGAACAGGGCCCGGAATGCCGGGTTTCGGGGTTCGCGTTCCAGCCCGGCTTCTACATCCTTCTGTGCGGACTCGGCGTTGCCCGCGCGATAGGCAGCCACAGCGCGCGTGAAGCGGGCGCCTTGGTCTTCGGGTGCCAATTCCAGCGCGCGGGCCAGCAACGGGATGGCCTCGGTGTCCTTGCGGCGCCAGTAGGCCACCTCGCCGAGCAAGCGGTGGACCAAGGCGTCGTCCAGGTGGGTGCGGCGGTATTCCCGCAGCAGGAACTCGGCTTCCGGGATGCGCTCCGCGCAGAGCGTGGCGGCGGCCCGTTGCAGGGGCAGGTCCGTCGCTTGCAGCCGCAAGGCCTGGGCTTGGGTACGGCGCGCGCCATCCAGGTCGCCCATGGCCGTGAGGTGCCAGGTCAGTTCCTGCCAGGCCGCGGCGTGAGTGGGGGCTAGTGCCACCAGACGACGCAAGGGCTCCACGGCGGCTTCGCCATGCCCCGCCAGCGCCAACGCTTGCGCCAAATCCCAAAGGGCCTCCGGGGAGGTGGCCTCTGCCGTGGTGGCGGGGTCCGCGAGCGGAGCGCTCGAGGCGGACGCGGGCGAATTGGGGTTGGCGGGGGTGGGCGTGGTGCTCATGTCGGAACGGGATTGTGCATCAAATTCGCCTCCGGCAGGGTGGCGCTCCCTTGCCCGTTTGCGCTGCCGTGCTAGCATTTCCCTATTGGATTAAAGGAGTTACCTATGGCCATCGTCACTGCCCGTTCGGGCCTCAGCGCTCTGGTGCTGTCGCTTGCCTCCCTGTCGGCTTTCGCTGTGGAGCCCACCACCGCGCCGCCAGCGCCGCCAGCGCCGCCTGCCGCGCCGGCGCCGGCCGCAGCACCGGCCGCTGTGGCTGCGACGACTACCGCTCCGGCCGCGGCTGCTTCTGGCCAGCAGAAGGTAGCGGTGTCCGAAGCCACTGCGCAAGCCGCCGCCAAGTTGGTCTGCCGGAATGAAAGGGTGACGGGTTCCAACCTGCGTACCCGCAAGGTCTGCTCCACGCCGGACTCGCAGAACGCCTCGGGCGACTGGGTGCGCCAGCAGCAGGAGCGCGGCGGCATCAATGCTTCCGCCACCCTGAACAACGGTAATTAATCCGGCGCGGGCTGGCGGCGCTAAGTGCGTCGCCAGTAGTGCGCCAAAGGCGGCGCTAACCGCGTCGCCAGTCCACTGGCACCGCGCACGGTGCGGCCAGCGCCGCCAGCAGCCCGGCTGGGGTGCTGGCGGGTAGTTCCAAACTCGTCACCCAAGCGCTAGCCAAACCATGTTCGGCTGGCACCCGCAGCGAACGCGCCGCTGCTTCCGTTCCCGTTTCCACGCACGCCAGTCCGCCCGGTAGCCCGAGGCCAGTCAGCTTCAGGTAGGCCTCTTTGCGCGTCCAGGTGCGGAAGAACACCGCTTCGCGTTCCGCGCCTTCAGCGGCGGTGGCTACGGCCGCTGCCTCCGCAGCGTTGAAGTGTCGCGCGGCAATACGCGCCGCGCGCTCGAACGGCCGCGCGAGTTCAAGGTCCACGCCCAGCGGCAAGCCGCCAGCGTGTAGCGCCAGCAAGCCGTGCTGTGCGCTGTGGCTGAGGTTGAAGGTGGGCACTGTGCCTGTCGGCAGCAAGCTGCCTCCTACAGGGGACAGAACAGCGGGTTTGCCGCGCTCGCCAACCGTAGTGAATTCCACGGCCTTAGGTTCAATGCCCAGCAAATCCGCCACTCGCAGACGCAGCCACGCGCGGCCGTGAATGAAACGCCGGCGGTCTTCTTCGAAATGAAAGCGCGCAGCGCGTTCGCGCTCTGCGCTGTCGAGGCTGCTGGTGGGCAGCGCTAGCGCCGGCGTATCGAGATCCAGATATTCCAGCACCACGGGTGAAGGCGGTGGCTTCATGCCTTTAGCGCGGCACGGAGGCTGTGGTCGTTGGCGTGGCTGGTGAGGGCAGTGTCAGCCACAGCACCTCACCCGGCGTGGCCGTGGCACTTTCCAGTTCCGCTTCCACTTCCAACTTCGCCCCAGCCGGAACATTGACCGTGCCCAGTAGCAGTGGTCGCGCAGCGACCTGCGCGGCAGGCCAGTTCCACACCACGCTGCTCGTGCTGCAACCGGGTGCGCAACGTAGTTGGACGCGGCGTATGCCTAGTTGCCCAGTGGCTAACCCATATTGGGCGAACCGGTATTGCACTTCTATGGTTCGCGCGGTATTCGCTGCTGGCAATTGCCAGAGCGCCAAGCCCTTGCGCTGCGCTTGCGAGGCTTGCCATGGTGGTGCGGGCATTATCTTCAGGCGCGTGAGTATTTCCGTGGTGAGGCCGGCAAGGCGCCAGCCATCGAAGGGCTCCGGTGTTGCCTGGTCATAGCCATCGCTGAACGCGGCGATGAGCACGCGCGGCTTTTGGGGGCTGTCCGGCCAGTCGAGCAGTGCCACTTCTTCGAGCGTGTTGTAGGCCGTGCCCATCTTGCCAATGATGCGAGTGTCGGGCGGTGCACCCGAGGCCAGCGTGGATTGCAAGCTGAAGCGCGTACGCGCCAGATAAGGCCGCAGCGTGGTCAGCACCGGAGCGCCGCTGCGGGTGTCTATGTCGCCGTCCACCAAGGCGCGCATCAAGGCGGCGATGTCATGTGCGGACATGGTGTTGCGCCCCATATCCTGACGCGCACGCTTCTCGAAGCCGGCGGGTTCTTCGCCGGAGTTCGTCGGGTAGGTCTTGCTGAACAGGCGCATGCCGCCGAGCATCCCCCAGCTTTGCAGGCGCTTTTCCGTGTGCAGGCGTGCTGCGAGCCATTTGGCGTAAAGCGTGTTGCGCGTTGCTTCATCGGCAGGTGCTGCAACCGCCTGCACACCCGGAGCGATAGGGCCTTCGTGGTGGTCGATGGTGCCGGTAAGACCATCCACCAAGCGCCCCGTAGCGACGTTGTCCGAGTCGACCAGCATGGGCACGAGGTCGTCGTGTTGGCAGTCGGGCGCTGCGCCGTGTTCCACACAAGTGGCAACGCTATCGATGGCGAAGGGCAACTTCACCATGCTGGCCGGGTAGACCTGTTCTGCCGCGTCCACTTCGCCACCGCGCCACGGTTGCCCGGGCGCCGCTTGTACCCACAAGGCAAGGTTCAGCCGCTTGAAGGACTGCGTGGCCAAGAAGGCGCTACGCGCTTGTTCGGTGATGGCCTGAATCTGTGGGTCCAGCGTGGCGGGCGCGGCGGAGGCGGGTGCGTTTACACCAAGAGTCGCGAGCAAGCTCGCTCCCACAAGGCACCAATGTTCGCGGCTCATTGTTCAGACGCTCGCAGCGCGGTGCTCACCACGCGGTCTCCGGTGCGCAGGCCCAACTTCGCGGCGCTGCCGCCCGCCAGTTCCAGCACGGCCAGTACCGGCTCGCCGGAAGGAAGGGGCGTGAGGTCGTGCGGCCGAGCGTTTTCGGCGATACGTGCGATGGTGCCGTTCTGGCGCACGAACAGCAGGTCGAGGGGGATGAAGGTGTTTTTCATCCAGAACGCGGCGCTCATTGGTACCGGAAACAAAAACAGCATGCCGCCTTTTTCAGGCAGGGCCTTCACGAACATCAGGCCTTGCTCGCGTCGCTCTGGCGTGGCGGCCACCCACACTTCGAAGGGCAAGCGCTTGCCGGCGCTTTCGATAACCAAAGGCGCCTTGGGAAGGCGGGCGAGGTCTTCGGCGCTGGCGCGCGTGGTGCCGGCTTGGGCGTTCGGCGTGCCCGCCAAAGCGAAGGCCAGGCAGAACAGGGTGGCCAGCAAGGCAGTAGTGCGGCGGAAGGTGTTCATGGTCGAATAATACTGCACCAGTCGTTGTGGGAGGCAGCTTGCTGCCGACCTCGCTCCTACAGGTTCTCGAAAATCGTGATGCCCACGCGTTCGATGTGCTCGCGCAGCGCCGCGTGTTCCAAGCGGGCCATGGGCACCACATCGAACTTGTAGGGCAGCAACAGGTCTTCAAGGTCGAGCGCGATGGCCTCGCCGTCCAGCGGGCCCAATGGCCCGAAGATGGCGAGGTCCACGTCGGAGTAGGGGCGGTGGGTGCCCTTGGCGCGCGACCCGAACAGCTTCACGGTGGCAACAGCTGGGTGCCGACGGAAGACGGCCACCACTTGGCGGAGGTCTTCTGGCGGCAAGCAGGGCGTGCGTGCGGCGTTCATTCCTGCATTTTCCCGGCAAGCCAAGCATGCAGTTGCGCCATCTCTGCGAGATAGCGCGTTTCTATGGCGAGCAAGGCGTCGTCTGAGTGGCGCAGGTTGTAGGTGTGGGCGAGCAGATTGCGTTGACGCAGCATGTCCGTCCAGACGTGCCCTTCGCGGATAACGCCTGCTGCCAGCGCGGCTTCAATGATGGCGCGCGGCGTGAGCGTGGGCATGGCAACGCCCGCCGCCTCGAGGTAGTCCTTCATCGCTTTCCAGGAAAGTTCGAAGGTGTACTCGAAGCGGTGGATGGTGCCTTCGCGTTCGAGTTGGTTCAGTTGGGCGCCACCGCTCGCGAGCGCTTCGCGCAGCAAGGCGAAGGCCCGGTCGAAGTTGTCGAAGCGCTGTTTCCATCGCACGTCGGTGACCATGCGGCGAAGTCTATCGCCGCGCGGTCCGGAAGCAACAATGCCACTACGAAATGAGGTGCATTCGCCGAAAAGTCGCGAGCAAGCTCGCTCCCACAGGTGCCGCATCTATTGTAGGAGGGAGCTTGCTCCCGACTCTTGTGTGGGAGGCAGCTTGCTGCCGACGGTCGCGAGCAAGCTCGCTCATACAAGCGGCGTTAATCCCCGGTGCGCGACACCAGCAGTGTCTTGGCCAGCTTGCCGTGCAGTTGGCCTAAGCCGCGCACCGCATGCATGAGCGTGGTGAGCAGCAACACGCCGAGCAGTGGTACCACCACGAACTCCAAGCCGTGGAAGTCTGCAGTGAGCTTCACGCCGTCGATATTGCCGACCACCATTTCGCCCTGGTTGAACAGCGCGCTGAACGGCAGAACCAGGAAAGCCAAGCTGAGGGCCATGCCCACGACGTTGAGCGTGAAATAAAAGATGCCCAGCGGCAGCTGCAGACCCATGTAGATGAGGGTGGTCCAGGTGCGCCAGTCACCGAGCATCTCCTTGATGCGCTCCCATAGCGTGCCGGGTGTGCGCGTTAGTGGCCGGCGAGGCATGCGTACACCGAGCAGGCTTTCCACCAGTCTGCCTTCGGCCAGCGACAGTACGCGGGTGAAGCCGATGAACAGCAGGAAGAACGGCACACCGATGATGAGGATGGCGAGACCTAACGACAGCGATAGGCCAACGGCGGCGGTGGTGAAGTAGAAGATGCCGGTGAACATGGCGAGCAGCAGGTAGAACAGCGCGCCATAGGTGCGCGAGTCGCTGTAGACGCTGAAGAAGCGACCCAGCACCGTTTGCTTCGGCACTGGCGGCGGCAGGCGTAGCGCGGCGGTCACCTTCGCTTCGGTGGTGCGGTAAGCCGCGGCCACTTCTTCGGGCGCGCCGTAGGTGCTGGCGATACGCTCGAGCACGTCGGCTTCGGATTGCGGCGGCGTTAGCGTGCGGGCGGCGGCGAGCTCGGCGCGGAGATATTCCTCGGCGTCGTAGAGCGCGTCTTGCACCAGCGCGTTGTCTTCGCCGGCCAGCGCTTCGCGTAGCTGGCGCAGGTATTGTTCTATGGAGCGGGGAGCGGTTTGTGCGGTCATGGCGAACGTCCTTGGAGGGTCGCAGGAGTTAAACGGGGGTGGTTTCGGTGGTCGCTGCGCTGTCGCCAGGCGGCGCGCCCGCTACGGCGGCGCCCCCGGCGAAGCGGTCGACGAAATCGCGGGTATCGCGCCAGATGCCGCCCCAGCGGGTGAGCACTTCACGGCCCGCCGGAGTGATCTGGTAGTAGCGGCGTGGTGGACCGGAAAGCGAAGGCTCGACGCGGCTGGCCAGGAGGCCGTTCGCGCTGAGCGTGCGGAGCACCGGGTACAGCGCGCCTTGCTTGATGAGCGCCACGCGGCCGCCGTCTTGCTGGAGCTGCTTGGCAATCTGGTAGCCGTAAAGTTCGCCGCCGGCCTGTTCGAGCACGGACAGCAACACCAGCGACACGAGTCCGGCGTTCAGTTCCCGCTGGAACTTGCGCTCCAAGGCTTCGGGGTCCACGGGCGCCTCGGCCCCGCGGCCGCCGCCAAAGTCTGCCCCGGTGCCGGGGTCGGCGCCCGGGCCAGTTCCGGGGCCAGCGGCTTCTTCAGGGGGTTCCATCATGGGGTTCTCTTCGGTGAACTAGTGCGTTAAGTGAATACTACTACTAATCAAATACTAGTCAAGAGTTAACACTAGGTAAATTGAAATCGTTTGCACGAAATTGGTGCAAGTGCTGTGACTCGTCCGCAAACCTCGTTACTATTCTCGGCAGGTGAGACGAGGGACCGACTAGATGTTCAAGCCTGCTGCGCGACTGAATTCCGGCCGATATGTCAGTCGCCTCACCAGCGGCACCATGGCCATCATCATGGCCGGCGGTCGTGGCGAGCGTTTGCGGGAACTCACTTCCGGTCGTTGCAAACCGGCGGCGCCCTTCGGTGGCAAGTTCCGCATCATCGACTTTGTGCTCTCCAACTGCGTGAACAGCGGCATCCGGCAAATTGCCGTCATGACGCAGTACAAAGCGCAGTCGCTCATCCAGCACGTGAACCGCGGCTGGGGTTACTTGCGCGGCGAGTTCGGCGAGTTCGTCGACGTGGTGCCAGCGCAGCAACAGGTGGGCGAGCAGTGGTACCGCGGCACCGCGGACTGCGTCTACCAAAACCTTGACTACATTCGCACTACGCGCCCGAAGCATGTGTTGGTGCTCGCCGGGGACCACATCTACAAGATGGACTACGGTCCGCTCATCGCTTACCACGTGGAAAAAAACGCGGACATCACCATCGGTGTGGTGGAAGTGCCCGTGCAAGATGCGCGAGAGTTCGGTGTGCTCACGGTGACCGAATGGAACAAGGTGGTGAAGTTCACCGAGAAGCCCGCGAACCCCGATCCCATCCCGGGCCGCGATGGCACTGCGCTCGCTTCCATGGGCATCTACGTGTTCAACGCTTCGCTGCTTGAGCGCATGCTCACGGAAGATGCAGCGAATGCGAATTCGCAGCATGACTTTGGCAAGAACATCATCCCTGGTGCCATCGACAACTTGCAGGTGTTCGCTTACCCGTTCCAGGACGTGAAGACGCGTGCGCAGTCTTACTGGCGCGACGTGGGGACGCTCGATGCCTACTACGATGCGAACGTCGAACTCGTCGACGTAGACCCTGAACTGAATATCTACGACGAGCAATGGCCCATCTGGACGTACCAGGTGCAGCAGCCGCCAGCGAAGTTCACGTCCACGCCGGAAGGCGCGCGTGGGCTCATCGAGAACAGCATGATCTCTGGCGGTTGCATCATTACGGGCGCGCAAGTCACACGCTCCATGCTCTTCAGCGACGTGCGCGTGCAGGAAGGCGCGGTGGTGGATCGCTCCGTCATCCTGCCGCATGTGGAAATTGGGCGCGGCTGCGTAGTGCGCAACGCCATCATCGACGAAGGCGTGGCGCTGCCCGATGGCATGCGCATTGGCTTAGACCGCGAACTGGATTCGCAGCGTTTCCGTGTTACCGAGCGCGGCGTGGTGCTGGTGACAGCCGACATGCTGCGTGACGCGTGATGGCGCTCCCCCAGCAGTGAGCGCCACTGCCACGCGCACCCGTCTGCGGGTAGTTCTCTGCACCCATTTGCACCAGCCCCTGTACCGCGATGCGGGCAGTGGTCGGCAGGTATTGCCGTGGGCTTACCTGCACGCGCTGCAGGAATACGCAGACCTCACGCATCACCTCGAGATAGCGACTTCCGGTACGGCGGTGCTGAACCTCTCGCCCGTGTTACTGGAACAGTTAGACGACTATGGCGCTGCCTTGTCGCGCGCCTTGCGCGGCGGGCCACCGCCACAGGACCCAGTCCTTGCGCTGCTTACACCCGCTGGGCGCCCGCTCGATAGCGCCGCGTGGCCGCCGTTGTTGCGCGCCGTGCTCGACAGCGCGCCGCCGCGCATCGCCAATCGCTTTCCGCCTTATCAGCGCTTGCTCGAGATGGCACAGCAAGCGCTTGCCAACGGCACCAGTCATTGGTTGTCGCCAGGATTCCTGCGCGACTTGGCGGCGTGGCATCACTTGGCCTGGTGTGGCGAAAGTGCGCAAGCGGATGAACGTGTGGCAGGCCTTATTGCGCATGGCTTGTCGCAGGGCCCCGTGGTGCCCGCGCGCTTTGGCGAAGAAGATTTGCGTCTGCTGCTGGAAGTCGTCACGGATGTAGTCGTCGGGTTGGTGCCGCGTTGGCGGCGCTTGCTGGGCACTGGGCGTATCGAGTTGTCGGCTTCGCCTTGGGGGCACCCGTTGTTGCCGGCCATGCTGGGCAGCGTGGCAGAGCTGCCGGACCTCTATCCGGGCGGCCCGGGCCGCGCGAAGTGGCACTTGGCACGTGCACAGCAAGCATTCGTGGAATCTTTCGGTGTGCGCGCTCGCGGTGGTTGGCTGCCCGGTGGTGCGGTGTGCGCGAAGTCTCTCGCTGCGCTCGGGGGCTTTGGGCAAGCGTGGACGCTCACCGGCGAAGAGGTCATTCGCGACAGCCTGAAGGCGGGTGCTGCTGGCGCGGTCTTTTCATCGCGCATTCCCGCGCGCGCTTGGCGTGTGGCGGGTGTTCCTGGCGTGGTGTTCGCGCGGCATTCGGCGCTCAGTTCGCTGGCCACGCATTACGCCGGTTGGGATGCGGCGCGCGCCGCCACCAACTTCGTGGAGCATTTGGCCCGCGTAGCCCGTGAACATGCTGACGACCCGAACGCTGTGGTGGCGGTGGTGTTGGGTGGCGATCGCGCCGACTGGCCCGATGGCGGCTTTGCGTTTGTGAGCCACTTGCTGGCGCGCTTGGCGGAACGCGAAGACGTGGAGCTCACCACCTTCTCTGCTGTGCTCGCCGAACCCGATTGTCAGGCGGAACTCTCGCAGCTGGTGCCCGGCAGCTGGGAGTCGGGTGGCTTTGCCTCCTGGGCCCGCGGCCCCGAACGCCAAAGCGCTTGGCGTGCCCTGTGTGGCGCAAAAGCGGCCTTCGACCAAGCCATGGTGGAAGGCACGCTCGACGATGCCGAACAGGCCCGTGCCGAACTGCAGTTGGCCGCCTGCGAAGCGGCGGATTTCCCGTGGTGGCTGGGCGAAGAACGCCCCGCGCAGGCCCGTGCCGCCTTCGGCGCGCTGTTCCTGGCCCACCTGCGCCATCTTTACCGCTTGCTCGACGAACCAGTTCCGGGTGAAGTAGAGGCGCTGGCATCCATGTTGCCGCCTGCGCCTGAAGCCGCTGTCAGGGAGTGATGCAATGTTCGCCAATGTTCCTGAAACCATGCCCCGTCGTCGCCGTGCCTTGCGCCTGCTGGCGGTGGGCTTGCTCGGCACGGTGTTGCTGGGCGCCTGTTCGCTGGTGCCGAAGTTCGAAAAGCCCACGCTCGAACTGGTGAGCTTGAAGCTGGCCGATGGCAATTTGCTTAGCCAACGTTTCAATGCGCGGTTGAAGGTGCTCAACCCCAATGACCGCGCGTTGCCGGTGAACGGGCTGCACTACACCGTAGAGATTGACGGCAAGGCCTTCGGCAAAGGCGAAAGCACGCGCGCCTTCACCGTGCCCGCGCGCGGCGAAGCCGAGTTCGACATGACGCTGGATGCGAACTTGGCCGGTGCTGTCGCCGCCGTGCTCAGCCGGCGCGAACGCGCCAAGGGCCGCGAACTGGAATATCGCTTGAAGGGCACGGTGAGCATCGACCTGCCGTTGATGCGCTCACTGGAATTCGACCAAGTGGGTACGTTCCGGTTCTGAGCGCGCGCCAGCGCCTGCAGCGCGCAGGCGGTGTCTTCAGCGCACTGCTAGTTGGCTGAACAACTGCTCGTAATGTCCGGCCTGACGCTCCCACGAGAAGTCCTGCGCCATGGCGTTCTGCTGCGCGCGGCGGAAGTGGTCTTGTTCGCCGTACAGCCAGAGGAAATGCTCCAGCGCCCAGCGCAAGCCCGGGCCATCCGCATGGTCGAACACCACGCCAGTGCCTTTGCCCGTGGCCGCTTCATAGTGCTGTACAGAATCCGCTAGGCCGCCTGTGCGCCGCACGATGGGCAGCGTTCCGTAGCGCAAGCTGTACATCTGGTTCAGGCCGCAAGGCTCGTAGCGCGAAGGCATGATGAAGCCGTCGGATGCCGCTTCAATCCAATGCGCCAGTTCTTCGCTATGCCCGCGGTGGAACACGACCTTCTGCGGGAAGCGTTCTTGCAAGTGCCCGAAGAAATGTTCCAGCGCGCCATCGCCACTGCCGGTGGCCACCACGCGCAGGTCCCGTTTTTCCAAGAGCTGCGGCAGGCATTCGTAGAGCAGGTCGAGACCCTTCTGCCACGTCAGGCGGCTAACGACGCCCAACAAAGGCGCCGTGGTGGTGGGCGTAAGCCGCAAGCGGTGCAACAGCGTGGCCTTGGCGGCGGCTTTGCCGCTGAGGTCTGCGGGCGTGAAGCGGTCCGTCACATAAGGGTCGTTGCGCGGGTCCCACTCGGCGTAGTCCACGCCGTTCAAAATGCCCACTAGCGAATCGCCGCGGTTGCGCAAGAACGAGTCGAGGCCGAAGCCATGTTCGGGCGTGCAGATTTCCCGCGCGTACGTGGGGCTGACGGTAGTGAGGCTGTCGGCATGCAGCAGCCCATGCAGCAGTGCGTTGATACGCCCGGCGTGCAAGTCGCCTTGGTGTAAGTGGCTGACACCCGCACCCAGCCCCAGGTCGTTCGTATGCGCCGCGCTGAACACGCCTTGATAGCCGAGGTTGTGGATGGTGAACACGCTGCGCGTCTTCGCGAACAGCTGGTCCCAGGCGTAAACGGTCTTCAGCAGCAGCGGCGCGAACGCGGTGTGCCAGTCGTGGCAATGCACGATGTCGGGCGCGAAGCCCATGCGCTGGCAGGCGTCGAGCGCGGCGCGGGTGAGCAGCAGGAAACGGCGGTGTTCGTCTTCGGCGTTGCCGTAGAGGCCAGGCCGGTGGAACAGCTCCGGACAGTGGACCAAGTAAACCTTGAAGGTGGTGCCGGGCACGCGCGCGTGGTGCAGCGAATAGCGGTAGGTATGCGGCCCCAGCTGTATTTCCACATCGCGGGCGAAGTCCACTTCCCAGCGGTCCAGCCGCAGTGCCTCAAGGCTGCTGTAGGCGGGCAGGAAGACGCGCACATCATGCCCGCGGCCATCCAGCGCCCGGGTAAGGGCGGAAACCACGTCGGCCAAGCCGCCAGTTTTGCAGAGGGGGGTGAATTCCGAGGCGATGTTGACGATGCGCATCCGCCGGATTGTACCAATGCCTGATTGACACTTGCGGTGTGCTTCGCCACGCTTCGCTCGCCATGAACGCCACGACCCCGCCGGCAGCGCTAGCTGCCTCTGTATCCGTTGCCCCAGTCCCGCCACAGCCTTCCGCCCGCCTTGCTGCGGCGCTCGAGGCTGCCGAAGCCGCTGCCCGCGTCATTCGCGCGCTGTACCAGCAGAACGTGGCGGTGCAGGTGAAGGCGGATAAATCGCCGGTGACCGAAGCCGATGTGCAGAGCGAAAAGGTTATTCGCGCAGTGCTGGCCGCGCGTTTCCCCGAAGATGGCTTCTTCGGTGAAGAGACCGGCAGCGAACGGCGCGACGCGGAATACCTCTGGCTGGTCGACCCCATCGACGGCACCAAGGCCTTCGTGCGCGAATACCCCATGTTCAGCACGCAAATCGGCCTGATGCACCGCGGGCGGCTGGTACTGGGCGTCTCCAGCGCGCCGGTTTACGGCGAACTGGCTTGGGCGGAGCGTGGGCAGGGCGCTTGGCTGAATGGGCAGCGGCTGCGCGTGAGCAATATCGCCACGCCCGAAGACGCAGCGCTGTCCGCGGGCAACTTGAAGACGCTGGCAGGTAGCGCGCAGTGGGGCGCTTATGGCGCGCTGGTGGCGCGGCTAAGCCGCATTCGCGGCTACGGCGATTTCCTCCACTACCACCTGCTGGCCGCGGGCAAGGTGGACGCAGTGGTGGAAAGCGACGTGAACATCCTCGACATCGCCGCGCTGGTCACCATCGTTGAAGAGGCCGGTGGCCGCTTCACGGACCTGAGCGGCGGCGAAGTGGGGCTGGCCACCACCACCGTGCTGGCCACCAACGGTGTGCTGCACACCACCGTTCGCGAGGCCATTGGCTTCGGTTGAGTCGGGAGCAAGCTGCCTCCCACAAGGGACCCTGCGCTTTGTAGGAGCGAGCTTGCTCGCGACAGTCGGGAGCAAGCTCCCTCCTACAGGGGGCGCGATTCAATCTTCGACGAACACCAGATGGCCGTCGACTTGGTGCGCGCGCAGCGGCACGCCGTAGAGTTCGCTGAGGCGCCCGGCTTCCAGCACTTCCGCGGCGGGGCCAAAGTCCCAGCGGCCATCGCCATAAAGCAGCAGCACCACATCGGCATGGCGCGCGGCCACGGCGGCGTCGTGCAGCGTGGCAATGACGCTGCCGCCTTGCGCCACGCGTGCGCGCAGCAACTGCAGCAGCTGCCGTTGGTGGCGCGGGTCCAGGTGGTTCAGCGGTTCGTCCAGCAGCAGCACGCGCGGGTCTTGCGCGAGCACCGTGGCTAACTGCGCGCGGCGGCGTTCGCCACCGGAAAGCGTATGAATTTCGCGCTCTTCCAGCCCGCCCAAATCGCAGGCGGTTAGCGCCGCGCGCGCGGCGGCTTCATCCGCTTCGCCTTCCCAGGACCAGAAGCCAATATGCGGGTGGCGGCCGGCCAGCGCGCATTCCAGCACGGTGGCGGGGAAGGCTTCTTCTTCCACCTGTGCCAGCAGCCCCAGGCTACGTGCACGTTCGCGCAGTGGCCAGGCGCCAAGCGCACGGCCATCCAGCCGCACTTCGCCGCCCGCTGCGGGGCGCAGGCCGGCCAGCGTGTGCAGCGTCAGGGTCTTGCCGGCGCCGTTGCAGCCGAGCACTGCCATGAACTGGCCCGGTTGCACCACGCAGTCGAGCTGCGCCACCAGGGCGCTGTCCGGGCTGCCGGGCCGCGCGACGGTGAGTTGATGGGCGCTGAGCATGGGTAAACGGGCCGGCGTGCGGGTTAAGGCTGCAGGCGCGCGGCGCGCCAGGGCCCGCCAACGAAGCCAGAAACCCCTGCGGTATCAGTGGCTTGCAAGGTGCGCTGCCAGCGGGCGCGGTCGTGCAGGCGGAACGCCGCTTCTACCCACAGCTCCGCGTCTTCCACCCAGAGGCGGTAGCCGCCCCAGTGTTCCGGCCGCGGCACGGCGTAGTCGCGCGTGCCGCCGGTGCCACCCAGCTCTTCTACGGGCGCACCAAAGCGCCGCGCCTGCGCTTCTAGTTCCTGCTTCAGGTCCGCGCGCTGCCCCACCGGCTGGCTCTGCTGGCTGGCCCAAGCGCCCACGCGGCTTTGCCACGGGCGGCTGGCGAAATAGGCGTCGCTCTCGGCCTCAGGCACGCGCGTTACGGGGCCCTCGAGGCGCACCTGCCGGTGCAGCGTGTCCCAGTGAAACAGCACCGCCGCGCGTTCGGTGGCGGCCAGTTCCTGGCCTTTGCGCGAGGTGTAGTTGGTGTAGAAAGTGACGCAGCCCGTGGCCACTTCCAGCCCACGGCACAGTACGATGCGCGCGGCCGGGCGCCCATCGGCGGCCACGGTCGCCAGCGTCATGGCGTTGGGGTTGGGTTGCACCTTCAGGCGGGTGGCTTCATCGAGCCAGGCGCGCGCCAGTTCCATGGGGCTTTCGGGGAGCGGGTGCGGCAGGGCGGCAGTAGAGAGCAGGTCCATGCAGCAATGTTAACCCGCTATTGCCCGGCTATCGTCCCCGCTGTGGTTCACGCTCTTGCCAAGCGACTGCCGGGCAACGCTAAATACACGGACGCCGACCTACTACCGGCGCGGAGTGAAACGGTTGGCACAAGACGAACAGCACCCGGCGACGGGTACTCCAGGGGGCTTGGCGGCCATCCGTGAACGGCTTTCGGCGCTGGACCGGCAATTGCTGGAAATAGCGGCAGAACGACAGCGCCTGTCGGGCGAGGT
>CALQLF020000032.1 GCA_943331345.2 Candidatus Planktophila lacus | reverse complement strand
GCCTACGACGCCTTCCTCAAGTGCTTCGCGAAGGGCCAACTGGTGCGCACCACCGGCGACATCATCGCCATGTCGCCGCCGCTCATTATCGAGAAGTCGCACATCGACCAGCTGTTCGGCACGCTGCGCGAAGTGCTGCAGACGGTGTAAGGCAACGCCGGCTCCGCTTCCCGCCGGGGAAGCGGCTAGGCGCTTTGTCGGCACCCAATAAAAAAGGCGGAGGGTTGCCCCTCCGCCTTTTTACTTTCAGTGCCCGGCCGGAGCCGGGCCGAGAACGGAGCCGAAACCCCGTTCGCTCAAGGTCAGTCCTTGGACCACGGGAACGTGGTGGCCAACTGGAACAGGATGCGGTTTTCGTTATTGAACACGCGGTCGTGGGTGCGGGCAGCGGCGTCCGTGCTCACCACCGAGTACTTCACCGAAGCCGTGACCGGACCAAACGAACGCGACACACCGAGGGTGTAGTCGTCGTACTCGCCGTTCACGCCTTCCACGGCGTTCTTCCAGTAATCGCCACGCGAGAAGCCTACGTGCGCGGTGACAGTGAAACCGGCCGGCAGCTCGTGCGAGTAAGCAGCCTCGAGGTAGTACGCCGAATCTCCGCTCTTGGCGTAGGTGTCGCTGTACCAGAGCTTGGTGCTGAGGCCCTTGTAGTTCAGGCCGACGTTGTACTCCGGGTAGTCGAAGCTGTCGCCGCCGTAGTAGGTGTAGTACACGGCGTTGACCGTGAACGACAGGTCATCATTGATGGCCTTCGTGTAGCCGGCGTAAAGGTCCACTTCACGGTCTTCGCTCGAGTCCGGGCCGTAGTCGATGTTCGAAGCCCAAACGCCACCGCTGAAGCCGCTGTCCGTGGCCAAATCGAGCGACATCTGGATGGCAGGGTCCTTGGCGGACTGCGAGATGCCACGGAAGTCGTATTCGTTGGCAGCCGTCAGCGTGGCGGTGAGATCGGACGCGGCGGCCTGACCGGCAGCACCCACGAGAGCGAGCGCAACAGCGACCGCGAGGACGGACTTACGAAGGGTAAGCGACATGGAAAAACTCCTGCAATAAAGACTTGAGGGGCAAATTGTAGCAAGAACACCACGCAAGCAACGCAACATTCCCTGCGAACGACAGGAAATGTAGCGCTCTGTTGCTAAAAAGCATCACGCGATGGGCATTTTCAACCCCCCGCGCGAGGCACTGAACGGGACTCAGTCCTTCCAAGGGAAGGTCGTCGCCACCGAGAAAATGATGCGATCGGAATAGGTCTCCGAGAAGGCGTACTTAAGGCTGGCCGTGAACTTGCCCACCGGCTTTGACAGCGAGATGGCGTAGTCCTCGTATTGGGCACCCGCAGCCTTCCAGTAATCGCCACCGCTCTTGGCGGCATGCAGTGCCAACGCAAAGTCCTTGGGTAGTGGCTGCGTGTAGTTCGCTTCCAAGTAGTATGCGGAAAGACCAGAATTCGAGAAGTCGTCGGAGTACCAGTACTTCGCACTGAAGTTCTTGTAGCCGGCGCCCACAAACAACTCCAGCGTGTCGATGTTGTCGCCGCCGGGGTGGTAGGTGTACTCGGTGAAACCGGCGGTCCAGTTGAAGCCACTGTCGTAGGACTTCGAGTAGGCACCGTAGAGGTCCACTTCGACATTGGAGTCTGTGCCCGAGCCGAAGTCGACATTGCTGCCCCAGGCACCGAGGCTGAAACCGTTACCGAACGAATAGTCGAGGCTCGCCTGCAGCGCGGGGTCTTCCGCCGTCTGCGTGATGCCACGGAAGTCGTAGTCGCTGGTCAAGGTGACCGTGGAGGTGAGGTCCCCGGCATAAGCCGCCCCGCCCGTTACCAGCAAGCCTGCGGCCACCACCGTCTGCAGCATCGTCTTCATTGCAATCCCCTTTTGCGCGGCCCGGAAGCCGCCCGTTGGCTGGAAAGCGCAGACCGTCTGCGTTCCTGCCTTTTTGCAATGCATCCAACGTGCCAATATGGTTTTTTCCGAAAAAACCGCGAAAAAAAGCGCTGGTCCCGTGTGAAATCAAGCGGACCGTGGGGCGGAAGGCACCACCGTAGCGCAGCCCCCACCCAATCGCGCACCAAGCCGGGGCAGTACAACCCGGTCGCCGAGCGACCTATGGCATGGGGGTTTACCCCCATTCTAAAGCCCTCTAGTTAGGGTTGAGTACTACTGCACGTTTCTCCCTGTGGCCCAGCCTCTAGACTGCGCCGCATGAAACTCTGCCCCTACACCGGACCGGGCGCCCCCCCGCGGTCCACTTCGGGAACCCGACTGACCTCAGTCGCGGCACGTCACCCTTTCTGGCAAGCACTGCTCGCAGCTTGCCTCGCGTTGCCACTGGCAGCGCTGGCGGACAGTAGTTCCCCGGAGATGCCGCCCGCAGCCGCCGTAGCGCCTGAGCACGACCATGCCGACGGCGCCATCGAGGACCCGACGCACCACAATCACAGCCATGTGGACCCCGGACTGAACCTGTTCGGCTTCCTGACGGCAAGCTATACCCACCTCGGCAGCGCCACCGCACAAAACACGGAGGGCAAAACGGGCAAGGTAGAGGGCGCGTTGCTTGCCACCTACGGGCATGGACCGTTCCGGTTTCTGACGGAGGCAGTGGCCTACGGCCAGGATTTCGAAGTGGAACGCTTCCAATTCGGGCTTGAGGTTCATCCGGGAACCCTCATTTGGGCCGGACGCGTCCACCAGCCGAGCAGCTACTGGAACACCGAATTCCATCACGGCCAATATCTGCAAAACTCCATTACCCGCCCAGCCATCGAGAACTGGGAAGACGAAGGTGGCGTCGTTACTCAGCACGTGGGCGGCATCTTGCTGGAGACTGAGCACGGACTGGCCAACGGCACCACCTTGCGGCTTGCCACCAGTGCGGGCTACGCACCAGCCATCGAAACCGGGAAACTAAAACCCTTCGATGTCGTGCACTGGCACAACGGCGTGCGCCATCCGGCCTTCGCGCTGCGGCTCGATGTACTGCCCGATGGCATTGGGGAACAAGCTTTCGGCTTCATGAGTGGTTTCAGCGGACTGCAGGCCCGCGACTCCGGCGTCGAGAACCTCGACCACGTCGACCTGACTACGATTGGTCTTTACGGCGACGTGCACGTGGGTGAGGCCCGTTGGCTGGGCTCCGTCTACCGCATACGTACTCGTTTCGACTACGGCCAGCAACTGGTGTCGGAGTACGCCACCTCCTGGTTCCTGCATGGCGAATACCGTGTCAGCGAAGACTGGATGGGCTTCCTGCGACACGAGTCCACTCTCGGTACGCAAAGCAGCCATTACTTCAACCAATTCCCCGGCTTCGTGAATGAACGCAATGTGGTGGGTGTGCGCTACGAATCCGGCAGCAACCACGCGCTCACGCTGGAAACTGGAGGCGCCCGGTCTGGCAACGACCGCTACCTGGAACTGCGCCTGCAATGGAGCGCGGTGTTCCACTGATGCGTCGACTGCTCGCACTCCTGCTGCTGCTGACCACGGTTTCCGCCGACGCGCGGGACCTGGTGCTGGTCGTGCGTGGCGACAGCCCAGTGATCGAGATGGATTCGCTCACTGTGCGCAAACTGTTCATGGGGTTCACCGTCACCGCCGGCAGCCAGCCACTACATGCCATTCGTCTGGGTGGCGATAGCAGTCTTGACAGTGCTTTTCTGCAAAGCGTAGTCGGGATGTCGGCCGCTCAGTACGAGCGCCGCCTGCTGCGCATGGCCCTCAAGCAAGGTCGCGCAGCACCCAGCATCGCCGAGACTTCCGCAGAAGTCGTTGGCGCACTACGCGAGGACACCCGTGCGGTAGGCTGCTTGTGGGCGGACCAAATTGTTGGACGCAGTGACCTGCGTATCGTGAGGTTGTTGTGGCGCGGCTAACCGACACTCTGGGTGGACGCGTTCTGGTCGGCGTACTCGCCGTCCATTTCCTGCTGCTGCCACCACTGTTTCTAGGTCTTCTCCGTATCGTCGAAGATGGCGAAGGCCGCGTCTTCATCAATGAAGTCCGCTCTTATGCCAATTTCATCGGTGACGAACTCGAGCGCGACGGCGCCAAGATGGGCCCCGCCGAACGACAGGACGTGCTGGACGGCATTGTGTTGTCTGGCCATGCCGTCTATGCGGAGCTCGAAGGCGAAGCGAAAACCGTGAGCCGCGCCTTCGAGAACGAAGGGTTGGTCTACCGCGGCGACGACTTCGCCATCCATTCTGGCGGCAACGAGGTTTACTATCTGTCGAAACCGCTGACCATCGGCGGAAATACCGAAATTCTGCGTCTTGGCTTCGACGAACGCTCGGTACTCGAGGCTGCCGAGAACGCCCGTACCCGCATCTGGTACGTACTGGGCGCTTACCTGCTGGTGTCCACGCTCGGTGCGGTACTCCTGGTTCGTCGCCTCACCCGCCCGCTCAACGAACTGCGCGAGGCGTCCCGCCAGGTATCGGGTGGCGCGTTCGATCGCCCGCTGTCCACCAGCAGCACGCTGCAAGAAGTCCGGGAGTTGACGCAGGACCTGGAATTCATGCGCGACCGCTTGGCCACCGCCAACGTGCAACTGCTACGCGAAATTGCCGAGCGCGAATCCAGCGAGCAAACCCGCCTCAAACTCGAGCAGCAACTGCGCCAGCAGCAGAAACTGCGTGAGCTAGGCACTTTGGCCGGTGGCATAGCTCACGAATTCAACAACGTGTTGGTGCCCATCCTCCTGTACACGGAATCGGCCATCGACGAGCTTCCCGAAGACAGCCCAATCCGCGAAGACCTGCAGGCGGCCTACCAGGCAGCACAACGTGCGCGTTCCGTGGTCCGGCAGATTCTCCTGTTCGCCCGCCACATGGACGATGGCGAACGCGAGCAAATCGACCTGCGCACCGCCGTCGGCGATACGGTCGGCCTGGTGCGGGCGTTAATGCCGGCACAACTCGAAGTCATTGAAGACTATGGAAAAGACCCGCTACCCGTCGTGGGTAATTCGGCACTGCTCGGGCAGGTGGTCATGAACCTCTGCACCAATGCCCGGCAAGCCATGCGCGAACACGGCGGCAAGCTGCTGATTCGTACTTGGGTAGGCCCCGGCCCCAACGGTGCCATCAAGGCCAATCTGTCGGTCACCGACGAAGGTCACGGCATGACAGCCGAAGTGGCGTCACGCATTTTCGAACCTTTTTTCACGACCCGCCCGGTAGGCGAAGGCACAGGCCTAGGATTACCAGTAGTTCACGGTATTATCGAGTCCTTACGCGGTACCATCACCGTTGACAGTACACCCGGGGTGGGTAGCACGTTCACCGTGCGCTTTCCTCTGGTAGAAGACCCTGCTGCGGCCACCCCCCAGCAGCAAGAAGCAGGAGCAGGAACATGAGCCGCATTCTCATCATCGACGACGAGCCCAGCGTCCGCCGCGCCCTGCGACGTATTCTGGAGAAATCCGGCCACGAGATCGAGGAAGCCTCCGATGGCGCCGCCGGTGTCGTTGCCTGCGCAGCCTCCGAGCCCGACCTCATCATCACGGACATCATCATGCCGAAGATGAACGGCATCGACGCGGTCACTGCCATTCGCCAGGCGCACCCGAATGTACGCATTCTGGCTATTTCGGGTGGCGGCAACTTCGAACCGCAGTCCTACAAGCCGGAAGCCATCACCACCAGCGCCTATCTGGCAGCGGCTGAGCGTTCCGGCGCCGATGCGGTCATGACGAAGCCTTTCGACCGCGCCCAACTGATGGAAAAGGTCGACGCTCTGTTGGCACCGCGCGTCTGAAGTTGCCGGGCGCCGACTGGTCGATTGAATGGCGCCAACTAATCACCAGCGCTGCGGCATTTTTTCAGCGGCGTGATCGGGACCCGCTGGAACCGCTTTCCACTTCACGGCGCCCTAATTCCAGAACAGGTGGCTTTGCCGGCATCACTGCAGCCTTCCCCGCGCCCTGCTGCAAGGGCGACTGGAACACGAAACGCCATTCGCAGTAACAATCGGCGCCCTGAAAGGCACGGTCCGCCTCGGCGAACCCCTGCTGCTTCATCGGTTTTCCCTTGGCTTTGCTGGCCACACCAATCAGGCCACCATCACTGCCGCGAATCAGTTCCCAATCGTCACTGTCCGTCATGGGGTCGCGGTAAGCACGGCGCAGGTGTCGGACTACCGCGGGCCCGCGATGGTCGTCTGTCAGCTCCTGCAGTGAACGCGGATACACGCGCAGCCCACCAGGGCCACCTTGATAGTAGTGGCCGATAGCTCGGCGAATTTCCCCGCCGGTCCACAGCAGCTGCTGTTCACGGTCGCGCTGGCGAACCACGGACCAAACCGTGCCTGCAGCGCCCAGCGCCAACCCAAGCAAAGCCAAGGCGAACAGCAAGCCAAGATAGGTAAAGCCGCGCTCATCAGCCATTGGCGCTGGATGAGGAGGCGATTTGCGACGACGCCCCGCGAGCGGCAGTGCCTTAAAACTCGACATAAGGACGGCCATCCGTAGCGTTGCCTTCCGCACCGCTGTGGACATCCGTAATCCCGGGGGCATCTGCATCCCCGCTCGCCGTCGTCGCCCAAGTGTCCACCGACTTGGTGATCGGATCTTCTGGCAAGGCACGGAGGTAACGCTTTTCGACGAGTTCAGGGAGCGCGCTCGGGAAATGGCCGGTATCGCCAGAATACTTGTCGATAGCCTCACGCATCACGGCCAAGTCCTGCCGCAGCGTGGCTTCCTTGGCCCTTTCCAGGCTCAGGAAATAGCGTGGCAAGGCAATGGACAGCAACGTGGCGATGATGGCCATAACGACCAGCAATTCGATGAGAGTAAAGCCGCGACCGAGATGCCGGCGACAGGAAGCAAAACGCACAGGGCTCACCATTGCGAGTAGGCCACACCATTCAGGCCAGTGCCTTGGTGCAGCGAATGTATATCGTAGACATCGTCACCGGGTGTCGGTGCCTCGGCAGGGCTGGCATAACTGCGCAAGCCCCAAGTTTGCTCAGCTGGCGTCGCGGTGTCGGGGAACAACGGATCCCGCGGCAGACGACGCAGGAAATAAATACGTTTGCCCTCAGGGTCTTTCGCATCGGGAACGCCGTCGACGAGCAGCTTCAGGTCTTTTGGATACCCAGGGGTACCCGCCTCTATCGCGACACGCCCAGCGAGGGCTGCGTCGTGATAAGCGTCAATGGCGCCCCGAATCTGGCGCAGCGCAAGCGTCAAGTCTTGCTCACGCGTGCGCTTGAATGCCAATTGGGCCACGGGCATCGCCGCTGTCGCTAACAGGGCCACAATAGCCACCGTAACGATCAACTCGATAAGCGTGAAGCCCCGACTGGCGCCAGCAGATTTCACTGACTAACCACCAGTGTCGTCGGGCGCGGCGCCACTACCGGTAGCGGCGTGCCGTCCGCAGCCGAAACCGCAAACTGTTGCACGGCAATCATGGTGGTCGGACGGGCGGACAAGGCGCGGAAATGTAAAGTCACCAACGCGCCATCTCCCTGGATGGAGCCACTGGGAACGTCGAACTGGCCACGCCCGCCACGCTGGTTGATAACGGGCCGCAAGCCGGCACGGGCCGCCTCAGGCACGATAGCGCCGGCATCAGCGCCCGAGAGCTCGAGTACGGCTGGATCGAACCGAACCGCCGAACGAATGTTGGAGACCGCGTCCTTGCTGGAGATAAGCAGCGTAACGTCGAAGGTTTCACCCATCCGCACATTACTGGGCGCTTCCCAAGTGAGTACGGGACGCGACACCGCCGGCGCGGCATCAGCGCCCACGTTAGCGGTGGCAGCGTCCGGCGCGACTTCAGCCGTCGTGGTGGCTTCGGCTGCCGGCGCTATCGGATCTGCAGCTGCCGCAGGTGCCGATGCCGGTGCCGCAAGGGCTGGGGCCTGCGCTGACGGCGCATAACCCGAAGCAATGGGTGCACTACGCACCGAGCTTTCGGTGCCGTACCAGAACTCGGCGTTTTCCGAGGCGGCGCGGGGCTGTGCACGGATGATGCGCGGAGTAATCGAGAGGACGATTTCCGTCTTCTCGCCATCGTTTTTCTTGCTACCGAACAAGCGACCGATGAGCGGCATGTCACCCAAGCCCGGAATACGGTCTGAAGTGGTGCGCTCGGCATCATTGATGAGGCCAGCCAGAATCTGCGTCTCGCCATCCTTCAAACGCAGCAGAGTCGAAGCGTTGCGGGTACCGATTTGGTAGGCCAGCGTGCCCGACTGGCCCGCCGTGACTTCCTTGATGATGGTGCTGACTTCGAGGTTGACCTTGATGGCCACGTCGTTGTCCATGTACACCGTGGGTTCCACGTCGAGGCTGAGGCCGACGTCCACATACTGCACGCTGCCAGTCACGACCGGCTGCGAAGTGGTCGGGGTGACAGTATTCGTGATGACGGGGACGCGCTGACCGATGAGGATCTTCGCCTTCTCATGGTTGCGCGCGCGAATACGCGGGCTGGCCAGGATATTGCCACTGGTGAGCGTGCGCTTCATATCAAGCGTCAGCGAGGTGTTGCTTACCTTCAGAGTGTTCTCGTTCTGGCCCTTGAAATCACCCAGCACCATGCCAGTGGCATTGGCGCCAAGCGCGCTCGGCGAGATGGTCACTTGTTCCGGATAACGCATGCCCAGCTGCTGCAGACGGCTGCGGGTAATTTCCAGCACCTCCACTTCCATCATCACTTCCGCTTCCGGCACGTCCACGGAGGCGATGAGGCGCTCCGCCATGCGCAGCACCTCAGGGGTGTCACGCATCACCACAGCCGAGGCACGTTCGTCCACGAAGAGGGTTTTGGCGTTCAATACCGTCTTCAGCATTTCGCTGGCTTTCTTCGGGTCGGTATTGGTCAGGTAGAAGGTACGGACGACCTGGTCCTGATATTCCCGCTGCTTGGCAGAGCTGTTCGGATAGATAAGGACCATGTTCTCGGCCAGCACTTGGCGCGCGAGCTGGTTCTGGCCGAGCACCAGATCGATGGCAGCCTCGACCGGCACGTTCTGCACAAAAATGGTGGTGCGACCGTCGTTCTTTACTTCGCGATCGAAGATGAAGTTGATACCGGTCTGGCGGGCCAGCACCTCGAACACCATCTTGGTGTTCGCTTCACGGAACTGGAGCGACACTGGACGGTTATCCCGGGTCTTCAGGCGCGGCGTCACCGTGCGCGGGCCACGGTCGGTGTCAATGCGAGCACGCAAGGCATTCGCCTCGCTGTTGCCGGGGTTCTCGGACAGCACACGACCCAAACGGGCCTCGGCTTCCTCTAGGCGACCTTGCTGTAGTTCACGGGTGGCCTGCGCCACCGCCTCGGCATGGCGCTGGTCGCGGGTGACCAGTTCCAGACCGCGTTGGGCGCGGGCATTACCCGGCGAGATGGACAGCACGCGCTGGTAGGTGGCTTCGGCATCTGCATACTTCGCAGCGGCACGCAGACGATCCGCTTGGGCGACCAGCAACTGCGTTGCTTCTTCCTTGCGGCCCTGCAGTTCCAGGCGGTAGGTGGTATTGCTTGGGTCTTGCTTGACCGCCTGCTCGAGTTTGCGAATGCCGGACTCGTACTGGCCGGCCTCTACCTCGCGCATGCCTTCATTATGGATGCGACTGCTGGCGCAAGCGGCCAACAATACGGCGGTGCCAGCCACTACCGTCAAACGACGAAGGACTCGCAGGGAAAGGGGATTACGAACGTTCACTGGGGGCTCCCGACAGACATCCATTGATCCTGCTTCAGCGGCAGGTAGGTCAGTTGCAACTGGCCGCGCGACGCATTGCCGACGGCATAAGTGTTTTCAAGCGTATCGCCGGGGCGGACGTCAAAGACGCGGTCGCCACGGACAAGGAAATAAACCGGCTTGTCCCCGGACTTTACATAACTTCCGAGGAACGTGTAAGGCAAAGGAGGTGCCGTGGGCACAACCGCGGCAGCCGGTGGCGGTGGCGGCGGTGGTGGTGGGGCTACGTACCACGAGTGGCTGGCAAACAAGTCGTTGCCCACCTTGGCAGCGGCGCGTGCCGCAAAGCTGACAGCACGATTCGCAGCCACTGGAGCGCTGCCGCCCTTGGCTAGCGACCGGCCCACCGGTTCCACCACGGCGCTTTCCTTGGGCGCGGCGTACCAGAGGACCGAGAACAACAAAGCGCCGCCTACTACCAGCGCCAATAAACGCTTGGAATTGGCGGGCGCGGAGACGGGTGCCGGGAGAGATTTCATGACGACGCTCACGGGGTGGACCTCACAAAGACAGTGAACCGCAACGCCGCCTCAACGCCCCCTTCAGCCACCTCACGCCGTTCCAGACGCAGGGTGTCGAGCGAGGCCGCCGGCACTGCCACCAGCGCGTCACTGACGAACTGGCGAATGGCAGGGTAACTACCCTTCACCGGCAAATCGATGACGTAGCGCGCAAGTGAGGCACCTTTCTGGACCTGAAAACTGTAGGTTCCTTGCTCAAGTGTGACGCCTGCCTTATTTGCGCTCGCGCCAAAGGCTGCCAGCACCGCAGGCAATTCCGCACGCGTGGGAAAACGGTTGAGAAACTCACCGGCGTGGTCGACCGGGCTTTGGGCCTGGTCACGCATGGTGGAACGGGCCGTATCGAGCGCCGAAAGTTGCGACTGTAGGCCCAAGGCCTGATCGCGGACGGGTTGCACTACGGCAAAGACCACGACCACGGCGGCCACCAGCAATGCCAGCCCCCCTAGCCCTGCTGGGCCCAGACGCTTGGCAGCGAGCCGGGTTCGCGGAGCAATATCCCGCAGGGCTGCGGTATGGAACAAGCCACCACGCGGGCGCACGGCCAAGGGCGCCGCCAACGGCTCTGCCGCAGGCGCCGGAAAATGGCGGGCGTTTTCACTGGTGATGGCTGGCGCTTCCACGAGCGCCTCATCCCCGTTCATGGTTTCCATGTTCACGAGATGATCCTCCAGTCAGCCACGATCTGTACCCGCACTGGGCGCTCCGTGACCTCGGTACGAATCTGGTGGCTCTCGAGCAAGGCATCGTGCAGAGCCGGGTTTTTCTGCAAGCGCTGCACGTACTGCAAGGCGGCCGGCAAAGACCTGGCCTCTGCAGTCAACTTCAGCCTCCGATTCACCCGGTCGGGCTCTACGGTCAGCAACGATACGTCGCCGTTGGTACCCGCCGTAGCAGCTTCAAGGTCGTCCAGCATGGCTGTCCAAGGCGTCTGCAATTCCAGCGCTACCTTCTGCGCTTCCGCCACGACGCGGTCCCGCGCACCCCGCGAACCTGCGGCACGCGTACCCGTGGCTTGCGCCAGACGCAGCGACAACCCTGCCACCTGGTCTACCGTCTGCTGGTAGTCCCAAGTGGCCCAGCCGGCAGCAGCCAAGCCAACCACCAGCAACAACACGGCTACCCCACCCGGCTTGCGGCTGGGAGCAATGAAATCCATCTCGATATGGGCCGGCCTCATGCGTACATCCCCCGCGCACGGACGACATCATGCAAGGCGCTGCGTTGGGGCTGTTCGTCCTCCAGCCACTCGAGACCATCTTCAAAAACTTCCGGCGCCGCCGCACGCAGCCAACGTGGCGCGTCGACAAACACGCGTTGCGCACTGGCCCCGACGGTCAAGCGCCCGAAGGCGCGCAGGCGCCGCAGTTCCGCAGACCAATCGGCGCCGATGCGCACGGTATGCACACGGTCCCAGCCATGCGGCGCCAACTGCGCTGCCGACAGACAACCCTCGTCCAAAGTCACCAGCCAGCCGCTGTCCGGCAGGCGCTTGCGCCAGCGCTCATAGGCCACAACCAACTGCGGCTTCACGGAAAGCAATTGCACATCGGCACCGGCAGCGACTTCCTGCAACGACGCGAGCAGCGCCGTCGGCAGTGCCGAGGCCACAAACGGACGGCCAGGCAAGCCTTCGCCCAAAGCCAATTGCCAATCGTCGCCCATGTCGCCGTAGGTCTGCGCCAGCCAGTGGCGTGCATAAACCAGACGTTCGCCCGTGCGTTCCAGGCCTTCCACGGAAGGCACCACCGACTGACGAGCCCAGTGGTCCGCTACAGCGATGCGCAAGCCCGCACCGGCCCAATCGGGCTCGGCGAGGCGCGTGGCCAAGGTATTCACAGCTGCACGCCAATCGTTGGGCGAGGCCGCTTCCACGGGAAAACAGGCTTCCAGAACGCAACGTGCCCGTAGGCCCCGCTGCAGACGCACCATCACCAGCCGACGCGGTGATAGGTAGACGCCAACTTCATCACGCCATGGCAGTGACACGGTTCACCTCCTCGAGCGTAGTCAGGCCCTGCTTCACCAGCGCAATGGCACTTACCCGCATGAAACGAGAACCGGACTTGATGGCCAGTTCCTTTAATTGACGGACAGGAGCGCGGGCGACGATGGCCTCACGCAATTCATCGTTCAGCACCAACAGTTCACCGATGGCACGGCGCCCACGGTAACCACTGCCGCGGCAATGCTTGCAGCCACGGCCTACGCGGAAGTGGAAGTCTGCGGCCACGGCCAGGGGGATGCCGGATTCTTCGAGCGTGGCACGGTCTGGTGTTACCTGCTCCGCGCACTGGGTGCAGACGATACGGATAAGGCGCTGCGCCAGGATGCCGTTCAACGCCGAGCACAGCGCGTAAGGGTCCACGCCCATGTGCATGAAGCGACTGAGCACGTCGAACACGCTATTGGCGTGGACGGTGGTGAACACCAAGTGACCCGTGAGGGCTGACTGGATGGCAATCTGAGCCGTCTCCGCGTCACGGATTTCGCCGACCATGATCTTGTCCGGGTCGTGACGCAGGATGCTGCGCAGGCCGCGGGCAAAGGTGAGGCCCTTCTTCTCGTTCACGGGAATTTGGAGGACACCAGCCAACTGGTATTCCACCGGGTCTTCGATGGTGACCACCTTCTCGGCACCGGTGCTGCCTTCCGACAGCGCCGCGTACAAGGTGGTGGTCTTGCCGCTACCGGTAGGGCCTGTGACCAGCAACATGCCGTGCGGCTGCGTGCTAAGGCGACGCAGGCGCTCGACAATGCGGGTATCGAAACCCAGCGCGTCGAGCCGCAAGCCCTGCATCTGGTCGGTGATGGCCTGCTTGTCGAGCACACGGAGCACGGCGTCTTCGCCGTGAACACTCGGAATAATGGAGACGCGGAAGTCGATGGCGCGGCCTTCGATGACCACCTTGAAGCGGCCGTCCTGGGGCACACGCCGCTCGGCAATGTCGAGTTCCGACATTACCTTGATACGCGAGATGACTTGTTCTGGAATATCGAGGCCGCTAACCGCACCCATCTGCGACAGCACGCCGTCGATACGGTAGCGGATGACCAAACCCGAAGGGGTGGTCTCGAGATGAATGTCGCTGGCACCGCCGCGCAGGGCATCGAACAGCGTGGAGTGCACCAGCTTGACGACCGGGCTGGCATCCTGACTGATGGAAGCGAGACTGAGGGCTTCAACCTCACCACGCTCGTCGGCAGCGCCTTGCGCTCCTTCCAGCGCGGTGTCGATGGCGCGCATCGACTGCTCGTTGCGGGCAATGAAGCCCTGCACATCGCCACGGGCCGCCACGGCCCAGCCGAAGGCTTCAGGAATGCGGGACTCGAGCCAAGGGCGCAGCGTGGCATCGAGTGGGTCGGCGATGACGGCGACCAAGTTGCCGCGCTGACGAACCATGACGCAACCGCGCCGTAGCGCGTCGGCCGACCCGAGACGGTCGAAAGCCGGGTCACAGGCAAACAACTCGCTGGCTGGCCAATAACGATAGTCGAAAGCCGCCGCAAGACCGGCAGCCAATTGGCCGGAGTCGAGGCCACTGGTCTGTTCCAGCACCTCCAGCACACTCATGCTGTCGCGCTGTGCGGCAGCCATGGCAGCGGCTAGGGTCACCTGGTCTAGGCCAGGCGCGCCGGGACGTTCGTGGATGAATTCAGGCAGGGCACTCATTGCAGGCTCCCGGCGAGCTCGAAGATGGGGAAATACATGAGAACGACGATGACACCGATGATCAAACCGATGACCGTCATGAGCAGGGGTTCGATGAGGCGAGTGAGTAAGTCCACTGCGCGGGCGAGTTCTTCGTCATAGAAGGCGGCGATGCGCTCCATCATCTCGCCCATGTTGCCGCTGCGCTCACCAACGCGGAGCATGCGCACCGCCACCGGTGTGGTCAGACCATTCCGCTCCAGCGCGTTCGCCAGCGACTGGCCTTCGCTGATGGAGCGGGTCGCGGTGGCAAGAGCAGGACGGAGCGTGTCACCCAACAAGCCGTCGGACATACGTAGCGCTGTTACCGCCGGCGTACCGCCACGTAGCAACATGCCAACGGTGCGGTAAAGCCGCGCCAACTGGTAGGCGTGGAAGTGACGACCCAAAGCCGGCACCTGAGTCAACCGACGACCCAGCGCTGCTCGAAAAGCCGGGCGGGTGACGCCAAAGACGAAAGCGGCGATACCGCCGATAAAGCCCATAGCCACCAGCCAGCCATGGGCTTCCAGCAAGTGGCCCCACTTGATGAGCAGACGCGACGCCAGCGGCAACTGGCCGCCCAAGTCTTCGTAGATACCGCTGAAGCGCGGCACCACATAACCCAGCAGGAACAGCGTTACCAAAACGCCGGCGACGCACAACACGGCCGGGTAGATGGAGGCGCTGACCACTTTCTTGCGCAGCAGGTCGATTTGCAGCTGGTAGGCCACGTAGCGCTGGAGCGCCTCGCGGACATCGCCGCTGCGCTCGCTGGCCCTGACGGTGGCCACATAGAGAGCAGGAAAACTGTCCGGCTGCTCGGCCAAGGCCGCCGACAAAGTACGGCCCTCGAACAGGCGAGAGCGAATTTGCTCAAGGGAACGGCGCACTGCGAGGTCTGCTTCCTTCTCGGTGAGGCCCTCGATGGCCTCGACCAATGACAGACCGGCATTCATCAAGGCAACCAGTTCCTGACTGAAGCTGACCAACGGCACCCGCGGCGTGCGGGGCCGGAACAAGCCCGCCCGCGCCACGATAGCAATGGGCTGCTGCCCTTGCTCGAGCACCTGGCGACGCGCATCGGCTTCATCCACGGCTTCAATGGCGTAGCTGAGAACGCCGCGTGCACCGTCGAATGCCTTGACCTCGAAATACATGGGGTACGTCGCTTACCAGTTGGTGATATCGGCGTTTTCGCCGGTACCGCCCTCGCGACCGTCCTTTCCATAAGAGGAAAGGTCCAGCTCGCCGTGCGTGCCCGGTTGAACATAAATGAACGGATGACCCCAAGGATCGCTTGGGGCAGCTTTCTTGAGGTAGGGACCTGCCCAGCCCGAGACGCTGGCCGGCGCAGCATTGAGCGCCTGCAGGCCTTCTTCATTCGAGGGGTAACGACCCACGTCCAGGCGAAACTGGTCGAGCGCCTGTTCCAGCGCCATGATCTGCGCCTTGGCAGCCTTGGCCTGACTCTTGCCCACCTGGGCGAAATACCGCGGCGCCACGAAGGCCGCCAGCATGCCGATGATGACCATGACGACCAACAACTCGAGCAGCGTGAAACCGCGTGCCTTGGGGGTGGAACGGGCGTTGGTGTTATCCAGCTTCATACAACCTAGCTACCTCTGCGATTCACGTTCCTTGGCGCCATGCCGGCGTCGATGAACGGGAAATGTTTGATGTCGCCTCTTGGAGGTACGACGGTTGCCTGGCAGCGGATGCCGGTCACTTGTCATAACCTCCAATGGCGCCAGTGTACGGAGGTCGCTCGCGGCAATTTGTGCAGTGGATGGCAGTTCCGGGCACTCGCGCGAAAGAAGTGCGGCGAGTCAGGCGTACCCGCCCCCCGAAACCGTGAAGCAGTTCACTGAAAGTGCCGAAGGCGCGGTTCGGTAAGCCACGGCCGCAGGACGCAAGGCCGTGGCGGCTCGGTCAGTTGGTGCCAACCGGCTCGTTGAAGGCGTGATAGAGATTCATCACACGCGGAACGTACTGACGGGTTTCCCGGTAAGGCGGAATGCTCCGCCCGTAGCGCTCGACCGCGTTCTCGCCCGCGTTGTAAGCCGCTACTACCAGTTCGAGATTGTTTTCGAAGCGGTCCACGAGGAAGCGCAGGTAGCGCGCCCCGCCATGGATATTCTGGCTGGGGTCGAAACTGTCACGCACCCCGTACCGTCGTGCGGTTTGCGGCATCAACTGCATGAGGCCCCGCGCACCGGTGCGCGACACGGCCCGAGGGTTGAAGGCACTCTCGACGCTGATGACAGCCCGCAGCAGTTCCGGCTCTATTTCGTTGGCGGCAGCGGCCTCGAGGATAATGTGCTCGTAAGCAGCCGCACGGCGGTTGATGAGCGCGAGCGGTATCCGCAGGCTGGCTTCACCACTCCCGGCGGTGGGTTCCGGCGGACTTTCCAGAACGAGTTCGTAGCTCCTGTCCGCTGGCACATTGGAGTAATGCACTACCCCCTCGGCGTCCGCAAAGGCGTAGATGTCCGCTACCGCCGGCAGGACAGCCAGCAGTAACAGCACGCCACCGAGCGCCGTCAGGGGACGGCAAGGTGGCCTTTGGCGGAGAGCATTTCGCATGGGTCCAATTCTGCAAGCCGGAGAGGGTCTCCGGAGGTAGGGGAAACCCTACCTTCTATTGCGTAGAAGTAGGTATGTCGCCGTTCACGGTTTCGGGCGAACCTCTCCCTGTCCGGGCCCCCGTGCCCGCACGGAGCAGCCATGGCCCACCGCCAATGCACCACCTGCCCCGATCGCCAGCTACCGTCCGCCCTTCGGTCGGCTGAAGTCAGGTCGGTCAGGAGGTGCTTCCACCCCCCAGGGCTGTGGCTGCTCCGAGCGTCGCGCGGGGCCGTGGTTCCTCTCCCAACCGACAGACAGGCAATTATGCAGTGGGTATTTACCCCCCATTTGTCGGCTGGAAGTGGCACACCATCCAGTGTCGGCGTACTCTTGCGGCTGGCCGACCAGCGTACTGGACGCCGTTTTTGTCGGGGATAAACGTTTAAATGCAAACGACCAAAAAAACCATCGTGGTGGCCGACGACCACGGCATCATGCGCGACGGTCTCTGTGCATTGATCAATGGGGAACCCGACCTCAAGGTCATCGGCACGGCCACCAATGGCCGCGAAGCCATCCGCGCCGCCGAAGTGCTGAAGCCGGACCTCGTGATGATGGACATGTCCATGCCCCTGACCAACGGTCCGGAGGCCATTGCGCATATCAAGCGGCGCACGCCCGAACAACGGGTGCTGGTACTCACGTTCCATACTGACGACCAGCACATTCACGCCGCCCTGAGTGCCGGTGCCGACGGTTACGTCCTGAAAGACGACAGCCGTCTGGAAATGCTCACCGCCGTGCGGGCCGTGCTCAACGGCAAGAGTTTCCTCTCGCCGGCCATCTGCGACCGCGTAGTGAATGGTTATCTGGGCGGCGGCAGTGGTTCCGCCAGCGTGCGTCCTACCGGCACGCAGTCGTCCATCGGTGCGGACGTGCTCTCGGCGCGCGAGCGCGAGGTCATCAAACTCATCGCGGAAGGCTATCGAACGCGCGAGATTGCCACTTTCCTCTCGCTGTCGCACAAGACGGTGGAAAAGCACCGCAGCAACCTGATGCGGAAGCTGAGCCTGCGAAGCGCTGCTGCCGTGACGGCCTACGCCATCGCGAACGGGTTCGTCCGGCCCTGACTCAGTAGCCGGGCGGGGTTTCCGGAGCCATCTGGGCTACCGCGCGCGCCTTGTCCCGCGCCCAAGTGGCCGTCACTGTCGTGCCTGCACCGGGCTTCGAAACAATCTTGCAGGCACCACCCGTGCGCTCGGCGCGCTCACGCATCGTCGACAAACCAAACCCGTGGCGACGCCCGGCCTGTTTCAGGTCGAAGCCAACACCGTCATCTTTGACCTGCAATACCACTTTGGCGCTGGCGAAGTCCGCCACCACCACAATGTGCGTTGCGCCCGCATGCTTGGCGGCGTTGTTCAGCGCCTCCTGCAGAATGCGCACCACCGATACGCAGGCGAGCATGGGCAGATCGCCCACCTGCCCTTGAATGCGGTGTTCCACCGTCAGCCCTGGGCGACTCAATCCGAATTCGTTGCACAGCAATTGCAACGTCGCATCCAGCCCGAATTCCGCGAGCATGGAGGGACGCAGATTGCGAACAATGCTGCGCACCTCGGCAATGGCGGCGCGCACTTGTCCAAACGCCCGCTCCACGTCCTCCCGACCGGGATGTCCGGCGGTACGGTCCATGGCTGTCTCGAGCGTGAGTTTGGCAACGCTAAGGCACTGTCCCAGCGAATCATGCAGGTCATCGGCAATGCGCCGACGCTCCACCTCCTGCGCCATGATGAGTTCGGAAGAAAGCGTGCGCAGTTTGCGATCCATGCGCGCCAGCTGTTCCTGCCGTTCCAGCGTTTCCTGCGTCAGCAGTTCCGCCAACTCGCGGTTGGTGTCGCGCAAGGTACCGGTGAGCTTGCGCCCTTCCGTAATGTCACTGACAGTAAGCAGCACCAAAGACGCATCGGCGTACGTAGTACCGAAGGTGCGCTTCGCGCAAAAACGCAGGGTGCGAGCGGAGATATCGTCCTGCAACTCCCACTCGAGCGTACCTACTTGGGGTACTGCCGGTAGCACGTGGGCAAGCGAACGCCGTAGCGGGCACTCGGGCTCCTGACAGCCGGGATGGAAGCGTTCGTGAATACCGGCCGCGCGGCGTTCGGCTACCCGCTGCAGCGGAACCCCCGCAGACTGGCAGCCCACATCAAGAATGACGCCGCGGGCGTCCACCAGAAAATCGACTTGGGGTGGCGGCTTTACGGCCAACTGCTCGAATGCAGCGCGGTTGCCATCCAAGTCGGCACGCAACTTGGCTACCGCTCCAGAAGGAGCGGCAGGCGCAACGTCAGTGGCTGCAACGGGCTGGATGGCGGTGGCTTGGTCCGCCTTGACCGACTTGCGTGTCATGCAGGCAGACTAACGGAGCACCACCGACACAACAATGCGCTTGTGCTCATTAGAGAGGGAAGCGTGACACAGTCGACGAGATGGGCGCGTCAGTCCACGACGCGGGCCGCGAAGCGCCGCAACGCCTCCACGCCACGGGTACCCCAAGGGTTGTAGACGGCTGTGCCGTCATCGCCGCGGTCCACCCGTACCTGGATGACCTTGGCATCAACGACGGAACGCAAAGTGGGAGCGTCGACACGGAAATAGCGCCGTGCACTGGCCGCGGCAGGCGTCGGATAAAGTTCGCGGTCGCGCACCGGCTCCGGTTCGCTACCGGCGGCCAACTTGAAAGTGCGACCATCGGTACGCAGCACCAAATGGTCCGGCACCACCGGCTGGGAACTCATGCCCCGAATGCGCCCGCGGTCGATGGTGCTCCACGCAACCACCACGAGGTAGTGCTCGTAGTCGCCCATGCGATTCACTTCGATGACACCGAGCGACAAATAGTCGCGGGCGTTCACGGCCAGAGAAGGCTCTTCGTGGGAGACCACAAACGGTTCGGCCGCGCCGGTAACCGTAACCGCAGTGCGGGTGTCAGTGAACTCCTGCGGGTCCAAAGATTTGTCGGGCGAGCTATCGGACGAGGTGTCCGCCGTAAGGTCCTCACCAATACGCAGCATGCCGCAGCCTGTCATGGCGAAAAGACATGCCACACCAAGCAAGGCGCGTCCTACCCGGCCCCAGCGGCGACCCACGTCAGAAATCAAGACGGTACCCAAGCGACACCCACCAGCGCCTATCCTTGCTTTGCCCAGTCAATGGTGCCTTACGGTTGGCCCATTCGCCACCCGCCTCGAACTCCACGGTGGTGCTGCGCCCACGCCAGTCGAGGCGCAGGGACGGACTGACTTGGTACTGGTCGCCGCCATCGGTCTCGAAGGTTCGGTGGTCGAGCCGCAAGCGCGGGCCCGCACGCAAGCCATTCCACACCGGGAAGCGCGAGCTTAGAAACAAGGATTCGCCCGTCATCAGGTCGCCCTGCGAGACCCGCAGACCGACGATACTGGAATCGCCTTCGGTAAACAGGCTGTTGGCGAGCAACTGCGCCGACAAGGCCTTGTCGAGCCCCGTGCCCGGAATGCCTTCCACGCCTCCAGAAGGCTTAAGTTCACCAAATTTCGAGGCAGTGAAATCGACATTCCACTGCAAGCGCTCGCCCCATGGACGGCTCACGCCCAGCGAAACGGTATCGCTTTGGCCGGTCCGGTCTTGCGCCCACTGCTCGGCAGTCTGTGCGCCCACCGTATCGATGAGTTCGCCCAAGGTGAGGAAAGGCTGCCCAATGAGCGCATTGCGCGTGGTGAGGTAAGGCGCGCGGCGATGGTCGAGCGTGCCCGTGAACGTCCAGCGGTCGCCCCACTGCATGGTGCCCAGCACCATGGCCGAGTTCAGCGCCTGGTAGTGGACGTCATAGTCCATCAGACCGACCACCGAAGTGCCGTCCTTGAAGTAGCGCACCTCGCCACCCACGGCCTGGCGGTCCAGATGGCTGTCGTAGTTCTGCTGGATGGCGTAGAGGCTGTAGTCCCAACGGCCACCCTTGGTTCCAATGTCGAGGCTCACGCCAGCGAACTGTCGGTTCGTCTGGAAACCATCACCCGAACGGTCGACCGGCAGACCGGCGACAAAATTCAGCCGCAGCCGCTTGTTCATCTTCCAGCCGGCATACAGGCCGTCGTACGTGCCCAGCACGCCACCCGTGTGACGCGACTGGCGCCCAAGGCGGGCCGTCAACTGCAACTCGCGGTCCATGAGTTCCATGAACGCATAAGACAAACGGACGTCGTTGCCTGGCCCCTGCCCTTGCGGCAGCAAGTCCTTCAAGTACCCGCCGTTCACGCGCACGGTGAAGTCGAAACGCTGACCACGACGGCGCGCACTGAAGTCCACGTCCGTGCGTAGAGCGTTCAGTGCCACGAAATCCTGATTGAAATCTTCCGAGCGGAAGCTGGCATTGTCTCGCCGGTATTCCTGCGACAGGCCGCCGAAGAACTCCCAAGTCTGCTGGCGCTGGGTTTTGGCCACCCCACGCGAGGACGGGTCCAGCGTGGTCAGTGCCGTCAGACGCTGCTGTACGCGTTCGCTCTGCTGGCTTTCGGGGTAGACCTTGAGAAAGTCTTCGTACTCCGCCTTGGCATGCGCTAACTGGCCGTTGCGTTCGCGCGCCAGACCCAACAACTCCAAGGCCTCGCGGCGCTGCGGGTATTCGGGGTATTCCACCAAGCGGGTATAGAAGCGGATGGCCGCTTCGTAGTCTTTCGCGTCGAAGGCCACGCGGGCTTCGCGCAACTGGGCCTGCAATACTTCTGGCGTGGGCATGGTGCGCGACGGCGGGTGCGCGGACGCTGCTGTCACGACGCCGCCTTGGGTACCCTCGACAGGCTTGGGCTTCTGCCCGCCGGAAACCGTACGTACCGGCACCGAGCCCGCCGCCGGCAGGATGATGCGAATACCGCCGAAATCAGCTTCTGGCTGAATTTCAAACTCGAGCAGCTTGGCGAAGCGCAGCGACAGAATGGGGTTCGCCCCGCTGCTGCCGTCAAACTCGGTACCCATGAGGCGTGCCGGGTTGATGCCATCGGAGGGCATGGATTCGTGGGCGAGCTGCAGGCCTTCCGGGCAACCCGGCATGGGCGCCAAGGCTATCCGGACTTCGTCGCCAGCCCGGAGCGGAAAGTGGCTGAGATAGCGCATGGGGCAAGCGAAGCGGATGACGACTTCACCGCGCCCGCCACCGCCGCCCACATCCACTTGGCGAATCCACTGGGATTCCTGGGCGCTGGCAGGCGCAACCGCACCCACCAACCCCAGTAGAGCCATGGCGACGAACCCGGCACGTTTCATCTGCACAAGTTTCATCCGCACAAGTTCCATCCGCTCTGGGGACATCAGAAACTCTGGGACGTGACTTTGTGGCACCCGGACGCTGCGCAGTTCGGGTTCTTGCGACTGGTACCGTTCAGCGTTGTGCCGTGCTGACGCGAGCCCTTGTCGAAGTGGCAGCCCGCACACGTTGGCTTATACGTCGGGAAGCGGTATGGAACCAGTTCGGCGTTGCTGGTATGGCAAGCCAGACATGGCCGGCCCGCAGCGTTGCCATGGTCACCGCTGTAGTTCGGCGACAAGTGGCGGAAGCTCGGAATGGTCACGCCCAACCAGTTGATGAAGCCCTTGTGGCAGTAGTCGCAGGACCGGTTCGTGATGAAGTGGCCGGCGTTCTTGCCGGTAGCCTGCGTACCGTTGTGGCAGGTAGAGCAAGTACCGGGCACCACGCCCAAGTGATCGAACTTCGCCGGACGCCACGCGATGGTGGTGTGGCAAGCATCGCAAGACTGCGTGGTGGGCAAGTGGGTGGGCGTCTTGCCGGTAGCCTTCAAGCCATCGTGACAGGTAGCACAAGTGCCCTTCACCACACCGGTGTGGTCGAAGCGGGCCGGCAGCCAGGCACTGGTCTGGTGGCAGTCGCCACAGCTATTGCTCGAAGGAATATGCAGCGCATGCTTACCCTTCGCGGTCGTGCCGTTGTGGCAGCTGTAGCAGGTTCCAAGGACTTCCACGTGGTCGACGCGGATGGCCGGCTTCCACGCCACGGTGGTATGGCAAGCCGAGCAGTTGCTGCTGGTGGTGATGTGCGTGAGGTTCTTGCCGGTAGCCGTGGTGCCGTTATGGCAGCTACCGCAAGTACCCAGAACTTCCAGATGGTTGACGCGCACCGCCGGCTTCCACACCACGGTGGAATGGCAGCTGTCGCAAGCCGTCGTGGTGGTGATGTGGGTCGGGTTCTTGCCCGTGGCCTTGGAGCCGTTGTGGCAACTGAAGCAGGTACCCGTCACCTGCGTGTGGTCCACGTGTGTCACCGGTTTCCAGATGGCCGTGACATGGCAGGCATCGCAGCTGTTGCTGCTGGCAATGTGCGTGGGATTCTTGCCCGTAGCCTTCACGCCGTTGTGGCAACTGAAGCAGGTGCCCTGCACTTCCGTATGGTCTACGCGGGTGACGGGCTTCCACAAGGCCGTGACGTGGCAGGCCTCGCAGTTATTCGTAGTGCTGATGTGCGCGACGTTCTTGCCGGTGGCATTCACACCGTTATGGCAACTAAAGCAGTTACCGGTAACACCCGCATGGTCGAACTTCGCCGGCTTCCAGGCTGCCGTGGAGTGGCAGGCATCGCACGAAGCTGTGGTGGCGACGTGGGTGGCGTTCTTGCCGGTGGCCTGCTGACCATTGTGGCAGGTGGCACAGGTGCCCGGTACCACGCCGGAGTGGTCGAAGTGCGCGGGCAGCCAAGCCGTCGTGCTGTGGCAGCTGTCGCAACCCGCCGTCGTCGGCACGTGAGTCGCCGTCTTGCCGGTGGCCGTGGTGCCGTTGTGGCAGCTGGCGCAAGTGCCCAGCACTTCCACGTGGTCGACACGGAGCGCCGGCAGCCAAGCCACGGTGCTGTGGCAGGCATCGCAGCGGTTGGTGGTGGTGATATGGGTCGGGTTCTTCCCCGTGGCCTTTACGCCGTCATGGCAGGCCGAGCAGGTGCCGAGCACCTCACGGTGGTCCACGCGGACCGCCGGCTTGAACGTGGTGGTGTTATGGCAGCTGTCGCAACTGTTGGTGGTGCTGACGTGCGTCGGGTTCTTGCCCAGCGCCTTGGTGCCGTTGTGGCAACTGAAGCAGGTGCCGATGACCTCGGCATGGTCCACCTTCGTCACCGGGCGCCACACCACGGTGCTGTGGCAGGTTTCGCAGTTATTGGAAGTGGTGACGTGCGTGGGGTGTTTGCCACTGGCATTCACGCCGTTGTGGCAACTGAAGCAATTACCGGTAATGCCGGCGTGGTCGAACTTCGCCGGACGCCAGGCACTGGTGGCATGGCAAGCGTCACAGGACTGCGTCGTGGCGATATGCGTTGGGTGCTTGCCGGTAGCCGTGGTGCCGTTATGGCAAGTGGCGCAGGTGCCCGGAACCACACCCGTGTGGTCGAAGTGCACCGGCAGCCAAGCCACGGTGCTGTGGCAATTGTCACAGGAAGAAGTGGTGGCGATATGCGTCGGATGCTTGCCCGTGGCCTGTGTGCCGTTGTGGCAGGTGGCGCAGGTGCCCGGAACGACGCCGGAGTGGTTGAAGCGCGCCGGCAGCCAGGCCGCAGTGGTGTGGCAGGTGTCGCACTGTTGCACTGTGGGAATGTGCGTCGCTGTCTTGCCGGTAGCCGTGGTGCCGTTATGGCAGGTAGAGCAACTGCCCTGCACTTCCGTGTGATCTACGCGGGTCACCGGCTTCCAGGAAATGGTGGCGTGGCAGGCGGCGCAGTTCGTGGTGGAAGCGATGTGCGTAGCGTTCTTACCGGTGGCCGTAGTGCCGTTATGACAGGAAGCGCAAGTGCCCTGCACCTGCGTGTGGTCGACGCGGCTGGCAGGAATCCAGCTGGTGGTGACGTGGCAGCTTTCGCATTGGCCCGTGGAGGCAATGTGCGTGGTGTGCTTGCCGGTGGCAATGGTGCCGTTGTGGCAGGTGCTGCAGCCGCTGGTGATGCCCTGATGGCTGAAGTGCGCCGGCGTCCAGCCCGAGGGGCTGTGGCACAGTTCGCAACCTTGCGTGGTGGGCAAGTGGTTGGGGTGCTTGCCCGTGGCATTCACGCCATTGTGGCAACTGGCGCAACCATCCACGATGCCTTCATGGCTGAACAGCGCCGGCTTCCACGCAATGGTGGCATGGCAGGTTTCACAGGTATTGCTGGCGCGCACATGGTTGGCGTTCTTGCCGGTGGCCAGTGAGCCGTTGTGGCAAGTGAAGCAGCCCGTCGTGATGCCCTGATGGGTGAAGTTCGCAGGCTTCCAAGCAGTGGTGACGTGGCAGGTTTCGCAGTCGTTGCCTACCGGGATGTGGTTGACGTTCTTGCCCGTCGAGATGGTGCCGTTGTGGCAAGAGGAACAGCCATCAAGGATGCCGTCATGCGTGAACGTTGCAGGCTTCCAGGCTTGCGTGGAGTGGCAAACGTCGCAATTTTGCTGGGTAATGAGGTGTGTCGGGCCCTTGCCCGTGGCTTGCACATTATTATGACAACTAGCGCAGCTGCCGAGCATTTCGCGGTGGTCGAACTTCACCGCCGGCTTGAAGGATTGCGGCGTGTGGCAGCTCTCGCAACGGTCCGTGCTGAGCACGTGGGCGGTGTGCTTCGGGGTGGCGGAAACGCGGCTACCGCGCTGGTGGCAACTGACGCAGGCACGGGGTGTGCCCTTGAACACGGCGTCAACGTGACAGCCCTCGCAAGGCACTTCGTTGTGCTTGCCGATGAGCTCGAACCCGGTGGTGAAGTGGTCGAAGGTGCTGCCCACTTGGGCCGTGGCGGGCGTACCCCAGCCCAGCCCCAGCAACCCAAGACAGGCGACAAGCGCCTGCAACCAGCGGCGGTACGTAGTCATGTTCCTGCCCCCGAGCGGCGCTGTGGCGCTGCTCCCTTGAACGTCCGGGTCGAATGACAACGGGCACAGTCGCGCCCGAAATTGCCGTCATGTACATCGTCGGTTGCATGGCAAGCCACGCATTCGTGCGACAACTTCACTTCATGTGTCGACTTCACATGGCACTGCTGGCAAGCCAGCTTGGCATGCGCTCCCTCGCGAGGGAAGCCCGTCGTGGAATGGTCGAACTGCCAATGCGCCCAACCGTTTGGATTATGACAAGTAGCGCACCCTTCACCGAGGGCCCCCTTGTGGTTGTCGTCTGCCTTGTGGCACGCAATGCACTTGG
Source organism: Candidatus Planktophila lacus (assembly GCA_943331345.2). Lineage (GTDB taxonomy): Bacteria > Pseudomonadota > Gammaproteobacteria > Steroidobacterales > Steroidobacteraceae > CAIOHZ01. The sequence continues at coordinate 4,043 of CALQLF020000032.1, read as the reverse complement.
CTGGCGTACCGCGGTAACGACGGTCCGCATGGCACTGCTCGCACCCCACGGCAGCATGCAGACCCACCAACGGGAAGCGGGTAAGGTCGTGATCGAAGCGGACTTGGTCGCGCCAGCCCGTCTCGCGGTGGCAGGCGGCGCAGTCACGCCCCATGCCGCCAGCATGTACATCGTCCGCCTGGTGGCAGCCAAAGCATTCCTTTGGCAGTTCCTGGGTCTTGGTGCTGGCCGTGTGGCAAGTGTGGCAAGCCAGCTTTTCGTGTTTGCCGTTCAGCGCGTACTTGTGCTTACCGAAATGGTCGTACTTCACCGGCTTCCAGCCATCCGGCTTGTGGCAGGTGGCGCAATCGTCGCCGAAACGACCAGTGTGGGAATCTTCCGCCGCATGGCAACCGTGACAGGTCTTCGGCAGCTTCGCCTTCAAGTCGCCGTCTTTGTGGCAAGCGTTGCAGGAAATCTTGCCGTGCTTGCCATCGAGGCCAAAACCCGTTTCTTTCAGGTGGTCGAAGCTGGTGTCCTTCCAGCTCACCGTGCTGTGACAGTCTTGGCAAGCCGGCCCGCGCGAGCCACGGTGCACGTCGTCGGGCGCGTGGCACGCATTGCAGGCCGTGGGCGCGCCCTTGAAGGTGGAGTCCCGATGGCAAGCTGAACACGCGGCTTTGTCATGCGCGCCGAGCAAAGCGAACTTGGTCTTGCTGTGGTCGAAGTGGACAGGCTTGAAGCCCTTGACGTCATGGCAAGAGGCACAGTCGGTGCCGAGCTTGCCAAGATGGATGTCATCCGTCTTGTGGCAGGCAACACACTCGTGCGGGGCATCGCGGTGCTTTTTGCCGGCCTTGTGGCAGGAAGCACAGGCCACAGCGGCATGCGCGCCTTCCAACTGGAAATCGGTCTGCTTGTGGCGGAAAGCGTTCGGCTCGAGCCCGACGATGTCTGCCGCCCTACCCTTGTGCTCGCCGTGGCAGCCCGCGCAACGCGCATTGGCCGGCAGCGCGCGGCCGTGGAAGCCCTGACGGCCCTTCACGTCCGTGGTGATGTCCTTGTGGCACGCCAGGCAGAGGTTGCTCATGCGAGCCTTGTCGGCACGGTCGTGGCAACTGGAGCACTGCTCTTCGTACTTGGCATGGGCCGCCGAAAGCTTGCCTGGCATCAGGAGCGTTTCCAGCGAGGCCGCCGCGGCAAACCCCGAAGAAAGGAGCAGGCCAACAGCCAATACTGCCTGCAAACCACGCACGAAACCGCGGCGCCCCAGCCAACCGCGGAAACGACGAAGCCCCGGGCCACCCTGGCGGGTGTCCGGGGCCTGAAGGCCGAATTGCCGTGGTTCGTGCACTGGGTAGGTACAGCTTGCTTAGTAAATGTGGACAGCGACGACGTGGACGACTGCCGCGATGATCATGAGGATGAACAAGGGGATATGCATGACATGCCAGAGCGAGAACATACGTTCGCAGGCCTCGAACTCGGCCACACGCCGGGCGGCAGCCAAGCGGTGCGCACCATAGCGCAGCGCAGCCGAACGCAGGCTGTCAGCGTGGTCGGCAACCACCGCGCGGCGCGCCGAAGCGTTGCGCAGTGCACGAGACACATAACTGCTCAGGCGGCGGCGTTCCGCCCATTCCACGAACATGGCGCGGAAGGCACGGCTTAGGCCCTTGCCCCGCGTGATACGCTTTTCAGAAGCATCCAGCACGGCGATCAGTTCCGGCAGAAGACGCGTGAGCCCGGCCGATTCACGGAGACGGTCCGCCTCGACATGCAGTTCCGCCAACTTGGCGCGCTGGCCATAGAGACCGTTGTGGATGCGTGCGTAGAGATAGCGCCCGACCAGGCCGCTACCTGCCACGAACACCATGCAAAACAAAGCGACGTTGCTGTTGGTAGCGCCCAGCGAGAAATTGCAGTGGTACAACACCAAGCCCGGGCCAACGATGCCAAGCATCATGTGCGCACGGAACCAACCCTTCACGCTGCCCACCGCCTGGATGCCGTTCTGGCGCTTGCGCAACGGATAGATGAGCAACAGCAGCATGAGGCTGCCACCGACAATACCCAACCAGTAGCCGATGCCGGACTCCGGGTTGATGTAGTTGCGGGCCGGCGTCCAGGGACCCACCACCACCGCTACCGTGAACAAGGCGAGCACGATGTGCTCCATGGACAGGTTCAGACGCTGCCAAAGGCTGAGCTTCGGGGGAGCCGCCACTACTTCGGACGTCTCCAGAATCTCTTCCATGTTGTCGGCGGTTACGCTCATGATTTTCCCTCAGCAAGCGCCTTCGCCTCTTCGAGGTTGGCGCGAATAATCCGGGCATCGCTGGATTTGGGAGGCACCAAGGCCAGCACCATCTGCCAGGTCTTGGCGGCAGCCGCGTAGTTGCGCTGCTGCAGTTGCAACGACGCACGCAGCCACAAGGCCTTGATATGTCGCGGGTTGAGTTTCAGAGCCTTGTCTAAGGCAGCGCTGCCTTTCACCAAGTCCCCGTCGTTGGCGGCGGCCAAGGCGTCGGCATAGTCCGCCCAAGCGTCCGCCGAGGCTGGCGCCGCTACTGTGGCGCGACGGAACGATTCAGCCGCCCCCTTGAAATCGCGCTTGCGGCGCTGCTCGATGCCACGCGCCCACCAGTCGTTGGCGGTGGTGGGTTCGCGTGCCTGCACCGCCTGACGGGGCATGGCAGCGAGCGCTGCAGCCATACCGGGGTTGCCGCCCATCTGGACGCCTGCCTTGGCATGCGCCGACATGGCCGCCGGCGACAGGGCAGCACCCGGCTGCGCGCCGAGCGCAGTAGCGCGAGCACGGGCCTTCGCGGCGTCTTCCTTGCGGCCAAGGTATTCGTAGCTTTGCGCCAGCAGCACCCAGCCGCCCGCATCGTTAGGTTCGCGCTCCAAGCGCGCCGCGAGGCGAGCCGTGACATCTTCGATGCTGGCGGGACCGCCAGCGGCCGGCGCGCCAGTAGCAGCGCCACCCATCGCAGGAGCACCCATGCCAGCAGAACCGGCGGCACCCGGGGCCTGCCCCACACCGCCCCAAGCATCCGTGTTCGCGGCAACGGCTTCAGCCGAAACGACGGCGGGCGTAGCAGGCGAGTGACGAACAATGGCGACTGCCGCACCGAAAGCGATGGGCGCAATGGCGAAACTAACCCAGGCCAGCGACTGCCGACCACGCCGGTGCAGCAGGCCACCGCCTACCAGCGCCGCGAGACCCGCCACGATTGCCAGAACCAGATTCATCCAGAGCACTCCACCACCAACGGAACTTTTCCGATGAGGGAATGTTAGTGGGGTGCCTGCCCCCGCGGAGCGGCATCTACTGTCTGCGCGTGGCGACAACAGGTGCAGAACGGTACCAGCCTGCGTAAAAATGACATCTGTCACGTTATCGCGCCGTTCGAGACTAAGTGAAAACCCGCAAGGATCCTTGGGCGAATGATCTACCTCGTTTATGTATTACCTCTCGTCCTGGTCCTCGCCTGGCACTTGCGCAAGCGGGAAAACCTGCAAGCCGAAAGCATCGTTGCGAAAGTAGAGGCAGAAGAAGCAGGCCTCACGGAACCGGCGTCGCTACATCCTCTTATCGATCCACTCAAGTGCATCGGTTGCGGTTCCTGCGTGCTCGCCTGCCCGGAACAAGGGCATCACACGGTGCTTGGCCTCATCCATGGCAAGGCCGCGCTCGTCAGCCCCACCGAATGCATCGGGCACGGTGCTTGCCGTAGTGCTTGCCCCGTAGATGCCATTGAACTGGTCCTCGGTACGGAAAAGCGCGGCGTGGATATTCCACGGGTTTCACCGTGGTTTGAAACGAACGTGCCAGGCATCTTCGTCGCCGGTGAACTCGGCGGCATGGGCCTTATTCGCAACGCCATCGAGCAAGGCCGTCAGGCTATCGAAGAAATCGCCAAGCGCCGCCCGAAGGGCATCGCACCGTTCGACGTCCTCATTGTGGGCGCAGGCCCTTCAGGCTTTTCAGCGTGTCTCGGCGCCAAGTCCAAGGGACTGAACTACATTGCCATCGAGCAAGAATCACTGGGTGGCTGCGT
>CALQLF020000031.1 GCA_943331345.2 Candidatus Planktophila lacus | reverse complement strand
TCTGTCGCCATGAGCGACACGAACGTCTTGTGCGGCGCCTTGGGCACCTTGCCTTCATGGCAAGCCATGCAACGTTCACGGTAAATGACCGCGCCGGGCAGTGCCTCGCGGTCCACCTGGCCCTTGGCTTCCATGCTGGCCTTGAAGGCTTCCGCCTTGGCACGCTCCGCTTCCATATCCGCTGGTGGCACGGCATGGGCCACAGGCACCGACACAGACATCGACACAGGCACCGCCAAGGCGGCGAACAGCAACAAGTTACGCAACACGTTCATGCAACAGTCTCCTCAACCCGGACTCAGTCCAAGTGCAACTCAGCGACCAGCGCCGTCCGCAGACGGAACTTCTGGATCTTGCTCGAGCTCATCGGCCATTCGGTCACGAAGCGCACATGACGTGGCACCTTGAACCCGGCCACTTCCTTGCGACAGAACTCGATGAGTTCCTTTTCGCCCGCAGTAGCGTCTGGCTGCAACTCCACGAACGCCGCCGGCACTTCCACGTATTTTTCATCGGGAATGCCCACCACCTGCGCCAGCTTCACCGCTGGGTGACGCTGCAGCACGGCTTCGATTTCGGCAGCAGCCACGTTTTCACCGCCCACCTTCAGCATGTCCTTGAAGCGGCCATGGAAGAGGATGGTGCCGTTCTTGTCGAGCGAACCGATATCGCCGGTGTGGAACCAGCCGGCACTGTCGAGCGCCTGCGCGGTCTTCTCGGCATCGCGGTAGTAACCATCAAAGAGGTTGTAGCCACGCACCAGCACTTCGCCACGGAGGCCCACGGCGAGGTCCTGCTTGGTCTCGGGGTCGACGATGCGCACTTCCTGGCCCGGCAGCGGCCGGCCCAGACGCGTAATGCGCAGCTCTTCCGGCTCGTCCCAGGCGCCCGTGCACACCGTACCGGCGGCTTCCGTCATGCCGAAGCTGCCCACCTGCAGCGCATTCGGCATGGCAGCCATGATGGGCGCGGCCACTCCCGGCGGCTGCACCGCGAAGTTGCTGTTCATCAAACGAATGCGCGACAGGTCGCGCTTCTTGAAGTCCGGGTGGTACACCAAACCTTGGATGAGTGTGACGAAGCTGGGGTAAGTGGCGCTTACCTTGTATTTCTCCAGCATCTTCAGCGCCACGCCCGGGTCGAAGTGGCCCATGGTGAGGTAGGCACCGCCCACGTCGAAGATGGCCAACATGGGCAGCACGGCGGCAATGTGGAACATGGGCAGCGGCGACCAGAAGCGGTCCTTCGCCGTCAGGCGGTACCGCACGGAGCCCAGGTTCATACTGTTGCGCACCTGCGCTTCGTGCGTAATCAGGCAGCCCTTCGGATTCGCCGTCGTGCCCGAGGTGTAGAGCATCAGCGCGTGATCGCGCAGACGCACGCGCAAACGGGCGCGATGCACGTCGAGCACATTCACCTTGCGCGCAGCGGCCTCGAAGGCCTTCTGCGTCACGAAGCCCTTCGGCTTCGCCTTGCCGATGACCACCACATTGCGCAGACGCGGCGTGGCAGCGAGGTGCAAGTTCATAGGGTCGGCGTCCTTCGCGAGGCCCGGCAGCGCCCCATTCAAACGCTCGATGAAGTCGACGTGGTCGGCGACGGCATCGGTAGTGACCACAGTCACAAGGTCGCCGTTTTCAATGACGTAAGCCAGTTCGCTGCTCTTGTAGCGCGCATTGATGGGCACGGCGACGGCGCCGCAGAACGCCACCGCGAACAGGAACTCCACGAAGTCCGGGCAGGTGTGCATCAAGATGCCCACGTGGTCGCGCGGCTTCACGCCCATGGCCTGCAGGCCGCGAGCACGTTCGAGCGCCCGCTGCGCCAGCTCGCCGTAGCGGAACTCGGCGTCCGGGAACACCAAGGCCAGCTTGTTCGGGTAGCGGTCTGCCGCTGTGAGCAGCAGGTCGCCCATGGTGGTGGCGCGAATGCGCAGACGGGCGAAGTCCTCGTGGCCCGGAGGCGCCGCCAGCATGGCCGGTTTACGGCGGGCGGGCTTGGCTGCGGGCTTGGCCGCTGCCTTCTTCCGTGCTTTTACGGGTACCTTGGTGGCCTTTTTAGCCGCCGTCTTGGCGGCTGCGCGGGCGGGCTTGGCCGCTGCCTTGGTTACCGGACGTTTAGCCGCCTTTTTCGCTGCCTTTTTCTTCGCCATGGTGCTTTCCCCTCAAACTGCTGGCTTGCAGCGGGAGCGTAGGCCCGCCGACCGGAGTTGAAAACTAACACGCGCGTGACGGTAAAAAACAGTCAGGCTTGTTTTTTTGCAGGGCTTCAAGCCTAATTCGCCTTCGCCCGGCGGTCTTCGACCCGCAGGGCTACCCATGGGGGATGCATGAGCGTGACGAGTTTGAAGCCGGCCGACCCGGCGGCACCTGCCGCCCGAGCCGAGTTGGAACCACCCAAGGACTGGGGCATGAGCGACGCCGAACTCGCTTCGGCTCCGCTCGCGTATCGTTCTGACTTGCTGGCGAACCAAGTGTGGCTGGTGTCTGGCGGCGGCAGCGGCATGGGCCGCGCCATGGCCTTCGTCCTCACGCGCTTGGGCGCGCAAGTCGTCATCTGCGGCCGCAGCCTCGAGAAATTGCAGAAGGTAGCCGCGGCGGTGGAACACACCTGCGGCCGCGCCGTCGGCACGCACTCCATGAATATCCGCGACCCGCAGCAGGTGGAGACGATGTTCGACGCGGTACTGCAGCAGTACGGTCGCCTGGACTGTTTGGTGAACAGCGCCGGCGGGCAGTTCCCGCAGGCCGCACTCGACTACTCGGTGAAGGGCTGGAATGCCGTCATCGACACGAACCTGAACGGCACTTGGTACATGATGCAGGCCGCTGCGCGCCGCTGGGCCGCCGCTGCGCCCATGGCCACCACGCCGCCCGTGCCGCATCGCGGCAGCATCGTGAATATCGTCGCCGTGGTCAGCCGCGGCAACCCGCAAGTGGCGCACACCAGCGCTGCCCGCGCCGGCGTTATCGCGCTTACCAAGAGCGTGTCCACCGAATGGGCGCAGTTGGGCATTCGCGCGAACTGCCTGGCGCCCGGCTCCATCGCCACGGAAGGGCTGAACGTTTATCCGCGCGCCGCGGCCGAGGCCTTCAGCGACTCGAACCCCATGCGTCACCTCGGCGATGTCATCGACATTGCGCAGGGCGCGGTTTACTTGGGCGCGCAGAACACGGGCAAGTTCGTCACTGGCGAACTGCTGGTGGTAGACGGTGGCCGCCAGCAGTGGGGCGACGACTGGCCGGCCGGCATTCCGCCTTGGTTCAAGGTGGAAAGCCGTTGAGTGTGGGGCATCAGCCAGTCCTGACGCTGGCCCAGCTGCAGCACTACAGCAGCCGCATTCCCTTCAATACAGCGCTGGGCATTCAGGTCACCGCCATCGAGGCGGACGGTGCCTGTCTGGTGCTGCCCTGGCAGGACATGCTGGGCGGGTCCCGCAGTCGCGACCACATGCACGGCGGTGTTATCGCCACGCTCATCGATGCCACTTGCGGCCTGACGCTGGTGGCCTTCACCGGCCGCGGTGCGCCTACTATCGACATGCGCGTGGACTTCCATCGCGGTGTTACGCCCGGTGAACTGCGCTCGCGCGGCAAACTGCTGCGCCTGGGCCGCACGCTTGCCGTGCTGGACGCCGAAGTACACGATTCCGCCAACAAGCTGGTCGCCAGCGGTCGCGCGGTGTTCAGCGTTGGGCATCAAGACCCGACGCCCGTCCTGTAAGAGCGAGCTTGCTCGCGAATCCGCTGTAGGAGCGAGCTTGCTCGCGACCGTCGGCAGCAAGCTGCCTCCCACAAAAAGCTGCCTCCCACATTGGAATGCACCACCTGTAGGAGCGAGCTTGCTCGCGACTCTTTAACCCGCGAACGTCACCAGCAGGTCCTTGGCGTCCACGGCATGGCCGGTGCGGACCAGCACCTCATCGATGGTGCCGTCGCGGTCGGCACGCACCGCAGTTTCCATCTTCATGGCCTCCAGCGTCACCAGCACTTCGCCCTTGGTCACCACCTGGCCCGACTTCACCGGCACGGTCACCACGGTGCCAGGCATGGGCGCGCCCACGTGCGTGGCGTTCGTCACTTCGGCCTTGCGGCGCGCCGGCTTCGCCGCCACTTGGCTGCGGTCCGCCACTCGCACTGAGCGCGGTTGGCCATTCAACTCGAAATACACCGTGCGCATGCCGTCTTCGTGCACATCACTGATAGCCGCCAAGCGAACGATGAGCGTCTTGCCGCGCTCGAGGTCCATGCTCACTTCGTCGCCGGTTTCCATGCCGTAGAAGAACGCCGGCGTGGGCAGTGCGCTCACGTTGCCGAACTTCGTGCGGTCCGCGGCGTACTCCAGAAACACCTTGGGGTACATGAGATAGCTGGCGAACTCGCCATCATTCAGCGCACGGCCACACTTCTTTTCGGCTACCGCGCGTTCTTCGACGAGGTCCAGCGGCGGCAGGCTTTCGCCCGGGCGCGCCGTCAACGGCGCACGGCCCTTCAAAACCTTCGCCTGCAGCGCGGGCGGGAAGCCGCCAAGCGGCTGGCCCAAGTCGCCGTGCATCAGTTCCACCACGCTTTCGGGGAAGGCCACTTCGGTATCGGCGTCTTCCACCTGCGCCCGCGTCAGGCCGCTGGTCACCATCATGATGGCCAAGTCGCCCACCACCTTGGAGGTCGGCGTCACCTTCACGATGTCACCGAACATATCATTCACTTCGGCATAGGCATTGGCCACTTCGGGCCAACGCACCTCATCGATGCCGAGCGAACGCGCCTGCTCACGCAGGTTCGTGAACTGGCCGCCCGGCATGCCGTGCAAGTACACCTCGCTGGCACCGCTACGCAGGTCGCTTTCGAAAGCACCGTAAGTGTGGCGCACCTGCTCCCAGTAACCCGAGATGGTACGAATGTTCGCGCCATCCAGCCCGGTGGCACGGTCGTTGTGGCGCAAGGCTTCCACGATGGAGCCCAAGTTGGGCTGGGAGGTCAGGCCGCTCATGGCGTCCATCGCGGCATCAACGGCATCCACGCCCGCTTCCACAGCAGCCAGCACGGTGGCGCTGGCAATGCCGCTGGTGTCGTGTGTGTGAAAGTGCACGGGTAGCGAAGTTTCTTCGCGCAGCGCCTTGACCAGCAAGCGAATGGCCGCCGGCTGCGCCAGGCCTGCCATGTCCTTGATGCCGATGACGTTCGCACCAGCCTTTTCCAGCTGCTTCGCCAAGTCCACGTAGTAGCGCAGCGTGTACTTGGTCTCGCGCGGGTCTGCGAGGTTGCCGGTGTAGCAAACCGCAGCCTCGCACAAGCGGCCCGTGTCGCGCACGGCGTCGATAGCCACGCGCATGTTGTCCACCCAGTTCAGGCAGTCGAACACGCGGAACAGGTCCACACCGCCGTTCGCCGCTTCGCGCACGAAGTGGCGCACCACGTTGTCCGGGTAGTTCTTGTAGCCCACCGCGTTGGCCGAGCGCAGCAGCATCTGCAGCATCAGGTTGGGCATCGCCTCGCGCAGTTGCGTCAAGCGCTCCCACGGACATTCACGCAGGAAGCGCATGGAGACGTCGAAGGTGGCGCCACCCCAGCACTCCACCGACAGCAACTGCGGCAGCAGGCTGGCATAGTGCGGCGCAATGGCGGTGAGGTCGCGGGTGCGCACTCGCGTGGCCAGCAGCGACTGGTGCGCATCGCGCATGGTGGTGTCAGTGACCAACACGCCGGACTGCGCCCGCATCCAGGCGGCGAAGCCTTCGGCACCCAGTTCATCGAGGCGCTGCTTGCTGCCAGACACAGGCGTGGGCAGCAGCAGCTTCGGTGCACGCGGCGCAGCCAAACGCGCCGGGCGAATGCGTCCCTTCACTTCCGGGTTGCCATTCACGCTCACGTCGCCCAGGAACGCCAGCAAGCGCGTGGCGCGGTCGCGGCGGCGCGGCCAATGGAACAACTCCGGCGTTTCGTCGATGAAGCGCGTGGTGTAGTCGCCGTTCTCGAACTTGGCGTGCGTGATGACCTGGTCGCAGAAGCGCAAGTTCGTAGTCACGCCGCGAATGCGGAACTCCCACAGCGCGCGGTGCATGCGTGCAATGGTCTCGGCAGCGGTGGGCGCCCAAGCGGTCACCTTCACCAGCAGCGAATCGTAGGAGCGGCCAATGAAGGCGCCGGAGTACGCTGTGCCGGCGTCGAGCCGGATGCCGAAGCCGGCGGGGCTGCGGTACGCCGTGATGCGGCCGTAGTCCGGAATGAACTGGTTTTCCGGGTCTTCGGTGGTGACGCGGCACTGCATGGCGTGGCCGCTCAGGCGAATGTCCGCTTGCTCCGGTACACCGCTTTCGGGCGTGCCAATGCGCGCGCCTTCCGCGATATGAATCTGCGCCTTCACGATGTCGATGCCCGTCACGGTTTCCGTGACGGTGTGTTCCACCTGGATACGCGGGTTCACCTCGATGAAGTACATCTTGCCGGTGTCGGCGTCCTGCAGGAACTCCACCGTACCGGCGTTGCAGTACTGCGCGGCGCGGCCAATCTTCAGGGCCTCGGCGCACAGCGCCTCGCGCTCGGCCTGCGACATGAACACTGCCGGCGCACGTTCCACCACCTTCTGGTTGCGACGCTGCACGGTGCAGTCGCGCTCCCACAGGTGCACGAGGTTGCCGTGGCTGTCGCCCAGCAGTTGCACTTCCACATGGCGCGCGCGACGAATGAGCTTTTCGAGGTACACCTCGTCGTTGCCGAAGGCTGCCTTGGCCTCGCGGCGCGCCGCAGCCACTTGCTCCAACAACTGGTCCGCGGATTCCACTACGCGCATGCCGCGGCCACCGCCGCCCCAGCTAGCCTTCAGCATCACCGGGTAGCCCACTTCTTCGGCGGCGGCGAGGCACTCGGCATCCACGCGCGTCAGCGGCGGCGTAGCCGGCATGACAGGGACGCCCGCGGCCACGGCAAGGTTGCGCGCCGAAACCTTGTTACCCAGCGAGCGCATGGTGGCAGGCGTGGGCCCAATGAACTTGATGCCGGCTTCAGCGCAGGCCTCGGCAAACTCGGGGTTCTCGGAGAGGAAGCCGTAGCCCGGATGGATCGCGTCTGCCTTCGCTTCGATCGCGATGCGGATGATGTCCGGAATATCGAGATAAGCCTCGATGGGGCCCTTGCCCTCGCCCACCAAGTAAGCCTCGTCCGCCTTCGTGCGGTGGAGCGAGAACCGGTCTTCCTGCGAGTAGATGGCTATCGTGCGAATGCCCAACTCCGCCGCGGCGCGCATGACGCGGATGGAGATCTCGCCACGGTTGGCGACGAGCAGGCGGTGGATCTTGCGCACGGGGAACTCCGCAGGGCGGGAAACGCCAGTTCAGGAAAGACCAAAAGGCAAAGGCCAAAGAACACCTCAAGTTTAACGGTCTTACGTTGCAGCGCAAAATCGATTTCATGCCCACCGGATATCGCCAAAACGGCGTTAGCATGGTGTCCCCGCTTTCGAGGACTGTTTCATGCCCCACACCCCTGAAAATCGCCCTGTTTCCGTGCGCCTCTTGGCCCTCTGCACCCTCGTGGGGCTACTGCTGGCCACCCCTGCCCTGGCTACCGGCAAAGCGGCTGGCAAGGCCATGAAAGCGGCGGCACCCGCGCCCGCGCTGGTGTCCATTGCCATCCACGGCGGCGCGGGCACGCTCTCGCCTGCGGAAATGACGCCGGAACTGGCCGCCCGCTACACCGCTGCGCTGGAACAAGCGCGTGACGTGGGCTACGCCATTCTGGAAAAGGGCGGTCCCGCGCTGGATGCCGTCGAAGCAGCAGTCCGCGTGCTGGAAGACAACGAACTGTTCAACGCCGGGCGCGGCGCGGTGTTCGATGCGGACGGTCGCAATTCGTTGGACGCATCCATCATGGATGGCAGCACGCTGGCGGCCGGGGCCATCACCGGCGTGCACCACGTTCGCAACCCCGTCACGCTTGCGCGTCACGTCATGGAAAACTCGCCGCACGTCATGCTGTCCGGCGATGGCGCGGAAGAGTTCGCGCTGGAGCAGGGCCTGAAACTCGAGCCCGCCAGCTACTTTAAAACTGAACGCCGCTGGAAGCAGTTTCTGGACACGCGCACGGCGGCCATCGGGCCCGTGGCGAATGGCGACCCGCGCTACTTCGGCACCGTAGGCGCCGTGGCGCGCGACGCTGCTGGGCACCTCGCGGCTGCTACCAGCACGGGTGGCATGACGGGCAAGAAGTGGGGCCGCATTGGCGACTCGCCCATCATTGGCGCGGGAACGTACGCCGAAGATGGCGCCTGCGCCGTGTCGGGCACGGGCCATGGCGAATACTTCATTCGCAACGTGGTGGGCTACCAGGTGTGTTCGCTGGTAAAGCTGAAAGGCGTATCCGTAGCTGAAGCCGCACGCATTGTCGTGCAGGACAAGCTGAAGACCCAAGGCGGCGAAGGCGGCATCATCGCCATGGGCCCGAATGGTGACTGGGCGTTGGAGTTCAACAGCGAGGGCATGTACCGCGCCGCCCGCGACTCCAGTGGCCGCCGCGAGGTGGCCATCTTCCGCTGAGGCGCCTGCGCGTCACTCCAAACGCTTTGCGCTCCCGGACAGGCGGGGGCGCCCTGCCTCCCGCTATCCTCGGGGCCAGCAAACTGGAGTTTTCCTAGTGTCCGGCAAGAACCTGAACGAAATCCTCGCCGACTGCGGCGACGTGGTCGATTTCCTGCGCAACCAGCAGGTAGGCCCCAACGTTTACCCGGGCGTGCCCGCGGAATACTCCAACTGGCGCCTGGAACAGCGCGCCTGGCAGCAAACCTGCGTGTTGTTCAACCAGTCGTACCACATGGTCGACCTGGAAGTGACCGGCCCCGACGCCTTCGCCATGCTGAACCACCTCGGCGTGAACAGCTTCGCCGGCTTCATCCCGGACCGTGCCAAGCAGTTCGTGCCTTGCACACCGGACGGCTACGTCATCGGCGACGTCATCCTCTTCTACCTCGAAGAAAACCGCTTTAACCTCGTGGGCCGCGCGCCCACCATCGAGTGGGTGGAATACCACGCTGCCAGCGGCAAGTGGAACGTGAAGGTGGAGCGTGACGAGCGCACCGCCGTCCGCAAGGACCCGGAAAACCGCAAGAACTACCGCTATCAAATCCAAGGCCCGAACTCGATGAAGGTCATGGAAAAGGCGCTGGGCCACGCGCCGCCGGACCTGAAGTTCTTCCACATGACGCGCTTCACCATCGGTGGCTGCGAAGTACGCGCGCTGCGGCACGGCATGGCCGGCCAGCCGGGCTTCGAACTGTTCGGCCCCTGGGCGGACCGCGAAACCGTGCGTCAGGCGCTCATCGAAGCGGGTCGCGACTTCGGCCTCACGCTCGTCGGTGGCCGCACGTATTCGTCGAACACCATCGAGAGCGGCTGGATTCCCTCGCCGCTGCCGGCCATCTACTCCGGCGATTCGCTGAAGGATTACCGCGACTGGCTGGGCGCGAACAGCTACGAAGCCAAGGCCTCCATCGGTGGCAGCTACGTGCCCGCCACCATTGACGGCTACTACCTGAACCCTTGGGACTTGGGCTACGGGCCGTTCGTGAAGTTCGACCACGAGTTCATCGGCCGGGCCGCGCTGGAGCGCATGGCGCAGCAGCCGCAGCGCCGCAAGGTAACGCTCGCGCTCGATAACGCCGACGTCGCTCGCGTCATGAGTTCCTCGTTCCAGAATGGCGATCGCGCCAAGTACATCGAGTTCCCCTCGGCCGTATACTCCATGCACCCGTTCGATGCGGTGCTGGCAGACGGCAAGCAGGTGGGCCTGTCCACTTGGATTGGCTACAGCGCCAATGAGGGCAAGATGCTCACACTCGCCATCGTCGAGGAAGCCTACGCACAGCCCGGCACGAAGGTGACGTTGCTGTGGGGCGAACCCAACGGCGGCACCCGCAAGCCCACCGTGGAACCGCACGTGCAGACGGAGATCATGGCCGTGGTCAGCCCCGTGCCGTACTCTGCCGTGGCACGCGACAGTTATGCCGACAGTTGGCGCACCCGCCAGCCCACGTGAACCCCTACCCAGCTACTCAGGGAGCACCCTCATGTCCGAACTGAAAAAGATGACGGCACCGCCGTCCACCGCTAAGCGCATCGTCGAAGTTCCCGAAATGTTCCAAGCGCTCATCGACGCGCGTGGCACAAAGGGCCGCTTCGTCGGCCCCGATGAAGTGGACAGCCCCTGGGTGCCGTTTGGCGATAACGCCGCCATCAAGCACTTGGCATTCGATGTACGCAACAACATCTACTCCAACATCCTGTGGATGAAGGGCCCAAGCGTCATCGGCACGCATAAGCACCGCGGCACCGTGGTGATGATGTGCCTGGAAGGCAGCGCCCGTTACCTGGAGTACGGCTGGGTGGCCACGCCGGGCTCGTTCATCTACGAAGTGCCGGGCGAAGCCCACACGCTCGTCACCGACCACCCGGAAGGCACCAAGCTCTTCGGCTGGATGCAGGGCGCGAACGAGTTCTACGACGAGAACGGCCAGTTCGTCATGACCGCCGATGTGTGGTGGTTCATGGACCACTACGAAAGCTACTGCAAGGCCAACAACTTGCCCATCAACCCGCAGCTGTACATCTAAGCTGCCACGGGTCCAAGGGGAACGCGATGTATCTGGAAAATGCTTGGTACATGGCCGCTTGGGCCAGTGAAATTGGCGACGGGCTGGTCGAGAAAACCATCTGCGACCGCAAGGTGCTGCTGTACCGCAAGCAAGACGGTACGGCCGTGGCCATCGGTGCGCTGTGCCCGCACCGCTTCGCGCCGCTAGTGTTCGGCAAAAAGATTGGCGACAACGTGCAGTGTGGCTACCACGGCATGGAGTTCGGCCCGCACGGTGCTTGCGTGCACAACCCGCACCACGGCGGGCACATTGCCCAAGCCATGAAAGTGCCTTGCTGGCCGCTGGTGGAGCGCCACGGCATTCTTTGGTTCTGGCCAGGCGATGCGACACTCGCTGACGCGGCGCTCATTCCCGACTTCTCCTGCTACGAAACGCCGGGCTTCACCACGCTGCGCGGCGTCATCGACATGCAGGCCAACTACGAACTGGTGACGGACAACCTGCTCGACCTGACGCACGGCGAGTTCCTGCACGCCGGGTTGTTGTCGAGCCGTGCCATCACCGTCAGCAAGCTGGAAACCTACGACCGCGGCACCACCATCTGGTCGAACCGCTGGTGCCCGGATGACATTGCGCCGCCAGTGTGGGGCCACTTGCTGCAAAGCCAGCTCGGCCTGGACCCGGCCACTGCGCGCGTGGACCACTGGCTCTACATGCGCTGGGATGCCCCGGCACACATGTTGCTCGATGTCGGCATTACGCCCGTCGCGAAGACGCGCGAAGAAGGCACTTGGGTATTCACCGGCCACCATCTCACGCCAGTGTCGGCCAAGCGCTGCCTGTACCACTGGTCGGTGGTTCGCAACTATGGTCTTGGCGACCCGGCCATCGATGGCTTCTGGCAGATGTCCATCGACGCTGCCTTCGGTGGCCAGGACCAGCCGCTCATCGAAGCGCAGCAAGCGGCCATTGGCGATCGCGATATCGAGACGATGGGCGCCGTCGCCATTCGCGCCGACCTGGCGGGTGCGAAGGCAAGGCGCATGGTGCGCAAACTGGCCGCAGCAGAAGCCACCGGCGGCGTGCCGGCACCTAGCGGACTGGGGCTTGAAGAGTTGCTGACGGCTTCAGCGGGCACACGGGAACCCGTGCTGCCGGTGGTCTAACGCGCCGCAGCGTCCTTGCGGTAGCGCCTGAACACGCCCGTAGCCAACGCGGCGTGTTCGGCCTCGCGGTACACGGTGCGCTTGCGACCCGTTTCCTTGGCGGCGTACAGCGCTTCGTCTGCCAACTGCAGCCCACCGGCGGAACTGCGTTCCGGCGTCGGGTTCAAAATGGCCACGCCAATGCTCACGGTCACCTGGTTCGACGCCGCCGAAGCTTCGTGCGGAATGTGCAGCGCCATCACTTCCGCGTGAATGCTTTCAGCCACTTCAGCGACGTATTCGCGAGAGGGCTCGAACAGCACGACGGCGAATTCCTCGCCGCCATAACGGGCCACGAAATCGAGCGGACGGCGCGCACTGCGCGACAGCGCTGCTGCCACCTGACGCAACACCACGTCGCCCGACTGATGCCCGTAGCGGTCGTTGTAGGGCTTGAAGAAGTCGATATCCACCAACAGCACGGCCAGCAACTTGCCGTCGCGCTGCGCATAGTTCCAGCAGTTCTCCAGATGCTCGTCGAACCGCCGCCGGTTGAAGAGCCCTGAAAGGCCATCGCGAGCCGCTACTTCCAGCAAACGGCGGCTCTCCAAGAAGTGCGCACGCTGCAAGCGCTCCAACTGGTAGCCCATGAAAACGCCACTGACATTGGCCATGCCCAACAGGAGCATGCGGAACTGCGTCAAAGACTGCGGAACGTCTCCAGAGTGGTGCATCAGGAGCAAAAAGGCGATGGAGCCGCCCAACGCTACCCGCATGGCTTGGTAAAGCCGCAGACCGAGCAAGGAATAAACAAAGGGGATAACGAGCAACAACAGCGCCGGCAGCGGCTGTGCAGAGCCACGGCTGGAGAGGTCCAGCGGGATGATCTGGCCCAGCACAACGCCAATGACGGGGTACAGTGCCTGGACGACCCAGGGGTACCACTGCACGGCAGCGGGGAGGTACGTGACGGCGATAGTGCCGAGAATGGCACCGACGATGATCGATTCGGTCCAGAGCACGCCGACCGACGGTACCTGCTCGGCAGTCAGCAGCGTAATAGCACCGAAAGCGATGATGAGCAGGACGCCCAGCGACAGGCCCTGACGAATGAAGCCCCACCGACTCCGCAGCAGTTCGTCCCGGAACTCGCGCTCCAGGTAAGCGTCCGCAAAACGCAACCACGGATAGCCCGTGCGCTGTTCGCGCGCCGCGGCGGATTCTAGGGACTCGGCAGTTTCAACGGCTTGCGACATCGGTTTCCGTTCAGCGGCTCCGGTTCAAGCGAACCAGCGGGCCAGATAGTCCTCGAAGCTGCCCTTGTCGGACCGCTCGATGTTGGCTTGTTCGTCCAGGCTGTCCTCGGCGGCCTGTGCCAACTGGCTCAGGACCGGGGCGTCGACCGGGGCGACCTCCAGGAAGTGTCGTCGGTGAGCAGACGAAACCTGCATCGCCCAGGAAGAGAACCCCTCTCCGGACTTCTGCAGTTCCGCCAGCAATCGGGCCGAGGGCGTCAACCCCACGTCCGCGATTTTCGCCGCCTGAACTTCCACGGCTGAAGTGTAGGGGCGCGCGGGGTCTCCTGTATCCAGCAATGCTGCAGTTCCGCGGACTCCGTCAACAATTTCGGCTGCCCAATGGGCCAAAAGAGCGTTCCGACCGTCCCGGCGGAGCAATAAACCGGGTTCGCGACCGCGCCGCGCCACCGTCACATGGTTCGCATCGAGGGCCAGTTGCTCTTCGGCGCCGATAGGCGCGCCGGGGCTGAGCACGCACCAGGCCATAAAGGCCTCGAGGAAGCGCAGCTTGTTCATGTTGACGCCGACGGGGTCGAAGGCGCTGACATCGAGCGAGCGAACCTCCACGTACTGCACCCCCCCGCGGGCCAAGGCTTTCGTGGGACGCTCGCCGGGCGCGGTTACCCGCTTGGGGCGAATGAAGCTGTAGTACTCGTTCTCGATTTGCAGCACGTTGGCGTTCAGTTGGCGCCATTGGCCGTTCACGCGGACGCCAAGCGCCGCATAGTCGGGGTGTGGCGTAGCGACGGCCCGCGAGAGGTCACGTACGTATTCCTGCAGCGAATTCACCGACACGAGCAGTTCCGACTGCGCGGAATTGCGGTACCCCACATCACTCATGCGTAGCGACGTGGCGTACGGGGCGTACAGCGTTCCGGGCACCAGCGTTTTCAAGCCGGGGTCCGTTTGTCCGCGCAGGAAGCTGGCGCACATCGCCGGGGACACACCAAACAGGTACAGCACTATCCAGCCATGGCGCCGGTAGTTGCGGAGCAGCTCGAAGTAACGGTCCGAGACGAAGTCCTGCCCCGCTGACCGGGACTGGCGTACCCCGGCCAGAACCGCCCAGAACTGTGCAGGGAAACTGTAGTTGAAGTGCACGCCGCTGATGGCTTGCATGAGGCGGCCATAACGCAGGCCCAAGCCCTCGCGGTAGACCTCCTTCATGTGCGCGCTATGCGAACGACCAAAGCGAGCGATGGGAATGTCCGCGTCGCCATCGACCGCGCAGGGCATCGAGGTGGCCCACAGCCGCTCTTCACCAATGGCGCGATAAGTGTACTGATGCAGTTGGGTGAGACGCTCCAGCAAGCGCGCACTATCCGGATACGCAGGAGTCACCAGCTCCAGCAGCGCCTCGGAATAGTCTGTGGTGATTTCCGGATGGGTGAGCGGGCTACCCAGCGCCCGCGGGTGCGGCGTCTGCGCCAGGTGCCCCTCCGGCGTGACGCGCAAGGATTCCTTCTCGACGCCTTTCAGGCCGCCGACGAGGACCCCGCGTTCGCCAGAGTTCACGAGACCGGCCAATTGCCGGTCGAAAGTTAGCGCGCTCATCGCGAAAGACACCCGGAAAATTAAACCGGAAGTCTAAACCAGCCAGCGTGTCAGTACTTGCCAAGCCATCACGAAATAGCCAGCCAAGCGGTAGAACGGACATTTGAAGGTAGCCGCCAAAGTGGCGCGCCGCTACGGCCCCCACCGCTAAATCCATGGCTAGAACGGTTCCGCACACAGGCAGACGGCGGTTGAGCGGCTAAACTGGGATCCCGCCCACCGGCTACCACCCACCAGTCGGAACTTCCAGCCTGCTTTCAGGACATTCCTCGTGACTGCCACCCCGGTTTTCTCTTTCCGCCCCATCACGGCTGCCGATGACGCGGGCATGGCTGCGGTCATCCGCCGCGTCATGCCTGAATTTGGTGCCGATGGCCCGGGCTTCGCCATTAACGACCCGGAAGTGGATTTCCTGAGCCGCGCCTATGCGCCGGCTCGCCACGCCTACTTCGTGGTGTTGGATACCGAGGGGCAAGTACTAGGCGGTGCCGGCGTGGCGCCGCTGGCCGGTGGCGACGGCACCGTCTGCGAACTGCGCAAGATGTATTTTCTGCCGGCAGCGCGTGGCACGGGCACCGGCGAGGCCTTGTTGCGCCATTGCTTGGAGGTGGCACGCGGTTTTGCTTACCGCCATTGCTACCTTGAGACGTTGGACGGCATGACCGGGGCCATGAAGCTCTACGCCAAATGCGGATTCCAACCCATCGCTGCGCCACTCGGGGCCACCGGCCATTTCAGCTGCGACCGTTTTTACCTGCGCGAACTTTGAAAAACGAACGCTAGGGGGTCGGCGGCACCACAGGTGCAACAGGCGCGGCAAGTGCAGCCCTTGCAGTCATCGTCTCGGCCCACGCCCGCATGCGCGCCTCCAACACGCTGAGCGGCAGCAAGCCCCACGCGCCCAGTTGCTGGTCAAACAGCGCCTCATCGAAGGCAGCCCCCTGCTGCGCCGCCACGGTTTGACGCAACTGCCACAAGCGCAATCCGCCGGCGGCCGGCGCTGATGGCCAGCCCGCTGAAGCCAGCACCGCGCCCACTGTTTCGAGCGCTGCCGGACCTTGCCACCGCGAATGCGCAGCCAGGTAATCCACGGCCTGCTGGCGGTTCCAACCCAGGCCGTGCAGGCCGGTGTCGATGACTAACAACGCGACTTGGTCACGTACTTCCTTGAGAGCCGCCTCGGCAGCGGCCGCATCACCAGATGCAGCCACCTCGCTCCTGACCAGCAAGCGATACACGCCATAGCCATCGCGATGCGCCGGTTGCGGCGTCGACCGCTGCCAAGCCGGCACCTCCGCGAGCGATAAGCGTTCCCATGCCAAAGGTGATGTGGGTGGAGTTGAAGCCAAAGCAGGCACAGGCGCAGAGCCTTGAACCCCTAGGGCCACAACAGCCGGCATTGCGCCCGCCAATCGTGCTTCCAGTTGCTGCACTTCAGCCAAGGCCGCATCGTGCCACTGTCGTGGCGTGAACGGCATGCCGGTAGCACGCCGCAAGCGGAAGGCGTACCACTCCTCGCCCAAGGGCAGGTCCGCCCACACTGGCGAACCCTTCGCTCCGCGTACGCCGGTTTCCAGCCGTGCCTGCAAGCGGCGCAAGGCCGGGCGCAATTCGTCCATGGTCAGCGCGGTGTAACGCGCCGCCAAAGCGGGCTGCGCCGCTGCGTTGACGTTGCCCCAAGCCCCTGCCGGCGGCACCACTTCAGCCGCAGCAGCAAGCGCCACTTGCGCCGACAGTGAACGCCAAGCTTCAGGAGCCAGGCCGAGGCCACGCGCCTCTGCTTGGTTCAGGTTCGCGATGGCGGCATCCACCCAAGCAGGCACCTGACCCAACACCTGCAACCATGCCGCGTGGTCAGCGGCCGTTTCCGGCACCACCTCACCACGAGCCAAAGCAGTCATGGCCCAAAGCGCAAAACCGCCATCGGGCGCCGACAGCGGAAACAGTTCTTCCGGATAGCGCGCACCTTCCAGTTCCTCTTCGCGCTGCCGCAGGAACAAGGCCAAGGCTTCGCGTGACGCGGGTGCCAAAGTAGCCACGGGCAATGCCTTGGCTTGTTCAATAGCATCGCGCGCCGCCGCTACCCGCAAGGCAACCCCCTCGGGAGCAATGGCGGGCAAGGTATCCGCTGGCAAAGGCAGATGCGCGAACAGGGTCATTTGCGGTGCCCAGCGCACCTCGGCCCGTACTTGCGCCGCGGCGAGAAGCGAGAAGGCATCGGCCGTGGCGGGCTTTGCCAGTGCTGGTGGGGCCGCACTGTCACCGCAACCCGCCAGCGTCAGCAGCGACCAGCCCAGCAGTGCGAAGAAACGCAAAGGCTTCATCCTTGACTGGCCACCCAGCGCCGCAGTTTCACCTCGAGCACATCGAGTGGCAGCGAGCCATCGCGCAACACCTCGGCGTGAAAGGCCTTCACATCGAAACGACTACCCAAGGCCTTTTCGGCCATGGTACGTAGAGCGCGGATGCGCAACTGCCCGACCTTGTAGCCGAGCGCTTGCCCAGGCCACACAATGTAACGCTCAACTTCCGCCTCGATATCGCTGGCCGCCATGCTGGAGTGCGTGGCCATGTACTGCATGGCCTGTTCGCGGCTCCATGCCATGGAATGCAGGCCGGTATCCACCACCAAGCGCATCGCGCGGAGCATTTCGTCCGCCAGACGGCCGTACCACTGGTACGGGTCCGTGAACATGCCCAGTTCCTTGCCGATGCTTTCGGCATAAAGCGCCCAGCCTTCGACGTAAGCGTTATAGCCGCCATAGCGCCTGAAGCGTGGCAAGCCCGGCAACTCCTGCTGCAAGGCAATCTGGAAGTGATGTCCCGGTGCCGCCTCATGCAACGACAACGTCTCCATGCCGAACTTCGGCTGCGCCTTCAGGTTGAAAGTATTCACGTAGAAATAGCCGGGACGCGTGCCATCTGCCGATGGCGGCTGGTAGAAACCTCCCGCACTACTTTCGGCACGGAACGACTCGACTTCGCGTACTTCGTAGTCCGCCTTCGGAAATAGCGAGAACAGGCGCGGCAGCAAGGCATCAATACGCCGTTTGATCTGACCGTATTCCGCGACAAGGTCGCTACCGCGCGTGAAATAGAACCGCGGATCGTCCTGCATGAAACGGAAAAACGCGGTCAGGTCGCCCGCGAAGCCGGTATCCCGCATGACACCGCGCATTTCGTCTTCAATACGCGCCACCTCGGTGAGACCCAACTCGTGAATTTCCTTGGCGCTGAGCGTGGTGGTGGTGCCCTGCCGAATGCGCAAGGCGTACCACTCTTCGCCATGCGGCAAGGCCTGCCAACCGAAGCTGGTGCGGCACGCCGGCACATAGTCGCGCTCGAAGTAGTCGGCGAGACCCGACAGCGCAGGGTTCAAGCCGCGCTCCACCAATTGCCGATAGCTACGCTCGAGCCGCGTGCGTTGCGCACCCGTGGCGCTGGCCGGCAACTGCTGCAGCGGCCGCAAAAACAAGCTAGTGCTGGTATCGGTAGTAACGAGCCCACGCCACTGCGGCGCCACCTTCTTCATCACTTGCTGGGGCTGGGTCACGCCGTGGGCCACGCCCTCCCGCAAGCGGTCTTGCGTCGCGGCGGCCCATTGCGGGAACTGCCAAGCGCGCTCCAGCCATGCTTCGTGATCAGCGAGCGTGACGAAAGGCTGCGGGCCCGCGCCACTACCGAACAAGGCCATGGTGGTGCCGAGGTTGTCCATTTGGTTCACTGGCAACAGATGTTCGGGGAACTGCGTAGATTCCACCGCTTCTGCGCGGTCACGCAGGAACACCTGCAGCGAGAGCGCTTCCTGATTGTTCAGCCCCGTAGTGTCGAGCGCACGAGCAGCACGCAGCGCCTGACGCTCCAAAGCCATGCCCGCAGCGATGGACGCTTCGGAACTCGGGTTGCCCAGCCGATTGTCGTACTTCGCTTCACCGAGGAAAGTGCCCTGCAAGGGGTTCAGGTCCAGCACGTCGTCGAAGTAGCCCTCGACTACACTGTCCAGCGCGCGGGAAGCCACAGTGGCAGCAGGTGCCGCACCAGTCTCCGGCACAGGCGCAGCCGCCAAAGTGCGCGCAGCCCAACCGACGCCGCCCGCCAAACCCGCGACAGATACCACCTTCAACCAATCACGCCGCTGCATGCGAACTTTCCTTGTGTTGCGCGGCGGCCAGTACCGTCCGCCGCGAGATGATGACGTAGCGCCATAGCAGCAGCACGGCACACACAGCCAAGCCAGCAATGAGGCCTACCCAGACGAACTCCGGGCCATAGCCGGCGCGAATTCCCAGCCACCAAGCCATGGGAAAACCCACAACCCAGTAGGCGAACAATGACAGCACTAACGGTGTACGCGCGTCCTTGAAGCCGCGCAGGGCCCCCATCGCGCCGACTTGCAGACCGTCCGAGATCTGGAATACACCGGCGAAGAGCAACAGTCGCGAGGCCAATTCCAATACGGCGGCGTCGTGGGTATAGAGCGCGGCAATGCCATGGTTCATCGTAATGAGGCCCACGCAGGACACGGCCATGAGACCGGTACACAGGGCAATGCCGGCGAACCCGGCGCGGCGCGCATCGGCCGGGCGGCGTCCACCCAACAAGTGACCCACATGCACCATCGTGGCGGAGTGCAGCGCCAGTGGCACCATGAAGGTGAGCGAAGCGAAATTCAGTGCCACCTGATGCGCGCCCACCTGGACGGCACCGAGCGTTCCCATGATGAGTGCGCAGGCGATGAACAAGCCGGATTCACTAAGCATGGTGCCGCAGATGGGCAGGCCCAAGCGCAGCATCTCGCGCAGGCGCGCAAGATCGGGCTTCAGGTAGCCCGCAAACAGACGGTAACGTCGAAAAGCCGCACCAAACTGCATCTGCAGCAACATCAGACCCAACAAAGTCCACATGACCAGTGCGCTGGCTACGCCGCAGCCAACGGCGCCCAGTGCTGGCATGCCGAACAAGCCGTACATGAACACCCAATTGCCGCCAATGTTCATCAGCAAGCCGCCACAGGCAGCAAGGAAGATGGGACGCGTCTGACCAAGCCCTTCGCTGGTGAAGCGCAGTGCGAGGTAAGCCAGCAGGGCAGGATAGCCTGCCGCCATGGCGTGCACGAACCCAGTGGCTTCCGGTACCACTTCCGGAGCGGTACCGATAAGCCTCAAGACAGGCCCCACCAGGAACATGAGCGGTACCAACAACACTGCTAGCCCCAGCGCCAGCCACAGGGCCTGCCGGGAATAGAGCACCACCTCGCCATGCCGGGAACCACCACGCGCATGGGCGATCAGTGGCGACACCGCCATCATCACGCCCACGGCCGCGAACAAGAACAGATTGTAGAAAGACACTCCCACCGCTACCGCGGCCAAACTGCGCGAACCGAGGCGGCCGGACATGAGCGTATCCGCCGTGCCCATCGCGGCCAGCGCCAGGTTGTTGCCTACCAACGGAACGCCAAGGCGCAGGATTTCGCGCAGATGGTGGCGCCAAGGCAGCGAGGAGTGCAAAGTGTTCATAGGGTGTGCGGACCATTCTAGCGGTTCGCTGCCCCGCTCCCTTCCCTGCTTGCCTGGAGGCTCCATGCTAGTTGCTCCCGCTGTTCGCCGCGTGGCCATTGTGGCCAGCACCCGTCTGCCCTTCGCGCGTTCGCAAGGGGCTTATGCAGCCGACGGCAACCAAGAAATGCTCACGGCGGTATTGCGGGGCCTGGTGGAGCGCTGCGGACTGCAGGGTGCGCTGCTCGGCGAGGTCGTCGCAGGCGCCGTGCTGAAGCACTCACGCCAGTGGAACCTGGCGCGCGAAAGCGTGCTGGATTCCGGGCTTTCGCCCTACACGCCAGCCTTCGACCTCCAGCGCGCCTGCGGCACCAGCCTCGAGGCCGCCTTGCTGGTGGCCAACAAGATTGCGCTTGGTCAGATCGATGCGGGCATTGCCGCTGGCGTAGACACCGCGAGCGATGCACCAATCGTGTTCGGCGAGCCGTTTCGCCAGCTGCTACTGCGCGCCTTTCGCGGCCGCACGCTTGGCCAGCGACTCAAGCCTTGGCTGGGCTTTCGGCCCGGCATGCTGGCGCCTGCCCTGCCCGGCACCGGCGAACCCCGCACGCTGCTGTCGATGGGGCAGTCCTGCGAACTCATGGCACAGCAATGGGGCATTACTCGCGAAGCACAGGACCAACTGGCTTTTGACAGTCATCAGAAAGCCGCTGCCGCTTATACCCGCGGCTTCTTCAACGACCTGCTGACACCTCACCGTGGGCTGGAACGCGACAACAATCTGCGCAGCGACACCACGCTCGCGAAGTTGGCGAAGCTGGCGCCCGCGTTCGATCGCCAAAGCGGCCGCGGGACGCTCACCGCAGGCAACAGCACGCCGCTCACCGACGGTGCTGCGGCTGTGCTGCTGGCGACCGAAGAGTGGGCCCGCGCGCGCAACTTGCCAGTGCTTGCTTACCTGCGGGCCGGTAAAGCAGCGGCCGTCGAGTTCGTGAAGGAAGAGGGCCTGTTGATGGCGCCGGCCTACGCCGTGCCGAAGTTGCTGACCGATTGCCAACTCGGCTTGCAAGACTTCGACTTCTACGAGATTCATGAAGCCTTTGCCGCACAAGTGCTGTGTACGTTACGCGCTTGGGAAAGCGAGGCTTTCTGCCGTGAGCGCCTAGGCCTCGTGCAAGCACTCGGCACCATCGACCCGGCGAAGCTGAACGTCGTTGGCAGCAGCTTGGCGGTGGGGCACCCATTCGCTGCCACGGGCGCACGCCTCGTGGGAACGCTCGCCAAACTGTTGGCGGAACGCGGTCATGGGCGCGGCCTCATTTCCGTCTGCACGGCCGGTGGCATGGGCGTGACCGCCATCGTGGAGCGCTAGCCCCAGGCACTCTGCGTGGTCTGGCGTACAGCAGGCACAGCCGACGCGCGTCTTAAATCCCTCTCGTGGCCACGGACGAATTTGTCCGGTGGCAAAACGCACGGAGGGCGCAGCAATGCAGGAAGCAACATCCCGGGAACTCGAGGGCCACCCTTCCCGGCTGGAGCACCAGCCCGCGGTCCACCCGTTCTCGGGATGGGATGAGCGCTTGGCGCACCACATCTTGCAGGGGGCCGGTCGCCCCGGCATCGCTTTGTCACTATGGAATGGCGCTCGTGCGCAAACGGGTTCCCGTAGCCCTGCGGCCACGTTTCGAATTGCGGACCGCGGTGCGCTATGGCGGTTGGGCCTAGACCCGGCCTTGCAGTTCGGCGAGCTATATACCGCCGGGCGCATCACTCTGGAGTCAGGCGACTTGGTCGCAGGCTTGCGCGAGATACTCGCTGCCAACCCACCCGGCACGCCGCTGGCACCCACTGCGCGATTGGCGCGCTACATCGCCGCCGTCCGTCCCAAAGCCCAAGCGCTGGCCCGGGCTCAAGCGCAGGCGCACTACGATCTGGGCAACGATTTCTATCGCCTGTGGCTGGACCCCACCCTCTCGTACACCTGCGCCTACTTCACTTCGGCCGCCGCCACGCTTCAGGACGCGCAAGTGGCCAAGCTGGACCATGTCTGCCGCAAGGCGGGGCTGCAGGCTGGGGGCGAAGTGATTGAAGCGGGGTCTGGTTGGGGCAGTCTGGCGCTGCACGCCGCGAGCCGCTATGGCGCCAAAGTGAAGTCCTACAACGTCTCGCGTGAGCAGTTGGAGTTTGCCCGCGCACGGGCCCGTAGCGCCGGCCTCGAGGGGCGCGTGGAGTTCATCGAAGACGACTACCGCAATGCCACCGGGCGTTGTGATGCTTTCCTCTCGGTGGGCATGCTTGAACATGTGGGGCCTGCGCACTACCAGGAACTGGGCAAGCTGGCACGACGACTATTGCGGCCGGAAGGTTTGGGTCTTATCCACACCATCGGTCGCGTCACCCCGGAACCGGTCGATCCATGGATTCGTAAGCGCGTTTTCCCGGGAACGTATGTGCCCTCCATTGCCGAACTGATGGCGGTGTTCGAGCCCAATGGGCTGGCAGTGACCGACATCGAAAACCTCCGCCCGCATTACGCACGCACCTTGGCGCTATGGCTGCGCAACTTTGAAAGACAGCGCGAAGCACTAAGCAAGCAGCTGGACAGCAACTTCCTGCGTTTGTGGGAACTCTATCTGGCCGGGTCTTGCGCCGCGTTCGAAGCCGGGCGCATGCAGTTGTACCAAGTGACCTTCACTTCCCCGGCCAACTTGCGCGCGCCATGGACGCGCGAGGGGCTTTACGAACCCGATTCGAGGACCTGGGAATGGACCGCTGCGATGCGCTGATTGTCGGCGGTGGGCCGGCGGGCTCCACTTGCGCACGCGAACTGGTGCGGCAAGGGTTGGACGTGGTGGTGCTCGACCAAGCACGGTTCCCGCGCGACAAAACCTGTGCCGGATGGATCACTCCCCAAGTGGTCGAATCTCTGCAACTGGATTTGGCCGACTATGCGCGACACGGCACGCTGCAACCGCTGACGGGCTTTGACTGCGGCGTACTTGGTGGCCCCCTCACCACGGTGCGCTACCCGGATGCCGTGAGTTTCGGCATCCGTCGCAGCGAATTCGACCACTACCTGCTGCAACGCTGCGGCGCGCGGTTGGCGCTCGAGACACCCTTCGCCAACGCAGTGCGCCAGGCCGGCCAATGGATCGTCAACGAGCACTGGCAAACCCCGTTGCTGATTGGCGCTGGCGGCCACTTCTGCCCGGTAGCGAAACTGCTCGGGGCCGATGTCGGCCGCGGCGAGCAGGCATTCGTCGCCCGCGAAACGGAGTTCCCCATGGACCGCGCGCTCGCGCTGAACAGCCGAGTGAGCGCTACGCGCGGCGAATTGCTGTTCTGTGACGACCTAGCCGGCTATGGCTGGTGTCTGCGCAAAGGCAATTACTTGAACGTGGGTCTCGGCCGCGACACTACCACCGGCCTCGGCGACGACCTGCAGCGCTTGCTGCGTTGGCTCGTCAGCACCCAACGCGTGCCACTGCAGCAGTGGCCACGCTTCCGTGGACATGCCTATCTCGCCTACAACCGGTCACGCCGGCCACTGGTCGCCGATGGTTGCCTGTTGGTGGGAGACGCCGCCGGCATGGCTTGTGAACGGAGTGGCGAAGGCATTCGTCCGGCGGTGGAATCTGCGCTGCTGGCCGCCGTGGCCGTCGGCGAAGCCCGCGGGGACTACCGCGCCACAGGTCTAGCTTCTTACATCGCCCTCGTCGAAGCGCGCTTCGGGCCGCGCCAACATCACCCTTTACCCACCGTCGGCCTACCGCGGACGCCACGCTGGCGTCGCGCCGCCGGACGCTGGCTAGTTTCCACCGAACCGTTTCTACGCCACGTGGTGTTGGACCGGTTCTTCCTGCAACGCGCTGCCTCTGCCCTGCATCCGGCGGCGGGCACCTTGAAACCGGAGAATTTTTCATGAACAGCATGACCAACCCAGGCCAGCAACTGGACGGCGCCGCCAAGCGCAGTGGCCGTGTACGTGCCGCCAAAGCCACCGTGTCCGAACCTCTGTTGGCGCGCGAAAGCCAAGGCCAAAGCCTGCATGCCGCCACCACCGCGGCCATCGATGCGGCCGGTCGGCACAGCCTGATTGCCGAATCCGCCTATTTACGCGCCGAACGCCGCGGCTTTGCCGGTGGTTGCTGCGAAACGGACTGGCTGGAGGCCGAACAAGAAGTCGACCGACAGTTGATTGGGCAGGGGCTCGAGGGAGCGCGCTGCGGCGATTAAGGTATTTGATTGAGGCACAATAGCGGCTCCACTGCGAGGAGCCCGCCATGAAGCTGAATGACCCCACCCTGCTGCAACAGTTGGCCTATATCGATGACCAGTGGGTGCCGGCCGATTCAGGCGCCACGCTGCCCGTGACCAACCCGGCCACGGGCGCCCTGTTGGGCACCGTGCCGAACATGGGCGCCGCGGAAACTCGCCGCGCCATTGCCGCCGCTGCTGCCGCCATGCCGGCTTGGGCCGCCAAGACCGCCAAGGAGCGCGCCACCGTGCTGCGCCGCTGGCACGACCTGATGATGGCGAACCAAGAAGACTTAGCCATTCTCATGACGGCCGAGCAAGGCAAGCCGCTGGCCGAAGCCCGCGGCGAAGTCGCCTATGCGGCTTCGTTCATCGAATGGTTCGCCGAAGAAGGCAAGCGCCTCTACGGCGAGATTATCCCGGGGCACCAGCCAGACAAGCGGATCGTGGTGTTGCGCCAGCCGGTTGGCGTGGTCGCTGCCATCACGCCGTGGAACTTCCCGGCCGCCATGATCACGCGCAAAGCCGGCCCAGCCCTCGCCGCCGGTTGCCCCATCGTCATCAAGCCTGCTACGCAAACACCGTTCTCGGCACTGGCCATGGCCGTGCTGGCCGAACGCGCCGGTTTGCCGAAGGGTCTGATGAGCGTGGTCACTGGCTCCGCCACCGAGATTGGCGGCGAGATGACCTCGAACGTCACGGTGCGCAAGGTGACCTTCACCGGCTCCACGGCTGTGGGCATCAAGCTCATGGCCCAGAGCGCCCCGCAACTGAAGAAGCTGTCGCTCGAACTCGGCGGTAATGCGCCGTTCATCGTCTTCAACGACGGCGACCTCGACGCTGCCGTACAGGGAGCGCTGGCCAGCAAGTATCGCAATACCGGGCAAACCTGCGTTTGCGCCAACCGCTTGCTGGTGCAGGCGGGTGTCTACGATGCCTTCACGGAAAAGCTGGCGGCCGCGGTGCGTGGCCTGCGCGTGGGTGACGGCTTGGCTGGCCCGACGGACCAAGGCCCGCTCATCGACGAAAAGGCCGTGGCCAAGGTAGAAGAGCACGTAGCAGATGCGCTGGCCAAAGGCGCCACGCTGAAGCTGGGCGGCAAGCGCCACGCACTGGGTGGCACCTTCTATGAACCCACCATCCTCACGAATGTCACACCTGGCATGCTCGTGGCCCGCGAGGAAACTTTCGGCCCGTTGGCGCCACTCTTCCGTTTCGAAACCGAAGCCGAGGCCATCGCCATGGCCAACGACACCGAGTTCGGCTTGGCGGCCTACTTCTACACTCGCGACCTCGCTCGCTCCTGGCGCGTGTCCGAAGCATTGGAGTACGGCATCGTCGGGCTGAATACCGGCATCATCTCCACGGAGGTAGCGCCGTTTGGCGGCATGAAGGCTTCGGGCTTCGGTCGTGAAGGTTCACGCCACGGCATCCTCGACTACACCGAACTGAAGTACGTCTGCATGGGTGGCATCACACCGTGACCCCTCCCGGTGACCGCGCCGCGCACCCGGCGGCGCGGCGCATCCAGCTAGCGCTGAGCGACCGCGCACTCATCCTGCTGCTCGCACCATTGACGGCGCTAGGCGCCATGTCGCAAAACATGTTCGTGCCCGTGCTGCCTTTGCTGCGGGCAGAACTGGGCCTGACCATAGCGCAGGCCAACACCACCGGCAGCTTCGCGCTGGCGTCGTTCGCGTTTGGTCTGCTGTTCGGCGGCACGCTGTCCGATAGGCTCGGCCGTCGACCGGTCATGCTCGCCGGCAACTGCGTGTTCTTTCTCGGCAGCATCGGTTGTGCTCTGGCACCGTCGCTGGGTTGGCTGGTGACGGCCCGCATCATCCAGGCACTCGGCAGTTCCGTGTGCATGGTCACCACGCGCGCCATCATTGGCGACGTCTACCCGCGTGAAAGCATGGCCCGCATGCTCGCCTTCCTCACCATGGTCATGGTCATCGCACCCACGCTGTCGCCCATCGTTGGCGGGTTCATCGGCGACCTTTCGGGCTGGCGTAGCGTGTTCTGGGTATTGGCCGGCGTCGGTCTACCCGCGCTGCTGCTAACCGCTTGGCGTCTGCCAGAAACCCGCAGCGCTGCCGACCGCGCCGCGTTCGCCGCGAGTGGCGGGCATGGACCGGGGGCGTTGTGGCGGCAAAGCCGGCATATCCTCGGCGACCTCGCATTCTTCAACGGCATCCTGCAAGCAGCCGTCATCTACGCCACCTTTCTGGTGTTCGTCTGGAGCACGCCCTATGTACTGAAGGCGCAGGGCTTGCCGCTGTCCACGTACGGCTTGTGGAACCTGCTCATCGCCGTGGGCTATTTCATCGGCAACTGGCTTGTCACACGCCGTAGCGGTCGCCATTCCATGGCGGGCTTCATTCGTACGGGCGTGGCGCTGCAGTTGGGCGGTGCCGTGTTGGGGTTCGCGCTGGCCGAGGCCGGGTTCGCCGGCCCCATGCTCACGCCGCTGTGCTTGTTCCTGCCGATGGCAGTGCTGGCCTATGGGCAGGGGCAGGCTTTGCCGAATGTCACCGCCAGCGCCGTGGCCCTGCACCCGGAAGCCAGCGGCACCGCTTCCAGCCTCATGGGCTTCGGTCAGCAGTTCGCTGCCGCCGTAGCGGTACAATTCATGGGCCTGTTCCCGTCGACGACGGCCCAGCCCACCATGCGCTTCATTCTGGCAGCGGCGGTGTTTTCCGCCGTGCTGCTATGGTTCGACCAACGACGTCAACCCAAGGTCCACTGAAGCGCTCGGCTACCTGCCAACGCTAACCGTTACCGTAGTTCGCGAAACCTTCCGGCCTCATTCAAGAAAGCACGCACCATGGACGTACGTACCGCCCTCCTCACTCGCGCCTCACCGGGCAGGCTCGTCGAGCCCGCCCCGGATGCCGCGCAGCTCACGCAACTGCTGGAAGCGGCCGTGCGTGCCCCGGACCACGGGCGCCTCGCACCGTGGCGCTTTGCGGTGCTGCGTGGTGCCGCGCGCGAAGTGTTGGCTGACGCGATGGAACAAGATTTACTGGCCCGCAAACCGGAAGCCACTGCAGACGAGCGTACTGCGGAACGCAACAAGCCCCTGCGCTCGCCCTTGCTGGTGGTAGTGGCTGCTGCCGTCCGTGAACACCCCAAGGTGCCCGCCATCGAGCAGATTACGGCCACGGCGGCCGCCGTGCAGAACCTGTGGACGCAGGCGCAGGCGCTGGGCTTCGGCATGATGTGGAAAACGGGCCCGGCCGCTTACAGCCCGCGCGTGAAAACAGCGTTGGGTTTCGCCACCGAAGACACCATCGTCGGTATCCTGCACCTCGGCACACCGGCAGTGGCAGGGACGGCCCGCGTGCCGGACTTGTCGACTGTGGTTCGTTACCTCTAAGGAAACTCCATGAGCCGCTTCCATGGCACCCCCGGCTTCGCGCACGGCAAGCCCGACACCGTCGGTGTCTTGCTGGTCAATCTCGGCACGCCCGACGAGCCCAGCCCGAAGGCAGTCCGTCGTTATTTGAAGGAATTCCTTTCGGACCCGCGTGTGGTCGAGGTGCCGCGTTTGCTGTGGTGGCTCATCCTCAACGGCATCATCCTGAACCTTCGCCCGCGCCGCAGTGCGCATGCGTATTCGCAGGTGTGGACGCCGGAAGGCTCGCCGCTGCTGGTGCTGACGCGTCGCTTGGCCGCACGCGTGCAAGCCATGCTCGATTCGCTACGCCCCGACTCCGCCGGTCGTCTCATAGTGGAAGTGGGCATGACCTACGGCAACCCCTCGCTGCCTTCGGCCTTGCGGCGTCTGCAAGCGGCGGGGGCGCGGCGTATCGTCGTGGTGCCCTTGTACGCGCAGTACTCCGGCACCACGACGGCATCCATCTTCGACCGTGTCACGCGCGAGCTGACCACCTGGCGCTGGGTACCCGAGATGCGCTTCGTGAATGGCTGGCACAGCCACCCGCAGTACCTGCGCGCACTCGCGGACAGTGTGCGCGCGCATTGGGCCGAGCATGGCAAAGACCATCTGCTGTTCTCGTTCCACAGCATCCCGAAAAAGTATTTGCTGGAAGGCGACCCGTACCACTGCTTCTGCCATGCCACCGCACGCGGTGTGGCCACCGAACTGCAGTTGGCAGCCGACGAATGGTCCATCGCTTTCCAATCGCGGATCGGTACGCAGGAATGGCTGAAGCCTTACACGGATATCGTGCTCAACGAATACGCCGCCGGTCCGCACAAGCGAGTCACGGTCATTTGCCCGGGCTTCACCACGGACTGCCTGGAAACGCTGGAAGAAATCGCCATCCGCGGGCGTGAAGATTTCATGGCCCATGGCGGCGAGGCCTTTGGCTATGTCCCGGCGCTGAACGATGGCGAACCGCAGGCGCGGTTGCTGGCAGATGTGGTGTTGCAGCACACGGCTGGCTGGGCGGAAGCGGCGCAAGGCTTTGACGCCATTGCAGCGGACGCTACCGCCGCACAATCGGCAGCGCGCGCCCGCGCCCTTGGGGCCGAAAGGTGACAGCCGGGCCGCTCGGCCGCTTTCTGGAGCTGGCGCTACCCGCGCCAGACCTGCTGGCGGCTTGGCAGGCGCTGCATGGCCTCGGGTTCGCCGAAGCCACGACTACCGACGCTCGCCCCACCGGGTACGCCGCCTTCAGCGATGGTCGCGTCGCCCTCGGCTTGCACCAGCAAGGGCTGGACGTGGAACTCGTCTTCGTGCGCACCGGCGTGCAACAAGCTGTCGCCAGCCTTGCCGCCGCAGGCCTTGCACCGACCGAGCAAAAATTGGGCGAGGACGCGGCGCACGAGGTGGCTTTCCGTCTGCCCGGTGGCCCAGCCGTGCGCTTGCTGGAGGCGCGTACTTTTTCCCCGCCGCCTATCCATGCCCCGCCCGCTACTGGCTGGTTCGTGGAACTGATGTTGCCGGTGGCCAATCCGCAAGACACTGCCAACGCCCTCGAGGCGCTTGGATTTGTTTGTCTTGGCGAAGAAGCGCTGCCGTTGCCGCACTTGGCCCTGACCAGCGATACCTTGAACGTAGGTCTGTACCAACACCGGGCTTTGACACGCCCCGGCTTGCTGTTTCAGACGAACGATGTGGCAGCACTCCGCTTGGCCGCTGACCGAGCGGGGCTCGACGAAGTCGCTGCACCCGGCGGCGTGAATACGGAAATACTGCATTGGCGGCTGCCGGAAGGCACGCCACTCTGGGTGATGCGAGAAGACTAGGCAGTTAGCCGACCCAGCCGTTGGCAGCCAGCGCGCTGGCCCACCACGGTTTACACCGTACGCGAATGCCGCGCGCGCCCTTCCGTGGAGGGCGCCTGCAGATAAGCGTCGAACACCATCGCGACATTGCGCATGAGCGGACGCCCCACCGGCGTGATGCGCAAGCCATGTGCTTCGCGCACCACGAGGCCGTCCTGCACCAGCGGCTCCAGGTCCAGCAGTTCGCCGGCGAAGTAATCGGTGAAATCCAGACCAAAGCGCGCTTCAACTTCCGTAAACGACATGACTGCATCGCACATCAGGTGTTGGATGACATGGCGCCGGATGAGGTCATCCCGCGTCAAGCGCACCCCACGCTCTACCGGCAAGTGTCCGGCCTCAATCGCCGCGTAATAGCCTTCCAGCGTCTTGCGGTTCTGCACGTAGGCATCGCCCACCTGGGAGATGGCGCTCATGCCCATGCCGAGCAGGTCCGTGCCACCGTGCGTCGAATAGCCTTGGAAATTTCGCACCAGCGTGCCTTCGCGTTGTGCCCGCACCAATTCGTCGCGGGGCAGCGCGAAGTGGTCTAGCCCCAAGTATTCGTAGCCTGCAGCCACCAGCCGCTCCACCGCCAACCCGAGCAGCTTCAAACGCAGGGCGCCGTCGGGTAGTTGGCGCTCATCTATCTGCTTCTGCGCCTTGAACAACTGTGGCAGATGCGCGTAGCCGTAAACCGCAACGCGGTCCGGGCGCAATTCGGCGACAGCGTCGAGGGTGCGCGTGAACGTGTCGGCGTTTTGTCGCGGCAGGCCGTAGATGAGGTCTACCGAAATGGATTCGAACTGCGCATGGCGCGCCGCCTCGATGACAGCACGCACCTGTTCCAGCGGCTGCACCCGGTTCACCGCCATTTGCACGCCGGCGTCGACGTCTTGCACGCCGAGGCTGATGCGGTTGAAGCCCATGTCCGCCAATGCCTGCACATCGGCCGCACTTACCGTCCGTGGGTCCACTTCGATCGCGAATTCACGGCCTGCGCCCGTGTTCAGTTGGAAGTGCTCGCCTATCTTCGCGATGGTGGCCGCCAGCTGCGCCGGCGTCAGGAAAGTTGGCGAGCCGCCACCGAAATGGAGTTGGTTCACCACGCGACCACCAGCCACCTGCGCACCACGCAGACGAATCTCTTCGTTCAGGTGCTGCAGGTAGTTGGCGCCAGCCACTGGGTTGCGAGTAATCACCCGCGTACAGCCACAATAGAAGCAAGGGTTCGTGCAGAACGGCACGTGCACATAGAGCGACAGCGGACCGCCCCCGGCATTGGTAGACGCCACCGCTGCGCCGTAAGCGGCTTCGCCCACGCTCGGCAAAAACTGGACGGCGGTCGGGTAAGACGTGTACCGCGGGCCGGGCCGGTCATACCGGGCGACCAGCCCGGCGTCGAATTGCACCTTCATGGGCGCTAGCGTGCCCGCGGAGCTACCGCAGCCGCATCCGCACAAATACGGGGTTCAGAGGGCCGTGTTCACCGGTTCTAGGCCCAGTGCAGAAAATGCAGCGCCGCCCAGACCATGCCTGAAAGCAAACCGCCCACGTAGACCGTAGCGAGCAGCAAGAGCGCATAGCCGGCCGCCACCAGCACACCGTCCCGTTCGGCGAGCCCCAGCGCCAGCAGCAGGATGGAGGCGCCGGGCAAGGTGTTGGACAGAGGAATAAACGGCAAAGGTGCCATGAGCACCAGCGCTGCAAACACCAGCGCCGAGCCGTGCACCACGTT
>CALQLF020000030.1 GCA_943331345.2 Candidatus Planktophila lacus | reverse complement strand
CACTTGCCGGACATCAATGCACGCAACAAGCAACTGCAGCAGTACGCCGAACGCAGCGCCATCAATGCGCCCATGCAAGGCACTGCCGCGGACATCATCAAGCGCGCGATGATCGACGTGGAAGGCTGGCTACAGGCGCAAGGTGAAGCGGCCCCGGCGCGCCTCATCATGCAAGTGCACGACGAATTGGTGCTCGAAGTGCGCGCCGATGCAGTCGAGGAAGTGCGTGAAGGCGTGCGCCAACATATGTGCGCGGCCGCTGAACTGCGCGTACCACTGAAAGTGGAAGTGGGCGTGGGCGCGAACTGGGACGAGGCCCACTAAGCGGTCGATACACGCTGTAGGAGGCAGCTTGCTGCCGACCAAAGAGTCGCGAGCAAGCTCGCTCCTACAAGGCCTGAATTCTTGTAGGAGGCAGCTCGCTGCCGACCAAAGAGTCGCGAGCAAGCTCGCTCCCACAAGGCCTGAATTCTTGTAGGAGGCAGCTTGCTGCCGACCAAAGAGTCGCGAGCAAGCTCGCTCCTACAAGGCCCCTCCGTTGTGGGAACTCGCTCCTACAATGCTCCTCCGCTGTGGGAACTCGCTCCCACAATGCCTGAATTCTTGTAGGAGGGAGCTTGCTCCCGACTCTTTGCTTACAAAGGTTCCGCCCATAAAAAAGCCCCCGAGCAATGAGGCTCGGGGGCAGGGGTCGGAGTCTCGCGGCTCCGCCCCGAGGGGGGACGTTATGGATTAGCCGTAAGCGCGTTCACCGTGCTCGGCAGTATCCAGGCCTTCGCGCTCAGTCTCTTCCGAGGCGCGCAGACCAATGGTCAGGTCAATCAACTTGAAGGCCACCAGGCTCACCAAGCCCGACCACAGCAGCGTGACGCCCACTGCCTTGGCCTGGATGATGACCTGCGCCGTCATGTCGTACGGGGCCACTTCCATGGTCACCCAGTCGTAGAAGCCAGCGCCGCCGAGAGCAGGGTCTGCGAACACACCCGTGAGGATGGCGCCGAGGATGCCGCCGATGCAGTGCACGCCGAACACGTCGAGCGAGTCATCGTACTTCAGCTTGTGCTTCAACCAAGTGACAGCCCAGAGGCACACCACACCAGCCGCTGCACCGATAGCGAGGGCACCCATGGGGCCGACCCAACCGCAGGCCGGCGTGATGGCCACGAGGCCAGCCACCGCGCCAGAAGCGGCGCCCAGCATCGTCGGCGTACCACGCACGGCCCACTCGATAAGCGTCCATACCAAGGTGGCCACCGCAGTCGCCAGTACCGTGTTCAGGAACACCTGGCCGGCGAAGCCGTTCGACTCGAGGTTCGAGCCGACGTTGAAGCCGAACCAGCCCACCCACAGCAGCGAAGCGCCAATCATGACGAGCGGCAGGTTGTGCGGGGGCATGGCAGCCGTGCCGTAACCCAAGCGCTTGCCAACCATCAGCGCACCGATGAGGCCCGCGATACCAGCATTGATGTGCACCACCGTGCCGCCGGCGAAGTCGAGCGCGCCAAGCTGGAACAGATAACCGCCGTGCGACAGAGCCGTAGCAGCCGTCGTGGCATCGGTGTAGGCGTCCGGGCCATCCCAGTACCACACCATGTGCGCTACCGGCAGGTAGGCAAAGGTGAACCACAGCAGGATGAACACGAGGATGGCGCCGAACTTCATGCGCTCGGCGAAGGCGCCGACGATGAGGCAGGGCGTGATGGCCGCGAACGTTCCCTGGAACACGACGTAAACGTATTCAGGAATGTAAACGCCCTTCGAGAAGGTGGCAGCCAAGGTCGTGCTGTCCACACCCTTCAGGAACAGCTTGTCGAAGCTGCCGAAGAACTCGTTGCCGGCCGTGAAGGCGACGCTGTAGCCGTAGATGACCCACAGCACCGTAGCCAAGCAGAAGATGATGAAGACTTGCATCAACACCGACAGCACGTTCTTCGAGCGGACCATGCCGCCGTAGAACAGCGCAAGACCTGGAATGGTCATGAGGATGACGAGCAGCGTGGAGGTCATCATCCACGCGGTGTCACCCTTGTCGGGCGTCGGCGGTGTGCCGGCGAGCGCCAGCGGCGCAAAAGAAACGGCCAACAGGCCAAGCGCCGAGGCGATACGCCGCAAGGCGCTCCCCGACGAGCTGGATTGGGCGAGAGTGGGCAATTTCACGAAAGTCCCCTTCTTCACAGACTAGAGAGCAGAAACGAAACAAAAAAACCGGCGGGGCAGGCGCCGTTCATATGGCGTCCGGCCCCGTCTCGCCGGTGCGTACCCGCAACACTTGCGGTAGCCCCAGCACGAAAATCTTTCCATCGCCGACCTTGCCAGTGCGTGCCACGTTGGCGATGGCTTCCACCACCTGCTCCCACACACTGTCGTCAACCGCCAGTTCCACCTTGGTCTTCGGCACGAAGTCCACGCGGTACTCGGCGCCGCGGTAGAGCTCCTTGTGGCCACGCTGCCGGCCGAAGCCCTGCACTTCCGTGACGGTCACGCCTTGGATTCCCAGGTCGGTCACCGCTTGGCGCACTTCGTCCAGCTTGAAGGGCTTGATGATCGCGGTGATGAGTTTCACTACGTACATCCTCCTTTTGCGTGGTTCCGTTGGCGGGGCGGTGTCTTTTGCCACAAACGCACCACGAAGCGGCGGACCGTATTCATGGCAACGTCGGTAGTCTCACGCAAAGTGTTTTGCAGTTTCCGTGCCACGGGCGCTCAGCGGGTCTAACAGCGGCACCTTGGCAGCGATCCAATCCCCTGTCGGGGCGCTCGCAGACGCTCGCAAAATAATCCCCAAAACAGGCAAGGAAGCCATGAAAAACAGCAGGTTACATACACCCATCCCCATGCGCTGCAACCCCTGTCGGGCGGCGGCAGCGAAGCACCCTCCACTGCCCCCGCGCATGTCAGTACGGGGCCCTGAAGGCACCCACTTTTGGCCGGAACGCGCACCAAACCCACCCCCAACCCTCCAGCCGCTGCACCATTTTGGCGCACATTACGGGCTTGCAGGTATTTCCCAGTTGACAGGCAGGGGGCACACCCGCGAGGCTGCGGCCCAACCTTTGGAGCCACTCCATGAAATTCGACTCGAATACCCTCGACGATCTCGCCAAAAAACTCGGCGAGGCCATGCCCCCTCAGTTCCGTGCCTTGCAACAGGACATGGAGCAGAACTTCCGTGCCGTACTACAGGCGGGGCTGGCGAAGCTGGAGCTCGTCACCCGTCAGGAGTTCGATGTGCAAGCCGGCGTACTAGCCCGCGCTCGCGAAAAGCTGGAAGCGCTGGAAGCGCGCTTGGCGGCGCTGGAAAAGCAGCCCTGAAGCGCGCGGGTGGCCGGGCATGAGCCTGGCCACCGCTCTCACCCGCGGCCAGTGGGGCGTGGAAGCGCCTTTGGTCCACTGCGAAGTGCATGTGGGCGCCGGCTTACCGCACTTCCAGTTGGTCGGCCTTGCCGACGCAGGCGTGCGCGAGAGCCGCGAGAGGGTTCGTGCTGCGCTCGAAACTTCCGGCCTACCCTTCCCCGCAGGCCGGGTCACAGTCAACCTTGCGCCCGCCGATCTGCCCAAAGAAGGCGGTCGGTTCGACCTGCCGCTGGCCCTCGCTCTCCTCGCCGCTTCGGGCCAGCTCGAACCTCGCGCTCTGGAAGCCACCGAGTTTTTCGGCGAACTTGCCCTCGACGGCACCCTGCGCCCGGAACGGAACCTGCTGGTGTCTGCCGCCCGGGCGGCGGCCGCGGGGCATTCCATGGTGGTGCCGCGCAGCAGCTTGCAGAGCGCCCTCAGCGTGCCAGGGCTCAGGGTGGCAGGAGCCAACAGCCTCACCGAAGTCGTGGCCCACTGCCGCGGCGAGGACCCGTTGGGGTTTCATACCGGGCAATTGCCAACGGTCACGCCGGGGTTCATCGCAGACCTCGCTGAGGTCCGCGGACAATCGCTGGCGCGGCAGGCCTTAGAACTTGCTGCCGCCGGCGGACATTCGCTACTGCTCGCGGGGCCGCCCGGCACCGGCAAGACACTACTGGCGGAGCGTCTGCCTGGCCTCTTGCCACCGCTGTCGCCGGATGCGGCGCTGGAAAGCGCCGTCTTGCATGCCGCCGCCGGCCTGACCGTGCCGGCCTTCGGCCAAAGGCCATGGCGCGCCCCTCACCATTCCGCCACGGCCATCGCGCTCATCGGCGGTGGTCAGCCACCCCGTCCTGGCGAAGTCTCCCTCGCTCACCATGGAGTGTTGTTCCTCGACGAGCTCGCCGAATATCCGCGCGCCGTGCTCGATGCGCTGCGCGAGCCACTGGAAAACCGACGAGTGTCGCTGGCGCGCGGGCGTTGGCATGTCACATTCCCCGCCGAATGTCAGTTCCTCGCGGCCATGAACCCGTGCCCTTGCGGCTATTACCCGGATTTGCAGCGCTGCCGTTGTGGCGAAGCCGTGGCCCGGCGTTATCTAGGCCGCCTGTCCGGGCCTTTCCTCGACCGTATGGACCTGCAAGTAGCGCTGGAACCCAAAACACCAGGAAGGCAGGAAGCTGCAAGCGGAGCGCAGTCCACACTTTCCGAACCATCAGCGAAAGTGCGCGAACGCGTCTTGCTGGCGCGTGAACGGCAGGCCGCGCGGGGCACATTGAACGCGCACCTGTCAGTGGGACAACTCAGGGACTTCGCGCCACTCGACACACCGACGAGTGAACTGCTCGACCAAGCGGCAGCACGGCGCGGAATGTCAGCGCGCGCCTGCCATCGCGCACTGCGCGTGGCGCGCACCTCGGCAGACTTGGCCGGACGCGCGACGGTAACGAAAGAAGACTTGGGGGTGGCGCTGCAGCTGCGCCAACTGGAAACTTGGCTTACACCCAAGCCCGCCCCCGGAGTGACGGGCTTGGCACAGCCGATCACATCGCGGTGAGGTGGTCGACGGCCTGCTTGACGAGGTCGTCGGTCAGGTCGGTACGGCCGCCGCGAGCCGGCATGACGCCCTTGCCGCCTTGGTAACCTTCGATCGCGTGCTTGTAGAGGGTTGCCTTGCCCTGAGCCAAGCGCGGCGCCCATGCAGCCTTGTCGCCAGCCTTCGGGGCACCGGCAATGCCAGCACCATGGCAGGCAGAGCACACAGCCGTGTAAGTAGCAGCACCATCCGCCGGCAGCGGCTGCGCGGCCACGGCCTTCGACGGGTCATCCGGCTGAATAGCCAGCGCGCTGTTGTCCTGCCCGGCCACAGCCACCTGGCCCACCGGAGCAATGCGCTCCGCCACCTGCTCGGCGGACAGACCCACCTTGCCAGCGTACTGACCCTGGTGCTCGTAACCCGTGATGCGTGCCAGCACGAAGATGCCGATGGTGATGGCAACGAGGATGCCAATCACCACACTGAAAACGTTAAAGAAATGGTCGTCGTGCTTGCTCACGGAGCCCCCGGACGGAAAGCGATGGATGGACAGGGCGGAACTCCGCCGGGCGCAAGTATACGGGGCGCGGGACGCACTGCAAAACCCCGGCTTGCCGCAACCGCCACGCGCCTATGCCCGGGCTACCGAAAGACTGCGGCCTCCGAGCGCCCGGCAATCCCGCCGGCGCGTCGCTTGCTGTATCATTTCCCCCTCAGCACTGCTTCAGCAGTCTGCCGCGCGCCCGTAGCTCAGCTGGATAGAGTGACGGTCTCCGAAGCCGTAGGTCGTGGGTTCGACGAGCCAGTGCGTAGCACTGGCGAAGGGCGCCGGCCATCGGCCGGCGATCCCGAGCTTCGCGAGGGACGAGGCCCCATAGTGGCCGAGCAATCCCGCCGGTGCGCCGCTTGCTGTATCATTTCGCTCTCAGCACTGCTTCAACAGTCTGCCGCGCGCCCGTAGCTCAGCTGGATAGAGTGACGGTCTCCGAAGCCGTAGGTCGTGGGTTCGAATCCCGCCGGGCGCGCCACTTCCCTTACTCGCACCAACGCCAAACGGCGGGTGAGAACCCACGACCCTAAACACGTGGGTTCGACGAGCCAGTGCGCAGCACTGGCGAAGGGCGCCGGCCAACGGCCGGCGATCCCGAGTGCAACGAGGGACGAGGCCCCAGAGGGGCCGAGCAATCCCGCCGGGCGCTTTAGCGTCCCAGGCGTTGGCGACAGCCACGCCGCCGGGCACGTTAGGGCGCTATCAGTACTTAACATCCACCTGCAGCGCGAACGAGCGGCCACGCGGATCAGCTAGGCGGGGCTCCCATGAGCTACCAGCACCCGAACTGCTGTCATAGGTGACGGCGAACGGCGGGCCGGTATTGAAAAGATTCTTCACTCCCAAGGTCAGTTGGTAGTTCGGCGCGAACTGAAGCAGGGTGGCGGACAAGTGATAGGTGGCGTAGTGGCTGACGCGCGGGTTGTAGTTCAGCCGCGTGACCGTGCCATTGGCGATGCCTGGCAAGGCTTGATTGCGGTAACCATTGCGGAAGCTTTGGGTAAGGGTCACCGCCCAGTCTTTGTTGCCATACGTTACCCAGGCGTTGTGCTTCCATTTGACGCCAAGATCGCCGGCAAAAGTGAAGACCCCAATGAGGCTGGGGCCGAAAGACGCGGTGGGTGTCAATTTTTCAATCTTCTTTAGCAGCAGCGAACCGTCGGCGCCCGTCGTCACGGTATTGCCACCCAACTCAAAGCTGCCACGCAGAGCAAAATCGACACCTTGGGTGCGCCGCGCACCGGCGTTGATGTAGCGATCGTCTATCGTCGTGAT
The DNA here is from genome assembly GCA_943331345.2 of Candidatus Planktophila lacus. Classification (GTDB taxonomy): domain Bacteria; phylum Pseudomonadota; class Gammaproteobacteria; order Steroidobacterales; family Steroidobacteraceae; genus CAIOHZ01. Next base: position 25,174 of record CALQLF020000030.1, on the reverse strand, counting down.
AGTGCCGGAACTGTCCCGGATAAAGTTGTCCTTGAACAGCGAGTAGTTCGCCAGCAATTGCTGGAGAGTCAGAATCTGGATCGTGTTGTCGACCCGAATCGACCACCAGTCGGCCGACAACATCCAGCGCGGGGCGGGTTTGAAAACCACACCGAGGCTCAACTCCTTGGACGTTTCAGGACCAAGCCCGGCGTTGCCATTGGTCCAGATATTAGGCTGGATGATCAGGCAGTTCGGGTCGGTAGTGCTAACCACCCCACTGGGGCACTTGCCGGGATCGGTAAGATCGCGCCCCGAATAAGGCGTTTCGGTCACCCCATTGAAAATCTGGTTGAAGCTAGGCACCCGAAAACCCGTGCTGTAGGAACCCCGGAACATGACCTCGTCTAACGGCTGAAACTTGGCGGAAAACTTGGGGTTGGTCGTCGCTCCAAAGCCAGTGTAGTCATCCCGTCGCACGGCGCCGTTCAACTCGAGACTTGCGAATATCGGTACATTCACTTCGGCATACGCCGCTTTGACGATGCGATGTTTGGGTGTCAAAGCGTTGCCATTGTCGAAGGCGGCATTGAAAATGACCGGAGCGGTCGGGCTGGCAGCAGCAGCGCCATCGAACTCATAGGTTTCCCGCCGGTAATCCGCACCGAGCGCCATCTTCACCTCACCCGCCGGCAGTACGAAGAGCGAGCCAGAGACGGAAGCGTCGGCCTGCAACGTCTGGTACTTGCCGCCATAGAGCGTAATGCCGTTGGCGGAGATTGCTTCAAGCCCTGCCAAGGCAGCCTCGCTCTGGGTGAGACTGAAAGGATTGAGGAGGCCGCTGTTGATCAAACCCACGATGCCTGGGGCAGAAGCACCAGGCGCCGTCGGCGCAGCAGGATCGGCAACGGTGCCGGCGCTGGCGAGGGTGCCGCGATAAAAATAGCCGCTCCCCAATACCGACGAAACCGAACTGGTCGCATAAGAGATACCAGTGCGATAGTCCCAGCCGTCCATCGGCAACGTGCCCTCAACACCACCAGCGATGCGGAACGTGTCAGCTTCGGTTTCATATTCGCGAGCGCCGCAAGGAATGCAACGCCAACGGAACGCGATCGGCAGGCCATAGCGTCCTTGCAAGGCAGCCGTCTGGCCAGGGTTCGCAGAAAACGTGCTTCTGATGGCGTCAAAAACGGCGTTATACGTGCTCGAGGTAAGGCTATTGAGTGGGTAGAAAATGGGGAGCGAGTTCGTGCTGGTGGATAGCTGATTGTTCGAGAAGCTCTTGGCCGAATGGGCTTTCGAGCCGGTGACCTCCAGAAAGGCTTCGCTGCTGCCAAGCTCGGCTGTGGCGCGCCCGTAATAGGTCAGGGTGCGAACTGGTTGCTGGATCACTGCCGCGCGGCCCGTGTCCCAAGCGCAGGCGTAATAGGCGCTGGGATTGGCCCAAAGCGCGTAGTCATACGCCATGCCACCGTCCATCGAAGCACAGCCCGCGCCGCCTGGCAGGTTCAATACGTTGATGCCACCACCCACGGCATTCGCGCCGTTAGGTGCCGTCAACGTCAAGCCCTGCAGCAACGATGGAAAGGCAGCGGTGCCGGTACCGAAAGCAGTAGCCACCGGCGTACCACGCGTATCGATGGATAGACCGCGATTAGACTGGTTGCCATTGACGAATGCGCGGTCCGAGCCACGCAACAGGCCGTTCTCACGATAACCGACCGTGCCAAAGACATTGAAGCCCTGCGTTTTCAGGTCGCCGAAGCCAGCAATCGCCGAGACGCTGGCGATATTGCCGCCACCCTGCTCCGTCATATCGTCCATGACGGAGGCGCCAAAGCCCTCGTACTGTCTTTTAGTGATGTAGTTGATTACGCCGCCGATTGCATCGGTGCCATAAATGGCCGAGGCGCCATCCTTGAGCACTTCGACCCGATCGAGCGCCATGAAGGGGATCTGGTTGACGTCCACTGCCGAGCCAGAGAGGCCGTGCGCGGCCACACGGCGGCCATTGAGCAGTACCAGCGTTGCGGCCGAGCCCTGACCGCGCAGGTTGGCAGCGGAAAGGCCGTTGGTGCCGCGTTGTGCACCCGTCGTCACATCTGCGTTGGCAGCCAGATTATCCGCGCCACTGCCATTGGCGGTGAGGTACAGGGTGAGCTGCTCCGGGCTGGAGATGCCGTTCTGCCGCAGCGTTTCGGCTGTGATGACCTCCAGCGGCAGCGCGCTTTTCGCCGGACTCTGTTTGAGACGCGAGCCGGTGACGATGATAGCCTCGACTTCTTCAGCATCCGCAGCCCAAGCGGTGCTCGCTACCATGCTGAACGACGCGATTGCCACGCCATTGGCGAGCGCCACCGCGAATGCCTTACTGTATTGCATAGATTGCCTAATCGATTACTGTCACGGCGACCGCCGCAGACCGAGCCGCGATGCTAGGCGTAAATTTCGTGCCGCGCTACGCTAGCATTCACGCCATGAACTTATTATCTCGCCTTTCAGCTAGCGCCTGCCTCATCGCGCTCTGCTTAGCCGCCTCGCCTAGCAACGCCACCACGCTGGTCGCCTCGGGCCATGTCACGGCCATGGACGCTACCGAATACGGCCCGGACTGCGCACCCAATGAAGCCTGCCTGAGCTGGTTCTGGCGGTTCAGCATCGATATTGACCAAACACTCAGCGGCGCGAAACTGCCAGCGAAAATCCGCGCGGCGCGGTTGCAGCCTGCCAAGTTCACGCCTGCCCATTTGGCGGCGCTGCGTTTGTTCGTGCTCGAACCCATCGAAGACGCCGAGCAGCGACGCAAGCTGCAGGCGGACTATTACCTGCGACAGTTGTCACCGGAACATCGTCTGTATTGCCTGGATGGCACGCCCGAAAGACTGGGCCTGAACGAACAGGCTTTCGTGGCGATTCAGAACCAAGAACAGTTCTGCTTTCAACTGAAGGCGGACTAAGCCGCAGCAACCACCCGGAAGCACCAACAGCACACTGCTGCTGCGCTTCCGGGAAACGAGCAGGCCTTACTTCGCCTGCTCGAGCGCCAAGTCTTCGTGGGCGCGCGCGATGACGTAATGCCGGATGCTGTCTACACCCTTGGCATCGGCCACGTTCGCGAACGACACCATGCCCTTCTCGCGCAGCGCGCCGTCGTACACGATAGCCTTCCACGCATCCGCGCTGGCCAGCGTGGCGCTGTGGCGCAGGTCCGGGTTGATGCCGCCCGAGATGGCCGCATCGCCATGGCAAGCGTTGCAGTAACGCGAGAACAGGCCAGCGCCCTGCGCTACCGTCGCCTTATCCGCGGTCAGCGGCGGCGGGTCTAGCGGCAACGCCTTCTCCGCCACCACGGCCGGCAACGCATCCTTGCCATCGAGCGCATACACCAACAGGCGGCTCACGTTCTTCACGGGGCCCGAGGTGTACGACAAGATGCCAGGCGCCACCGCCCACACACCACCCCAGCCGGCCAGCACAGCCACGTATTGCTTGCCGTTGATGGCGTAACTCATGGGCGCGGCAAGAACGCCGGTCTGCGCGTCTTGTGCCCAGACTTCCTTGCCGTCGGTAGCGCGGAAAGCCTTGAACTTGCCAGCCGCCGTGCCTTGGAACACCAAGTTGCCGGCCGTGGCCAGCGTGCCGCCGTTCGACGGGCCGGCATGCTGCGCGCGCCACACTTCCTTGCGGTTCACGGGGTCCCATGCAAGCAGGTAACCCTTCGTGTTCGCCATCGCGCCGGCGCGCACTTCCTTGATGGCCGGCATGGCGGTCTTTGCCATATCGACGCCCACGTTCATGCCACGCGGCTTCGCCTCCCAGTCCTTCGGCGCCACGGCCGCATACGGGAACCCAGCGTCGTTCACCGGGATATAGATCAAACCCGTCTCCGGGCTGAACGACTGCGGCTGCCAGCTGTGCGCACCGACTGCGCCCGGCATGGAAAAGAATGGAACATCGCTGTTGTAGTAACGCGCAGCAGGGTTCTCGATGGGGCGACCCGTCTTCGGGTCCACGCCCGTCGCCCAGTTCATGTGGTCGACGAATTTGTCGCCGGAGATGAACTCGCCGTTGGTGCGGTCGATGACGTAGAAGAAGCCGTTCTTCGGCGCGTGCAGCAGCACCTTGCGCGGCTTGCCGTCGATGGTGAGGTCCGCGAGCGTAATGGGCTGCGTGGCCGTGAAGTCCCAAGTCTCGCCAGGGGTTTCCTGGAAGTGCCACGCGTACGCGCCGGTGTCCGCATTCACGGCCACGACAGACGACAGGAACAGGTTGTCGCCCTTGCCTTCAGAGCGCAGCAGGTAGTTCCACGGGTTGCCGTTGCCGACGCCGAAGATGACCAAGTTCTGCGCTTCGTCGTAGACGATGGCATCCCACACGGTGCCACCACCACCGCTCTTCACCCAGTCCCCACCGTCCGACCACGTGGCACGCGCCTTCGCCATGACGGGGTCGGAGGCAGCGCCATCTGGCTTGCCGTCCGGACGCGGCACCGTGTAGAAGCGCCAGCGGAGCTTGCCCGTCGCTTGGTCGTAAGCGCTCAGGTAGCCGCGCACACCATATTCGGCGCCGCTGTTGCCAATGAGCACCATATCTTTGGCCACGCGCACGGCACCGGTGATGGTGTAGTAGCCGGACTGGTCGACGGTCACTTCCGACCACGCTTCCTTGCCCGTCTTGGCATCCAACGCGACGAGGCGGCCATCCAGCGTGCCCACGAACACGCGGCCACCGGCCACGGCCACGCCGCGGTTCACGGCGTCGCAGCACACCTTGGCGAGCACCTCGCGCGGCACCTTCGGGTCGTAGCTCCACAGCAGCTTGCCATTGGTGGCGTCGAAGGCCTTCACCATGCTCCAAGCCGTGGAGACATACAGCACACCATCGACCATGAGCGGCGTGGCTTCCTGGCCGCGCGCCGTGTCGAGGTCCGCATGCCAAGCAAGGCCGAGACGCGCGACGTTGTCCGCGTTTACTTCCTTCAACGGGCTGAAGTACTGCTCGTAACCGTTTTGGCCCTTCAGGGCCCATTCACCGGAAGGCGTGGACTTGCCAGCGCCACAGGCAGCGAGCAAACCGGCGAGCAAACCACCAGCCAGCAATGCAAGGCCAGTGCGCACGACGCGAACAGTAGACATGGCCCGGCTGGCAGACACCTGCACAAGCGCCTTGGATTCGTTGTTCATTGCCTTCCCCCAAGTGAGCGAACCGCAAACCGGCCTCCGGCCAGCCGCGGTTTGAAGTCGAACGCAGGCGACAGCTAGAGCCAGCCCCGCCGCTTGAAATAAACGAAGGGCAGCACGGCGCTGCACACCATCAGCACCAGCGCCAGCGGATAGCCATAGGGCCAGTCCAGTTCAGGCATGTGATGGAAATTCATGCCGTAAATACTGGCCACCAGCGTGGGCGGCAGGAACACCACCGCAGCCACCGAGAAAATCTTGATGATGTTGTTCTGCTCGATGTTGATGAGACCGAAGGTGGCCTCGAGCAGAAAACTGGTCTTGTTGCTCACGAAAGCGGCGTGGTCCGACAGCGCCAGCACATCGCGCGAGAGCGTCTTGTAACGGGCGCGTTCTTCGGCGGTGAGGGTGACCACCGTGGACTGCATGATGAATGTGAGCATGCGCCCGAGCGAGGTTAGCGATTCGCGCGATTTCGAGAGCAGGTCCCCGTTGCGGCCAATGCGCTCCATGGCCGCGCGCAGGTCGCGGCTCACTTTGTTGGCGGTGGCATCGCGGCCCGGCGGCGCGAACACGCCGGCGGAAAGGTCATCGAGGTCGTTGCCGACCCGCTCGAGTACATCGGCCACGCGCTCGACGATGGCCTCCAGCAGGCCGGCCAGCAGCATCTGCGCACTGGAACATACCGAGATGTGCCGCTCGGCATAGGCTGCGTATTTACGGAACGGCAGCGGGTCGTGGTAACGGTTCGTGATGAGCCGGTTGCGCGCCAAAATGAACGTGACCGCCGCGGTGATGGGGCGGTCCGTGTCGACCTTGGCGACCACGGTGAGCGTCATGTAGAGCGCCCCGCCCTCTTCGTAAAGGCGGCTGGACGCCTCGATTTCCTTCATTTCTTCGCGCGTGGGCACGTCGATGGTGAGGAACTGCTCCACCGCCTTCTCTTCCTCGAGCGTCGGCTCGAGGAGGTCTACCCACAGCGCATCCGCCGGCACGACGGCCGGCTGGTTATCCAGCCGCGTGAGGCCGGTGGGGTTAGGGATGTAGCAGGAGAACATGAGGCTGTTTTACCACGACCCGGTGAAGGTTGGCTTGCACAAAAACGCAGGCCCGCGGAGGGGCGGGCCTGCGTGAAAGGAGGATGGCCGGGAAGACCCGCGCGCTGCCCGCCTCAGCGGCGGCGAGCGCCACCGGAGAGGTCGTTGATGAGGTCGAGCAGTTGCTGTTCGCCGCCTGCACTGCCCACGTCGGCGGTGTACTTGCCGCTCACCACCACCATCGGCACGCCCGTCACCTGGTAGCGACGCGTGAGGATTTCCGCGCGCTGCAAGTTGCTCTCCACCGGGAACGAGTGATAAACCCGCTTGAGGTCCGCTGCCGAGATGCCCTTGGACTTCAGGAACGCCATCTGCAGGGCTTCACCCTTGGCAGGGTCTTGGTCGGCCAGCATGTTGCCGTTGGCGTGAATCTCGCGGAAAACCGCGGTATGCAGTTGGTCCAGCTTGCCTAGCGCCTGCAGCACATAGAACAGGCGGGCATGCTGGCGGTTGATGTCGTTCCACATGACCGGCACGCGATGGAAATCGACGAAGGACGGCTGACCCTTCTTGCGCCAGTTTTCGAGGTAAGGGTCGAAGTGGTAGCAGTGACCACAGCCGTACCAGAACACCTCGACCACTTCGACCTTGTCCGCCGGGCTGTCCGTCGGCTGGGAAGGGACCAGCTGGTTGTAGTTCTTGCCCAGCGCCCAACGGCTCGAGCTGACACCAGCCGCGGGCGGCGTGGTGGCTGCAATGGCGGAAGCGACAGGACTGAGGGCGTCGACTGCGGCTTCGATAGCCTCACCACCCGGCTGGACGGCCGAGGTGGCGGTGCCCGCAGCGGGCTGCGCCGCCGGCGCTGCCGGGGCTTCCACGCCAGCGGGCGCCGCAGGCACGGCCCCTTGCTGGTTGGCCGAGCCGCCACAGGCAGCGAGCAGGGTAACGACAAACAACGGCAAAAGGCGGTTCAGGCGCATGGCGGAGGCTCCAGTAGCCGGAAAAAGTTTTAGCGTAGACCTTGGACGTAAGCGGCCAAGGCCTTCATGTCGTCATCGGACAGCTTGCCGGCGATTTCGTTCATGATCGCCGCGCCAGCGGGCACCTGTACGGGTGCGCCAGCCACCGGGGCGCCGTAGCGGGTGCCGCCGGCGTAGCCCTTCAGCTGGTTGTAAACGTAGACCGAGTGCTGCGCGCGGAGCGCTGGGTACAAAGCCGGGCCATTGCCGCGGCCAGCCGGGCCATGGCAGCCCATGCAGGAAGGAATGCCCTTGCTGGCATCGCCGGCACGGTAAATGGTCTGGCCACGGGCCACCAGAGCTGCGTCAGCCTCGCCACCCGTCAGGGTGAGCGAATTGAAGTAGGCCGCGAGGTCGGCCATGTCCTGCTCGGACAGCGCCGCAGCCTGACCCATCATGATGGGGTTCAGACGCACGCCAGCCTTGAAAGCGGCCAGCTGCTCGGCGATGTACTGCTTGTGCTGCGCGGCGAGGTTGGGCCATTCCGGGTTGACACTATTGCCGTTGGCGCCATGGCAAGCCGCGCAGACCGCTGACTTGGCGGCTCCTGCCTCGGCGGTACCGGCCGGGCCAGCGACCACGGGGGCAGACAGCAGGGCAGTGGCCAAAGCCACCGGAACGAGCGCGAACCAATTCTTCATCGACGGACTCCCAAGGGGCGGTCTGCAGGCTACGCGCAGAGCACAGGAGTACACTGCGCGCGTCAAAGTCGCGAAGTTTACCACCATGTCCGCGTTTCCCAATGTCCGGTTCATCAAGAGCGCCAACGCTCCGGACCAGTTCGTCCCCGAAACCGGTGGCGAGGTGGCCATCGCCGGTCGTTCGAACAGCGGCAAGTCCAGCGCCATCAACCTCATCACGCAGCGGCACGGCTTGGCGCGTACCAGTAAGGCACCCGGCCAGACGCAGTTGGTGAACTTTTTCGAACTGGAAGCGAACCGCCGCTTGGTGGACCTGCCGGGCTATGGCTTTGCGAAGGTGCCGCGCGCCATGCAGGACCACTGGGGCCGCTTACTCACTCAGTATTTCGCCGAGCGCCAGAGCCTGAAGGGGCTGTTCATCGTCATGGACGTGCGCCGCCCCTTGGGTGAGAAAGACATCCAGATGATGGAACTGGTGGCCGGGCGCGGTCTGCCGGTACACCTGATGCTCACCAAGTGCGACAAGATTAGCCGGAACGAGGCGCTGCCCACCTTGCGGCGTATTCAGGCCGAAACCGCCGGGCGGGCCACGGCGCAGCTGTTTTCTGCGCTGAGCAAGGAAGGCGTGGACGAAGCCCGTAAGGTGCTGCGCACGATGTACTCAGCGCCGTTAGCGCGGGAAGCAGAAAAGAAAATGCCCGGCGGGGATACCGCCGGGCGAGTAATCGACGGTCGGGGGATAGGCTGACCGCCGATACCCGCACAGGGAGAGTGTGGGTGAAGCCTTGCGGCTTCTGCAGATTGGGACGACAACGCCCCCGGAAAGTTCCAGTTCCACTGACATTTTTTTCGCCTATCCTTGAGCCTTGGAATTCCCGAAGACAGATGGCCTGCCTGCACAGGCAACGGCCGGAGGTTTGCCCGCCATGAAACTCGTCACCGCTCTCATCAAGCCCTTCAAGCTGGACGACGTCCGCGAAACCCTCGCCGAACTCGGCATTCAGGGGATCACGGTCACGGAAGTGAAGGGGTTCGGTCGCCAGAAGGGCCACACGGAGCTCTACCGTGGCGCCGAGTATGTCGTCGACTTCCTGCCCAAAGTGAAGGTGGAGATTGCGGTCGAAAGCAGCCGCGTTGACGCCGTCATCGATGCCATCGTGAAAGCCGCTCGCACCGGCAAGATTGGCGACGGCAAGATTTTTGTCAGCGACCTCTCCGGGGTCGTGCGCATTCGCACCGGCGAAACCGACGAGCAGGCGATCTAAGCCATGGCACACCGCACTCTGCTGGCCGCATCGGTCACTTCAGTCGCGCTGCTCCTCACCGCCGGCGGGCTGTTGCTCGCCCCGGCTGCTGTCGCTGGCACCATCTACGAATGGACTCTGAACGGCCAGAAGTTCGCTTCCGACCGTCCCCCACCGCCGGGCGCCAAACTCATCCGCGTCCAGCAAGACCGGGCGCCCCAACCGGCGGCAAAGCCCGCGCCGAAGCCCTCCACTGCTGCAACCAACGGCGCCGCCGAGGCCAAGGCCGCTGACGACGCCGCCACGGCGCGGCAAGTGCAGAAGGACCTGAACAAGACGCAGTCGGACCTCTGCAACGATGCCCGCGAGCGTTACCACAGCTACTTGACGGCGCAGCGACTGTTCAAGCCGGGGCCGAACCAGGAACGGCAGTACCTGTCCGACGCCGAACTCTCCACCGTGCGCGTGAATGCCAAGCGCGACATGGACGCCGCCTGCAAATCCCAATGAACGCCGCCACTTCTCCGCGCACCGGCTTTGTCGGCCTTGGCGCCATGGGCGCGCACATGGCGCGCAGCCTCCACCGCGCTGGCCTGCTCGCCGCCGTGTGGAACCGCACTACCGCTCGCGCTACCGCCCTCGCCGCAGAAACCGGCTGCGCCGCGCCCGTATCGCTGGCGGAACTCGCTGGCCTCTGCGACGTCGTGGTGCTCTGCGTCTCGGCGGATGAAGACGTGCTGGCCTGTATCGGAGCGCTATTGCCCGGCGCCCACCCAGGGCTCGTGGTGGTGGATTGCTCAACCGTTGCCGCCGATACCGCGCGTGAAGCGGCACGCCGTCTGGCTACAGTAGGCGCCGGCTTCCTCGATGCCCCCGTCAGCGGCGGTGTTGAAGGCGCGCGCGATGCGCGCCTCGCCATCATGGTGGGCGGTACGCCAGAAAATTTCGCCACAGCCCAACCAGCACTCGCCGCCATGGGGGCCACGGTGCGCCATCTGGGGCCCACCGGCTTTGGCCAGGCCACGAAGGCCACCAACCAAATCATGTGCGCCGGCATCATCCAGGCCGTAGCGGAAGCCATGGCCTTCGCGAAAGCGGAAGGTCTGCCGCTACCGGAGGTCATTGATACCCTGGGGAAAGGCGCAGGCTCCTCCTGGTATTTCGTGAACCGCGCGCCGAATATGGTGACCAACCTTTACCCCGCCGGGTTCCGCGTGCAGTTGCACGCCAAGGACTTGCGCATCTGCCAGGCCATGGCGGCCCGACACGGCGTGCAGCTGCCGGTGGTCGACACCACGCTGGCGCAGTACGCGGAACTGGTGGCGCAAGGCCATGCGGACGACGACATCAGTTCGCTGTTCGTGCTGAAGGACGCCTTGTTCCGTGAATGAGCCGTCGGCTCCGCGCGCCGACCGCCAACCTGCCGCGCCGCGTGGCAGCTACTTGCCCGACCTCTGCCTCCCCCGTTCGGTGCTGCTGCTGGTGCTCGCTTCGGCGGTACTGGCCTTCATCCTCACCTTGGCCCGGCGTGCGCCGGGCACCGACATAGCGTTCTGGGCGGACCTCGCCGCCACCGGCTGGCTGCTGCTCTGGATAGCGCTGGGCAACGCCGGCTTGTGGTGCGCCCTGCGCCGCAGCCGCTTGCCAGCGCGCGGTGCCACCGCGGAAACCCTGGCCGCGCTCGGCGTCTTGGCGGGCGTCACGGCAGTAGTTTCCTGGGGCGCTACCACTTTAGGGCTGCATGGGCTGGCCGGCAGTGGCTTACCCGGCGTCTGGGACGGCGGTTCGAGCGGCAATGGCGAAGTATTAACCCCGGGCGCCTTCGTGCTGCGCAATGTGCTGCTAGCACTTCTGGCCGGCGGCCTGCTGCTGCGCTACCTCTATGTGGCGCACCAGTGGCGCTTGCAGGTGGAAGCGGAAAGCCGCGCACGCGTCGCCGCGTTGCAAGCGCGTATCCGCCCGCACTTCCTGTTCAACAGCCTGAACACCATCGCCGCGCTGGCGGACAGCGACAGCCCTCGCGCCGCCAGTGCCGTGGAAGACCTGGCGGACCTGTTCCGCGCCAGCCTCGCGGCGGAACGTATGGCTGCCACCGTGGCCACCGAACTGGAAGTGGCCAAAGCCTATGTGCGGCTGGAACAAGAACGCCTCGGCAACCGCCTGCAGGTGAACTGGGAGTTGGCCGCGCTGGACAGCATGGCGCCCATGCCGCCCTTGATGCTGCAGCCACTGCTCGAGAATGCCGTGTACCACGGCATTGAACGGCTGCCGGACGGCGGCTCCATTACGGTCGCCGGTGGTAGCGATGGCGCTCTGGCTTGGCTCGAAGTTGGCAACCCCCTCCCCGCTAGCACCAACGACGACTTGGCCATGGGTACCGCTACCGCGCCCCTGCACACAGGGCATCAGGAAGCCCTCGCGAACATCCGCGAGCGTCTTGCGCTGCTGTATGGCGGCCGTGCCAGTCTGCGGACTACCGCTTCCTTGGCGGGCTTTACTGCGCGGCTGTCCTGGCCCATTGCCGACGGGCGCTAAAGCCATGCCAACGAGCCCGCTGCGTTTGCTCATTGTCGATGACGAACCGCCGGCACGAGAGCGCTTGCGGCAACTCTGTGCCGGTATCCCGGACATAGTGGTGGTAGGCGAAGCCGGTAACGGCCGCGAGGCACTGGAACTGGCGGGACATCTTGCCCCTGAAGTGGTCCTGCTGGATGTACGCATGCCGGGCATGGACGGCCTCGAGGCAGCTCGCGAACTGGCCCAGTTACCCTTGCCCCCCGCCATTATTTTCGTCACGGCCTACGAACAACATGCATTGGAAGCCTTCGACACCGCTGCCAGCGCCTATCTACTGAAGCCTGTTCGCCGCGAAAAACTCGCTGCCGCACTGGCCCGTGCCCAACGCCCCACGCTCGCCCAACGCATCGGCAGTGCCACCTCGCCCGAGGCAGCCAACGCCGTCGCCACTATTGCCGTGGCCACCAGCAGCGGCGCAGCTCCGCTGATGACTCCCGGACACATCACCGTCCGGCAACAAACCGCCCATGGCACCCAATGGCATCTGGTGCCTTTGGGCGAAGTGCTCGCCTGCGTGGCCGACCAGAAATACGTCACCTTGCACACCACCCAAGGAGAGTTCCTCAGCGACAACTCGCTGCGCGAACTGGAAACCGCTCACGGCGCGTATTTTCTGCGCGTACACCGCAATGCTTTGGTGGTGCCAGCAGCCATCGCTACTGCCACGCGCACGGCCGATGGCGGCCTGACGCTTACGCTGCGCCACGGCGGCCTCACTATCGATGCCAGCCGACGTTTGGCACCGGAAGTGCTCCGCCGGTTGGGCGGCTAGCCGCCGCTGTGCGAAACTCGCTGCCCATGAAACTCCTGCGTATTGCCACCCGCCGCAGCGCCCTCGCGCTCTGGCAGGCCGAACACGTGGCTGCGCGCCTGCGCGCCGCCCACCCCGGACTCGAAGTCGAACTGCTGCCCATGGTGACGCAGGGCGACCGCATCCTCGACCGCACGCTCGCGCAAGTAGGCGGCAAGGGTCTGTTCATCAAGGAACTGGAAGTGGCCTTGCAGGAAGGCCGCGCGGACCTTGCCGTGCATTCCATGAAGGACATGCCAGCGGATTTACCGGAAGGCTTGTGCCTCGCCGCAGCGCTGGAACGCGCCGATGCGCGCGATGCGTTTGTGTCGAACCATTACGCGCGCTTTCAAGACCTGCCCCACGGAGCGAAACTCGGTACCGCCAGCCTGCGGCGCCAGTGCCAGGTGCGCGCGTTGCGGCCCGATCTCGTCGTGCAGCCCTTGCGCGGCAACGTGAACACGCGCCTCGCCAAGCTCGACGCGAACGAATTCGACGCCATCTTGCTGGCTTGCGCAGGCCTCGACCGCTTGGGCTTTTCGGCGCGCATTGCCGAACACTTGAGCCCCGCACTACTCGTACCGGCGGTGGGCCAAGGCATCATCGGCATTGAATGCCGCAGCGACGACGCCTTCACCCGCCATGCCGTGGCTTGTCTGGACGACGCGCTGGCGGCTCTGTGCCTCGCCACAGAACGCGCCTTCTCGGCACGTCTTGCCGGAAGTTGCCAATCGCCCATCGCCGGCCATGCCGTGCTCGAAGGCAACACGCTGCGTCTGCAGGGGCTCGTCGGCGCGGCCGATGGCTCGCGCAGTGTGGCGGACAGCGGCACGCTGGTGCTCGTGGCCACGGACACTGCGGGCCTGCACGCAGCGCGCGTTGAAGGTGAAGCTTTGGGCGTAGCCGTGGCCGAAAAACTGCTGGCCGCCGGCGCTGGTGATTTGCTGGATGCGGCTCGCGCCGCCGAGCACTAGACGCTGTGGCCAGCGCGCCTACGCCGTTACCACTGGCCGGTCTTGGCGTGCTGGTCACGCGGCCGGCCGCACAAGCCGAGCCGCTCTGCCAACAACTAGCCAACGCGGGCGCCACCGTGTGGCGGCTACCCGCCATGAACATCGAAGCGCTTGGTCACGCGGCCGGGCACCGCGCTGCCGTGGGCCCGCTGGATCATTACCGGCGCATCATCTTCGTTAGCGCGAACGCCGTAACGCATGGGGCCTTTCTGCTGGAGGCACTACGCACCAGCAGCGGCCCAGCGCCGGAGATTCTCGCCATTGGGCCTGCCACAGCGCAGGTGCTGGCGGACGCTGGCCACACGGTGGCACTACCCCCGGGCGGCAGCTACGACAGCGAAACGCTGCTCGCCGCTACCGAGCTGCAGCAAGTGCAAGGGGAACGCATCCTGATTGTGCGCGGAGAAGGCGGCCGTGAGCATTTGGCGCAGTCGCTGCAGGCACGTGGCGCCAAGGTGCACTATGCAGACGTGTACCGCCGCGTGCTGCCGCCCACCACTGCGCTACTCATCGAACAGGTGGCGCTCGCCGAACAGGCCCTTGCCAGCGGCGCCTTGCACGTGGTGACAGCCACCAGTAGCGAACTGCTCGACAACACCTTGCGCCTGTTCCCGGACGCCTCGTGTCTCAGCGCGGTCACTTGGTTGGCGGGCAGCCGGCGCATTGGGCAACGCGTGCGAGAACTGGGTTTTGCAGGGGCGCTGGTGGTAGCCGACCGCCCGGACGATGACGGGCTCGTGGAGGCGCTCAAGTTCTGGCGCAAGCACCAGGCCCCGCGGTCCTAGCCGTAAGCGTCGCAGGTGAGCGGTCCCACGGGGTAGCCCGCCAAGGACAGTTCCGACAACGCCGCACGTAGCGCGTCCACCATCACGGTGGGGCCTGCGGCCACCACTTCCGGAGTCAACCCACCGGCACACAAAGCCGGCCAGTCGGCGCGAACCGCGTCATGCACGAAGCCGCGGCGCAACTCGGCACTATCGTCTTCGGCAGCCGCCGACAGCACAGGCACATAACGGAACTGCGTGAAACGCGCCGCGCGCTCGCGCAGCCAAGCATCACGGTAAAGGTCTTCCGCCGCGCGTACGCCCCAGTACAGAACCACGGGGCGCTGCGTGCCGGACTCGAGCCATTGCCACAACAAGGCCTGCATGGGCGCGTAACCGGTACCGCCAGCCACCAACACCACGGGCGCCAGCTCGGCCGCACCGTTATTGGCCGTGCCGTAGTTCGCGGCACCCGTGTCTACTTCGCTGCCCAGCACACCGTGCGGGCCTTCAATGGTGAGCAAGCTGCCTTCGCGCAACTGGTCCAACACACCACTGGCCACCATGGAGGCCGACTCGCGGATATGCACTTCCACCAAGGAACTGGCGTGCGGTGGCGCGGCGATGGAAAAACTGCGCTGGCGGTCATCGCCCAACCACAGGTTCACATACTGGCCGGCGTGAAACTCCAGCGGCTCTGCCGCGGGCAGGCGCAGCCACAGCCCCAACACGCCGGGCGACAAGGTCTCGCAGCGCGCCACGCGGCACGGCAGTTTCTTTACCTCTACCTCACCCGCACGGCGCAGTTCGCGCGGCTCCACCTGTACCGCGCCACGCGGCACGGCCTGACAAGCGAGCACTTCCACCGTCCCGGGCGCCAGCCCCGGCGTAGCGCCGATGAGCCCCGGTGGCGTGAGGGGTGCAAAGCGCGGATAGTCCACCTCGCCCGCCAGCAGCGTCATGCGGCAACTGCCGCAGTTGCCGCCGCGGCAGCTGTGCGGTACCCGCAGGCCGGTGCGCTGAGCAGCCTCCAGCAACGTTTCGCCGACACCCAAAACCACAGGTTCGGTGCGGGGATGGAAAACGACAGTAGCGGGCGGCGGCGTGTTCATGCGGGCGCCAATGCTAATGTAAACCGGACAGGCCGCGTGAAGTGGCTTGCACTGGACAAGGTGCCCCATGGGCGATTCGCTTCCCAAACTGCTGCTATTGGGCGCCGGTTACACCGGCCAGCGCTTCCTGAAAACGGCCGCCGAGGGCGGGCGCGCGCATGCGTCGAGCAGCAATGGAAGCCGTATAACGCCAGTTTTCAGCACTATCACCGCCTGGCGCTCCGCCGACTGGAACTTGGACGCAAAAGCGCCACTCCCCGCACCGGGCGACTGGACCCATCTTGCGTATCTGGTGCCACCACCCACCGTTGGCGACACAGACCCGCGCTTGGAACACGCTTTGCGTGCGCTTTTGCGCAGCACGCCAACACTGCGCCGCGTCGTTTACCTCTCCACCACCGGCGTTTACGGCGATGCGGGCGGCGCACCCGTAAACGAGGACACGCCCCCCAACCCTGCTACCCCACGCGCCCGACGCCGACTCGCCGCGGAAACGGCACTACGCGCCGCCTGCGTCGCAGTGGGTGTGGAGTGGACTGTGCTGCGCGTGCCGGGCATCTACGGGCCAGGCCGGTTACCGCTGGAGCGTTTGCGCCGCGCGGAGCCACTCCCGCAAGCGGCCTTGGCACGCCCCGGCAACCGCATTCATGTGGACGATTTAGTACAGGCGCTACGCTTGGCGCTGCTGCACCCGGCTGCCGCCAACGCCCTGTTCAATGTGGGCGATGGTGACGACACCGGCACTGCGGCCTACCTGCAACAGTTGGCACAACTGACGGGGCTACCCGCCCCAGCGGTGCTACCCGACGCAGAGGCACGCGCACAATTAAGCGCCGAGACATGGTCGTTTCTGATGGAAGCACGCCGCGTGGAAACGCGGCGGCTTAGCGAGCAACTCGGGTTCTCGCCGCGCTACCCGAACTGCACGGCGGGCCTTCGTGCCAGCCTCGCTGAAGAAGCCGCGGCGGGTTGAATAGCACGGGAACGAGCATTCAACCAGAACGCCCGTGCCCTTTCAGTACGCGTTCAACGCAGGCCCAACGCCGCCAAGCGTTCGCCATAGCGTTTATCGGCAGGCTGCGCCGACTGCCCCTGCTGGAGCAAGGCCTTCGCTTCCGCCGAACGGCCGGCCTTAGCAAGTGCCGTGGCGTACGTATCCACGAATTCGAACTGCTTGGGCGCCGCTTCCACGGCAGTCTTCGCCAGTGCCAATGCGCCTTGGACATCGCCCGCTTGCAACTTGAGCCAGGCCAGATTGTTCGCAGCGCCCGGGTGCCCCGGCTTGTCCTTGAGCACACGCTCGAGTTCGGCCATGGCTTCGGCAGCCTTGCCGGACTCCTCCAAACTGTTGGCGAGGGCCAAGCGTACGGTCAAGTCCGTGGGCTGACGCTGCAGCCAGTCGCGTAGCGGTTGGTCTGCCTGTGCCGAGCGCAGCGCGCGCAGGGCCGCAAACTGGCGAATGGCCAGAGCGCGGCTTGGGGCCAGCGCTGCGGCGCGACCGTAAACTTCGTTGGCCTCGCGAGCGTCGCTGTTGCGCATGGCCAAGTCGCCGGCAGCCGTCAACGCTGCCACGTTTGCGCCATCGGCAGCGACCGCCTGCTTCACTCGCGCCTTGGCCTCGACCAGCTTTCCGGCGCGCACCAGCGCTGCACCCAAGCGCGCCTGAATTTCAGCGGATTTCGGGTTCGCCTCAGCCAACTGCTGCCAAGCCGAAAGCGCCGCTCCGCGGTCGCCCTTCATTTCCAGCCACTCGGCCTCGAGCATGTCGACGCCAATGGCATTCGCCGGCGCCACACCATGCAATTCTTTCAAGCGCTTTTCAGCGCCGGCCACATCGCCACGAGCCAAAGCGAGACGCACCAGCCCCACGCGCGGCAGCATGGCTTTCGGTGCGGCCGCCGCCGCCTTAATCAGCCATTGCTCCGCTCCGGTAGCGTCGTTGCGCACTGCCGCGAGGTTGGCGCGTGCGTAGAGCGCCTCGGGTTTTTTCGGATCCAATTGCAGTGCGCGGTCCAGCGCTTTCTCCGCAGCAGCAAGATCGCGCGTGGCCATCGACAACAAGCCCAGCGCAGTGAAAGCACCGGCATCTTGCGGCGACAATTGCGTTACCCGCAGAACAGCCGCATGCGCTGCCGCAGGGTCGCCAGCCAAGATAAAGCCACGCGCTGCCAACCATTGGGCGTCAACATCCTGTGGGCGACCAGCAGCCAGCGACCGCATGCCCGCCACGGCAGCTTCCCGCTGGCCAGCTTGCAACAATGCTGCCGTTCGTAATACTTGGCGCTCGGGCTCTTGTGCCGCCGCCACCTTCACTCCATCGAGCACGCCGAGTGCTTCCTGTGCCTTGCCGGCAGTGAGATAGGCCCGGGCAAGATCCAGTTGCCGACGCACATCCTGCGGCGCACTGGCGACGCTGCGACGGAAGTAGTCCAAGGCCGCATCGGTATCGCCAGTGAGCAGGCTGGCGCGCCCACCCAAAGCGAGCAGGTCGCTATCGGCAGCGCCTTCGTTTTCATGCACCAGGCGTACGGCTTCATCGGGCTGCCCGGCTGCCAGCAACATGCGGCCCAGCATGCGTCGTGCCGGCACTTCGGTCCGTCCCGAGTTGGCCGCCGCAGCGAGGTACATACGCGCGGCCTGGGGCTTGCCCAGCGCCTGACTGGCCACGCCGAGATACAACTGCGCTTGATCGTCATCCGGCGACAGGCGTAGCAAGCGTCGCAGCCGCTCTTCGGCCGCTGCCGGCTTACCGAGCAGCAAGTCCGCACGGGCTCGGCGTAATTCGACAGCCGCCGTCCCGGGCAACAGGCGCATCAAGACGCTGGCATCCACGTCGGCCGCTTTCACGTTGCCGGCAGCGAAGTCGATATCGGCAATGCTGATCCAAGCGGAAGCGGCCTGCTGCAACTTGCCTGCCTCGCCAGCGCGACGCGCGGCTTCGCGCAACGTGGCACGCGCCACGGCCGGGCTGGCGTGTACCAGTTGCCACATGCCGAACGCGACCTGCGCCTCGGCGGATTTCGCGCCAGCCTTCACCGCTGCGTCAATCTGCGCCTTCGCACCAGCGGCATCGCCGGTACGTTCCAAGGCTTCGGCCAAGCCCAGCAGAGCTGGCACATTACCGGCATCCAGCACCAAGGCACTGCGGTAGGCAGCTTGTGCTGCCGCCCACTCGCCTTGCAATAACTTCAGGTCTCCCTGTAAACGACGCGTGTCGGCGTTATCCGGAAGAGACGCCATCTCCGCCGCTGCAGTCTTGGCATCACCACTGCGAATGAGGGCATGGACGCGCACCGGCGGCGCCGCGGCATTGCCCGCCTTGACGGCTTTCTGTGCTTCGATGGCAGCGCCGCGCGGATCACCGCGGTCCAGCAAGAGGCCAGCCAGCGTCAGCCGCAGATCACCGGCATTGGGCGTCTTGCGCAATTTTTCTTCGACCGCGATGCCCGCCTCGCGCGAGGCACGTGCCTGCGTAGTGGCCTCGGTAATAGCGACGTCTTGCTCTGGGCCGGAATGCGGCAGCAGAAACTTCCAGGCCAAGGCCAAGGCGAGTACGCCGGCGATAGCCGCTGCACCGAACACCACCCAGCGCCAGCGCTGCCAGGAAGGAATGTGGGTGGTATCGACGGGAAGGGCCATGGGGAGAAATCCAAACTTGGGGGGTAGCCCATGGTAGCCAGACGTCGGCCGCCCTACTGCGACCTGCCTCGCACTACCGGATTATGGAAAGCGGCGGGCCGCGCGCCGGAAGGTAGGGAGTAACGCCATGAAAAACGGGCTGGGGCGGCCTGGAAACACCAGACCACCACCAGCCCGTGGGAGTTAAACGACTGTAATCAGCGGATAAAGAGATCGCCGCTGTTGACGAAACACTGCGCGTCGGAGGTGCCGGCCGCACCGGTAGCCGGGAGCACCGTGTAGAAATCCTTCGCATTGCCACCGCCGTTGCCAACCAGGTGGCCGTCGGGAATGCTGAGAGCCGGGTGGTCGAACGGCGCCGCACGGCACTGCACGCGACGGTCGGTCATGGTGAGCATGAAGGCCACCAAGTCATCGATTTCCGCGTCCGTGAGCTGCTTCGTCTCGTCCGGGAAGAAGTCCGGCTCGTTCGGGTCCGTCTTGAAGAGCGGCTCGATACCGATGACATTGGAGCCAACGCCGGCCTCGACCACCGGGTGACCGCGACCCAAAGCGCCCGTGCCACTGTTGTCGTTAAACTCGAACTCTGGGTCCTCGGTGCCATCGCCACGGCGATTGCCGCCGCGGGCGTAGAACTGGACCACGCTCTTCAATGTGGCGTAGCCGCCATTGTGGAAGTACGGCGCAGTGAGACCGATGTTGCGCAGCGACGGCGTCTTGAAAGCACCATCCACGCCCATGCGCTGCTCGGCGGGCTTGAATGCCGCCATTTCAACGGCATGCGTGCAGGCCTCGGGCGGAATTTCCGTAATGCGCTGCTGGAACCAGCAAGCGTTGAACGGGAACGCATCGACTTTCCGCGTCGGTTCGGACACCTGGCGCGAGTAAGACAGCGGGTTACCCCAAGGATCGTTGCCACCAATACCCATGTCCGTGGCGGTGGGGGTAACGCCGAGGTTGTACCAGCCCTCGTCGTACATGATGGGCATGGCAGTTTTGTAAGGCGCATCCATGCGGGCAACGTTCAGCGCCTCCGGGATGAACGCGAAGCCGGGCTCCGGAAGTTCCGGCACTACCAACGGCGTGGCCTTGCTGAGCATGGGGCCGGAATGGCAGTCGACACACTTGCCTTTGTTGGCAAACACGAACGCGCCGCGCATTTCCTGCTCGCTGAGCATGATGCGGCCCTCGAGCGCCTGGTCCAGCGGGCTGTCGTCGCTCTTCAGCGTGGCTTCGTAAAGCGAAATGGCAATGCCCCAGAACAGCGAGAAGTTCAGTTCCTGCTGCGTGTAGCCATTAGGGTCGGCTACCAGTGTGCCGTTCACACGGCGATACTTGCCTTGGCCACGCCACCACTTCGAATCGAAAGAAGTCTGGATGAGCGTCGAATACGTAGTGTTCAGGCCTTTGCCCGACGTATGCCGAAACTTGCCAAGGACGCTGTCCTGCGCATGCACAGCCTGGGTCTGCAGCGGGCGAACGCTGGCAAGACGACGACCGAGCTCTGCGAAGATACGGCCGCCACAGGAGGCCTCGACTTCACTGAGTGCCGGGCCCACCGCTTGGCTGGCCAGTTGCCCATTGTTCAGTGCCAGTTTGCGAGGCGCTACGGTGGTCAGGCCTACCGCCTCGACCACGAAGGCGTTCGTGTTGCGTACACCAAACGGGTCTTCGCCATTGAAGGTCGCGTTGGCACGGCCGTCCCAGAACAAGCGCGTGAAGAACCCGGCGTTAATGACGGACGGCGCGTTGCGGCCTGTCACCTGACGCAAAGCCTGACCACCACTGTGGAACACGTCGCCCTTGCCGGGCTGGCACTTGTCCGTGGTCGAGCCGCGGGTGGCTTCCACCAGCGTGCCACCGAAGGAACCGTTCGAACCCACGACGTCGTTGGTGGTGTACAGCACCTCGGAGTGTCGGTCTTTCGGATTTTCGAGGCGATGCAGCGGGAAATCGGTGAAGTCGAGCGTCTGGTTGTTGCCGAGATCGCGGCCACCGGAACTCTTGCCACTGGTGTTGGCTGGCGAGACGACGCGCGCATTGTTGGCGGCAGTCATGCCACCGAAGGCACTATCGCCATTCGTGAAACGGATGTCGCCAGTGCCCGGGTTCACTTGGTGAGTGATGCGATTATCCGCACCGCCGGCAAAGTGGCAGGTGGCACAAGCCACACCGTCGCTACCGGTTTGCTGGTCCCAGAACAGGGCCTTGCCGAGCAGCAGGGCGTTCTGGCGGTTCACGACTATACCGGCCAAGTTCGGCAGCGGCATGTTGTGCGGCTTCAAGCTCCCCAGCGTCACGAACGGATCCATCAACGGACGTACCCGTACTTGACGCTCTTGGTCGACTTCATCCAGAAAGACACTGACCGGGCCGGCCGCATGGGCCATGCCTGCGAACAGTGGCAGGGTGTAAAGCATCGCCAAAAAGCTGGCGGCGGGCTTGCGGAAGTTCATGGCGCGTCCTGGGGGAGATGCGTAACCAAAAAGACAGGGCTAAAGAAAACACTTTCATTTACGGAAGTTGGCCGCAGCTGAGGGGCAACTGTCAGCAACTTCGTCATTCAACCTCTACCAACGACAAACTCCGAGCCCCACGCGAGGTGGAACCCGGAACTCGCCGCGTCAACTCAACTGACGTCCGGCACCAACCAAGTCTGGCTCGCCGGCAAGTACAGCCGGAGAACGTTGTTGGCTATCACTTTCGGCAACGAACCAGCCGGGCAACCTGCCCAACGGTCCGAGTTGTCGTCACCGTACCGCACCATGCCGAGGTGCGTCGCGTTCTGTAAGTCAAATTCGGGAACTGGGTCAAAGAAACCTAGCGCACGACGCAGCTTTTCGAAGGTTTCCGGGTCACCGGTGAGGAACTTCCAGTTCCCACCTTCCGGAATTTCGTGCATTTCCGTGTAGTGCTTGAGCTTCTCAGGGCGGTCTACGGAAGGGCGCAAGGTGAAGGAGAGCATGATGATCTCCTTGCCCATGCGGTCCCCGAATTCCTTGTAGACGCGCTTCAACGTTTCCGTCTGCAGCGGGCAAATGCCATCGCAGTCGGCGTACATGAAATTAAACAGGACTACCTTGCCCTTGATCAGGTCGGAGTGGAGCTTGTAGCTCTTGCCGTCCTGGTCAATGACTTCGACGTCCGGAATGCGGTGCGCAGAGCGCCCCGGCGTTGGCTCACTGCCAGCGAGTTTCGCCCCGTAAGGCAAACCTTCTTCTTGCAGGTCCTCGGCATGGGCCATCGGTGCGAAGGCACCGGCGGCCAGCCCCGCCGCGACTAGCGCGGCGGCGAACCAGGACTTCTTCACATGCTGGGGGCGTCGCATGGCAGTCTCCGTTCAGTATCGCTACATCAGACCGTGGTGGCCGGATTGACGATGTCCCAACGGGTCATCATCGCGTGGTCCTCGTGCACCGTGTTGTGGCAGTGCATGGCGTAGCGGCCAGCTTCCGGCTTGTAGGCCGGGTTCGGCGGGTTGTAGTTCGGATCCGGGAAGTCACGGAAGTTGAAGAAGATTTCGATCTTCTCGTTCGTGTTCGTGTGGTACAGATCCTTACGGCCACGCTCGTACACCGGGGGAGCCACACCGTTGCGGGTGAGAATGCGGCCTTCCTCGAAGTGGATGTGAACCGGGTGGACCCAACCGCCCGAGCTGTTCTGGATGGTCCAGATTTCGGCCGTGTTGCGCTTGATCATGGCCTGCGAGGAGGCGATGGACGGTTCGAAAATCTTGTTGTTGACCGTCCAGGAACCACCGCTGCGACCGAAGTTGAAGGTACGGCGCGCAGCCACCTTCGTCATGTCGATGATCGGCATCGGACGCAGGGTCGAAGCCAGGCCAGCCGAGGTGAAGTAGTCGAAGCTCAGGTCCGGCACCTTGGCGCCGACGATGATCTTCATCATCGGGATACCAGGCGAAGCGAGCTTGCCGGTCGGCAGACGGCCGTCCTGCTGGTCGCAACGGTTATACATGATGAGCACGTCGCCCGGCTTCGCGATGCGGTTGAAGTCGACAATGACGTCGTACCGCTCGGCCACCGAGTTCTGCACGAACCCGCGGAGCACCGGCTTCTCGAGCAGGTTGCCGTCGCTGGCAATCTGCAGGAACGGGTTGGCGATCCAGGTGTTCGTGGTCTGGTTGTACAGGTAGTACTGAATGATGCGCGACGGACCCGTGTTCAGGGTACGGAAGCGGTAGCGACGGCAGTCCACATTGAAGTACGGCTGAATGACGCCGTTGACCGTCGGCTTGTCACCGAGAATGCCGTCCAGGTTGAAGGTGTCGAAGAACAACTGACCGTTCTGGTCGAATACCTTGTCGCAGAACAGGAGGGGAACGTCGTACTTGCCGCTGGGGAAACGCAGACCGGTGGTCTCGTCGCCGGTGTCGAGTTCGTCACGAGCGATGCAGAGGCCAGCCATGCCCTTGTAGACGTTGGAGGTCGTGAAGTCGGGCACGTGCGAGTGGTAGAACATGGTGTTCAACGTTTCGCTCGGGTCGCCCCAGTTGCCAGCCGTCAGGTCGTACTTCTTCATGAAGTTCTTGTCGGCCTTGGCGGCATAGTGGTTCCACGCAGCCTTGCTGACGGCGTTCGTCGTCACCTTGCTGCCGTAGTAGTTCTCGAACTGGGGGTCCGTGAAGCCGGCGCGAGCCATGGTGTAGTAATGGTCGCGGAACCAGGGCGAGTCGGTCGGCTCGGCCAGGCAGCGGCGGTCAGCAGCGCCCCAGGGGCCACCGTCGCTCTCGGAACCGCTGTGGAAGTTGTGCAAGTGCGTCAGCAACGTGGGCGAGCCGTAGTCGGCGTTCGGGTTTTCCGGCAGCTCGTTGGCGTGGCGCACCACGAAAGGCTCACCGTAGTTGGCGACGATGGTCGAGCCCGGGAACTGGCAGCCCTGGCCCCACATCTTGCTGGCCGGCAGGCTCGGGTGCCACTTGTGGTCGTATTCCATCGTCGGCAACACGTAGAACTTCTTGGGCTTGAAGCGCGTAACGTACTGGTGCTTCTGCTTCCAGTCGGCGGTGCGGCAGTCGTGTTCCGTCTTGAGCGGGGCACCCGACAGCGAACGCAGCACCGTGCCGTTCATCTTGGAGCTGCCGTGCTCAGCGAACTGGGCTTCCGTCACTTCGAAGCCGCACTCAGTGGCGGTCTTGGGGATGGGCAGCGCCTGAACGAACGGCTCGGTGGGCGGCGACACGATGGTCTTGGCCTGGGTCTTGCCGGCGCCGAGGCCAAGGAAGGCCGTGCCGGTGCCAAGGACACCCAGCTTCATGATTTCGCGGCGGGAAAGTTGCGCGCGGGTGATTTCACGGCGGAAATCCAGGGCCCACTTTACTTCGCGTTCGTGCTTGCTCATCGTCATGACCGTCTACTCCCAAAAAAACTTGCTTCATTCGCTTGGCACCCGGCGGCTTTCGCCTCTACTTGCTGGGCGTTTGACCCGGCGAGTGCCTTGGCTTCCCTAATCCAAGAGCCGTGCCATCAAGTTTTTTCTTCAGAAAATCATGGGGTTAGGGACTTTCCCAATGCACCAGCACCCACCCCTGTAAAGGTTGTCGACACGCCTCCGGTAAGGGTTTGTGAGTACTCGTTATCTCGCGGTAGCGGTTACCGCGTGGTGGGCCGGGCCAGGCGCGGCCATTCAGGCAGGCGCAGACATTCTTATTGTGCGTACCCGGAGCGATGGGTTTTTGCGCTCTGATGAGTGCTTCCACCGGGAGGACGCCGTACCAGCAGCTCAGTACCTCGCGTCGACAGATTTCCACGCCGGGTTAGCCCCTGAGCGGAACTGTGAAGACCATCCCGCTTTGGATTGTCGGGGCTTTATACAGTGCACCCCCTACGACACCCACAACCGAACTTAATGCTTTGTTTAATAAGGGTTTAAGGGCTACGGCACGGGTTTTGCAATTCTTATTCGCAAACCCGCCAGCCCCTTGGCGGCACAGGAGTTTCAAGGTCATGACGACGAAGCACATCAAGAAAGCCGGCCTGCTCGCCGGTCTCGTCCTGGCGGGGTTTTCCTTCCAGGTTCAGGCGGCACCGCTGACGTACATCGTCGGCCTGGTCACCGCCACCCTCGGCTATGACGACGGCAATGGCGGGCGCAGCACCGCCACGCACGAGTACTCGCCGGCTTCCGGCGCGGAAACGCTGAACGACTACGCCGCCGGT
>CALQLF020000029.1 GCA_943331345.2 Candidatus Planktophila lacus | reverse complement strand
GCTCCCACAAGGCACTGGGTTCGTTTGTAGGAGCGAGCTTGCTCGCGACTCTCTGGTCGGCATCTTCTTTTCGAAGGATGTATTACAATGTATGACATGAGCACTTTGACGCTGCGAATTCCGGACGGCCTCGACGCAGAACTGGCTCGCCAATGCGAGGAGTTGGGCGTCTCCAAGAGCGATTTCGCGCGCGAGGCGCTGCGCCGCCACTTGGTCACCCGGGAATTTCGTCGGCTGCGTGGCGCGTTCGTGCCGCAGGCCATGGCGCAGGGCGTGTTCACAGATGACGACGTCTTCCTACGGTTGGGTAAGCGCTAGTCTCCGCTCCATCCGCGCGCGTTTTCGCTATGCGTGTAGTCATCGACTCTTCGGTGTTGGTAGCGGCCGCTATCGCGCGCGCCGGGGTTTGCGCCACCCTAGTGGAGGATGTCCTTGCCGCCCATGACTTGGTCCTATCCGGCTACATTTGCGACGAAGTCGAGCGTGTCCTTTACGAGAAGTTCTCGTTCCCGGCGGAGCAGGTAAGGGAACTTCGCGATTTTTGGGAAAGAGTCGCCATCGTCGTCGAGCCCTATGCAGTTCCAGCAGCGGCATGCCGCGACCCCGCCGATTTGCCGGTTTTGGGAGCTGCTTTAGCGGGCGCGGCAGAACTGCTGATCACGGTAGATCGGGACCTGCTGGACCTTGGCGAATATCAGGGCATAGCGATCCGACGGCCGGCAGGGTTCTGGGTGATTCAGGGCGGGTAAGGAGTCGGGAGCAAGCTCCCTCCCACAGCAAGAGTCGGGAGCAAGCTCCCTCCCACAAGAAGCTCCTTGCCACAGGAAGAGGTTCCCACAGCCCCCCATGTGTAGGAGGCAGCTTGCTGCCGACCGAAGAGTCGCGAGCAAGCTCGCTCCTACAAGAGAGAGTCGGGAGCAAGCTCCCTCCCACAGCAAGAGTCGGGAGCAAGCTCCCTCCCACAAGAGCTCGCTCCTACATTTGCGCCCAACGTGCGCTACCCCCTTGAAGTACTACCCCCGGCCCCCACTAGGCTAAGCTATTAGCCAATAGGCTCCCCGACCCCCGAGGCCCCACCCGGCCTCCCGCAGTTTTCCGAGGCCCCCCGTGTCCGACACCCCCATCGCCGAAGTCCCCGCCACCGTGGAAGGCGCCGCCAACGCCGCCGTCCCGGTCCTGCCGCTGCGGGACGTCGTCGTCTATCCCCACATGGTCATCCCGCTGTTCGTCGGCCGCGAAAAATCCATCCTCGCGCTGGATCAGGCCATGAAGGGCGACAAGCAAATCATCCTCGTCGCCCAGAAGCAGGCGGACGTGGACGATCCGACCGCTGAAGACCTCTACCGCATAGGCACCCTCGCCACCATCCTGCAGTTGCTGAAGCTGCCGGACGGCACCGTGAAGGTGCTGGTGGAAGGCTCGGCCCGTGCCACGGTCGATGAACTCATCTCCGGAGAATTTTTCGCGGCGCGCGTTACGGCCGTGCCGGAAGTGGAGTCGTACGACGAACGCGAGATTGACGTGCTGGTGCGCTCGGTCATCAGCCAGTTCGAGCAGTACGTGAAGATGAACAAGAAGGTGCCGCCGGAGATTCTCACCTCCCTGGCCGGCATTGAGCAGCCGGGCCGCTTGGCGGACACCGTCGCCGCGCACATGGCGCTGAAGCTGCTGGAAAAGCAGAAGGTGCTGGAGATTGCCGACGTGCGCAAGCGCGTGGAGCATGTGCTCGCGCTTGTCGAAGGCGAGATGGAAGTACTGCAAATTGAAAAGCGTATCCGTGGCCGCGTGAAGCAGCAGATGGAGAAGAGCCAGCGCGAGTACTACCTGAACGAACAGATGAAGGCTATCCAGCGCGAACTCGGCGACATGGAAGACGCGCCGAACGAACTGGGCGAACTGGAAAAGCGCGTGCGCAAGGCTGGCATGCCCAAGGAAGCGCGTGAAAAGGCGCTGGCGGAGCTTGCCAAGCTCAAGCTCATGTCACCCATGAGCGCTGAAGCCACCGTGGTGCGAAACTACGTGGACACGCTCGTGAAGGCGCCGTGGAAGAAGCGCACCAAGGTGCGCCATGACATTACGGCTGCACAGCAAGTGCTGGACCAGGACCACTACGGTCTCGATAAGGTCAAAGAGCGCATCGTCGAATACCTCGCGGTACAGCAGCGCGTGCAGAACCTGCGCGGCCCCATCCTGTGCCTCGTCGGCCCCCCGGGCGTGGGCAAGACCTCGCTCGGCCAGAGCATTGCCAAGGCCACCAATCGCCAGTTCGTGCGTATGTCGCTCGGCGGTGTGCGTGATGAGGCCGAAATCCGTGGCCATCGCCGCACGTATATCGGTTCCATGCCGGGCAAGATCATTCAGAACCTCTCGAAGGTGGGCGTACGGAACCCGCTCTTCCTGCTCGATGAAATCGACAAGATGTCCATGGACTTCCGCGGCGACCCGTCGTCAGCGTTGCTCGAAGTGCTAGACCCGGAGCAGAACGCCACTTTCAACGACCACTACCTCGAGGTTGACTTCGACCTCTCCGAGGTCATGTTCGTGTGCACCGCTAATAGCCTGAACATTCCCGCTCCCTTGCTGGACCGCATGGAAGTTATTCGTCTGCCGGGTTACACCGAAGACGAAAAGCTCGCCATTGCGCGCCGCTATCTGCTGCCGAAGCAGATGAAGGTGAACGGCGTGAAGGACGACGAACTGCAAGTGGCGGACAGCGGCATCACCGACATCATTCGCCACTACACGCGCGAAGCCGGCGTGCGTAATCTCGAGCGCGAGATGTCGAAGATTTGCCGCAAGACGGTGAAGCAGTTGCTGCTAAGCCCTGGCGACAAGCCCATCGCCGTGGTGGAAGACAACATCCCGAAGTACCTCGGCGTACGCCGCTTCCGTTACGGCAAGGCCGAAGAGGAAAGCCGCGTAGGGCAGGTGACTGGCTTGGCATGGACCGAAGTGGGCGGCGAACTGCTTAGCATTGAAGCGGCGGTGGTGGGCGGCAAGGGCAAGCTCACGTACACCGGCCAGCTCGGCAGTGTCATGCAGGAATCCATTCAGGCTGCCATGACCGTAGTGCGCAGCCGTGCCGAAGTGCTCGGCATCGACATCGAGTTCAACCAGAAGAATGACGTGCACGTGCACGTGCCAGAAGGCGCCACGCCCAAGGACGGCCCCAGCGCCGGCATCGGCATGTGCACTGCGCTTGTCTCCGCGCTCACGAAGATTCCCGTGCGCTCGGATGTGGCCATGACCGGTGAAATTACCCTGCGCGGCGAAGTGCTGCCCATCGGTGGTCTCAAGGAGAAGCTGCTCGCGGCCCACCGCGGCGGCATCACCACCGTGCTCATCCCGCACGACAACGAAAAAGACTTGGCCGACATCCCCGACAACATCAAGGGCAAGCTCGATATCCGCACGGTGAAGTGGATTGATGAGGTGCTCGAGGTGGCGCTGTTGCGCTCGCCGTTGCCGAAGGCTGCTAATCGCCGTGGCGATGCACCAGCAGCATTGCCGGCGCTGGCCAAGGGCGTGAAGGCAGCAAAGGGCGCCAAGGCAGCCAAGGCCTCGGCCAAGGCGGTGGTGAAGGCCGCCAAGCTGGCGCCGAAGCGCAAGGGCGTGCGGGCGCACTAGAACAGCGGTTCTGTCGGGAGCAAGCTCCCTCCTACAACAGGGTTATTTGTAGGAGCGAGGTTGCTCGCGACTGTCCGGAGCAAGCTCCCTCCCACGGGCCTCACCGTCCCCCGGCAACCCCCAAGAACACCACCAACGCCCGGTTCACCCGGAGCAGGTGGGCGTCCTCGAGTTGCCCGATGCGCCGCCCGAGGCGCTCCCGCGGCACGGTAGTTATCTTATCGATCATGACGCTGCAGAGGCCATTCAGACCGTTTTCAGCCGTCGGTTCCACTGCCAACCGTAGTAGGGGTGCTTCGACCCGGCTGCTGGTTAGAGGACACACGGTTACCGATGCCGTGCCGGCGAAGTGGTCGTCTTGCAGCACCAGCGCCGGACGTGGCTTGCCGGTGTAGCTACCGCCGCCCGCGACCGTCCAGAGTTCGCCGCGTTTCACTTTCGTGCCTTGCGCTTGGTCTGCTTGGCGTTGGTGGCCGCGGGTAACGTTAGTGCTTCCGGCTCATCCCACAGCGCCCCCATGCTGATGGCATCTACGAACGCCTGTTCGTCCGATTCGTCGGCACTTGTCGCGACCGCTCGCGATTGTCGCCGCGCGGCACTGGCGAAGCCTGCCGCATTCACGTCCGGCACCCAGAGTTGCAGTGGCTTCAGGCCTTGCGCTCGCAGGCGTTCGCGATGGGCGCGGACCTTGTCGCGGGAGGTAGGGGGCTTCGGCACGCTGTTCACCTGAGGGCTCCACGGTTACATGTAACTTATCATTAATCGCCCATCAATCGGCATTGCCTAACGAGTTTGCCCGTGTCGCCAGTGAAGTTCCTCTGGAAAATGCATATCGCCGTTATTGGTAGCAATAAGGCACCACCTCTGTCGGGAGCAAGCTCCCTCCCACAAAAAGGCAATGGGTGTCGGGAGCAAGCTCCCTCCTACAACAGGGTTATTTGTAGGTGCGAGCTTGCTCGCGACCCAAGCTCCCTCCTACAACAGGGTTATTTGTAGGAGCGAGCTTGCTCGCGACCCAAGCTCCCTCCTACAACAGGGTTATTTGTAGGAGCGAGCTTGCTCGCGACCCAAGCTCCCTCCTACAAGGTGGAGCCCGGAAAAACCTTCACTCGGGGCTTGCTGAATAGGCACTGGCTGCGTATAGTTCCGGGCTCCCACTGGGGGTGCTTAGCTCAGCTGGGAGAGCGACGCCTTTACACGGCGAAGGTCGGGGGTTCGATCCCCTCAGCACCTACCAACTCCACTTCAACTGAACGAAGTGGTGGGGGCACGCGGAGCGGTAGTTCAGTCGGTTAGAATACCGGCCTGTCACGCCGGGGGTCGCGGGTTCGAGTCCCGTCCGCTCCGCCATTTATTTCGAAGGCCGCCGGGTGACCGTGCGGCCTTTTTGTTTAGGGAGTCTTGCAGCAATGATGCAGTGGATCCACGACCGTCTGAAGGGTGTTGCCTTTTGGCTCTTCATCCTTCCCCTATCGGTCACCTTCGTTTTCTTTGGTGTTCAGGGCGTCATCAGCTTCACCTCTGCGCAAGGCGCTGGGTTGAATGTGAACGGCGAGACTGTCGATTCCGCCCGCGTTCGCGAGAGCTACCAGAACCAAATCTCGCAGCTCGCGCGTGCCTTTGAGGGTGAAATCCCCGAAGCCACTCGTAAGGAAGTGCAGGACTCCATCGTCAATGGCTTCGTGCAGCAGCAGTTGCTGGCGCAGCGGGCGAAGGATGCCGGCTACCAAGTCACGGACGAAGAAGTAGCCGCGTCCATCCGCTCCCTGCCGTATTTCCAGGTGGGTGGTGAGTTCAGCCGTGATGCCTACATAGCGCTGCTGCAGCAGAACAACATCTCCATGGCCTCGTTCGAGGCGGAGCAGCGCCAGCAGTTGCTGGCCAACCAGTTGGTTGGCGGCATGGCGCGCAGTGCGTTCCTCACTCCCCGCGAAGTGGATGAAGCGCTGGCTCTGCAGGGCGAACAACGCGACCTCGCCTACGCCACGCTTGCGGTGGCTCCGGCCATTGCCGCTGCCAAGCCCACGGAAGCGCAGTTGGAAGCTTGGTTGAAGGCGCATGCTGCGGACTTCCGGACCGAAGAGTCCGTGTCCTTGCAGTTCGTGGAACTGCGTCGCGCGGATATCGCCGCGAAGGTCGTCGTCACGGAAGCTTCGCTGCGCGCCTACTTCGACACCATCAAAGATCGTTACGCCACCGCCGAAAAGCGTCGTGCGCGTCACATCCTCATCGAGGCCGCGGCCGGCGTGGATGGCAAGGCAGACGCTGCCGCCAAGGCGAAGGCCGATGGCCTGCTGGCGCAATTGAAGGGCGGCGCGGATTTCGCGGCGCTGGCCAAGGCCAACAGCGCAGACCCGGGTTCCGCGGCTGAGGGCGGCGACCTCGGTCTGCAGGAAAAAGACTTCTTCGTCGGTCCTTTTGCGGCCGCCGTGTGGGGCATGAAGACCGGCGAGTTGCAGGTGGTGAAGACCCAGTTCGGCTACCACGTGGTTCGTCTCGACGAAGTGGCGGCCGGTGCCGGCAAGTCCTTCGAGGATGTGCGCGCCGACATCACTCCCGAGTTCCAGACCGCCGAAGCGGACAAGACCTTCGGTACGCTCCAGGACAAGCTGGAAGAAACTGCCTTCGAAAGCAGCGGCTCGCTGGACCCCGTGGCCCGTGCTGTGGGTGCGCCGTTGCAGACGGTCGCCAGCTACACGCGTTCGGCTGGCGGTGCGCCACTCCCGGCGGACAAGAAGCTCATCGACGCCGTCTTCGCCAAGAGCGTGCTTGATGGCGCCAACAGCCGCGCCGTGGACCTCGGCGATGGGCATGTGGTCGTGGCACGCGTCACGGAGCATCACAAGCCCGCGGAGCAGCCGCTGGCGGCCGTGCGTGACAGGGTCGACGCCGCCGTGAAGACGGCGCAGGCCAAGGAAGTGCTGGCTGCTGCTGCTCAGGCAGCGCTGAAAGCTGTGGCGGGCGGCGCTACATTGGCAGACGCTGCCAAGGGCGCCACCGTGACCACGCCCGGCTGGGTAGACCGCAAGGCCACCGGCATGGCGGCGGAGGTGCTGAAGGCGGCGTTCGTGGGCCCGCGGCCCACAGCACCGCGTTCGGGTGCCGTGGCTTTGGCCAACGGGGACCAAGTGGTGTGGCAGGTCTCGGCCGGTCGTGCTGGCCCGAAGCTCGAAGGCGAGGCGGCTGCCGCGGCGGCGCGTCAGTTGGTGCAGCAGACGCAGCAGCGCGACTTCACGGGTTACTTGGCGGCCATTCGCGCCAAGGCCAAGGTGCACGTGGATCCGGCGCTGTTCAACTAAGGCTGGCTGTTACACGGCAAAAGTCGGGAGCAAGCTCCCTCCTACATTAGAGGGGTCGGGAGCAAGCTCCCTCCTACATTAGAGGGGTCGGGAGCAAGCTCCCTTCCACAAAGGGTTGTATCCGCCTGTGGGAGCGAGCTTGCTCGCGACTCTTTACTCCGGGAAGCTCATGCCCACGTGGCTGTAGCCGCCGTCCACGTAAAGCACTTCACCGGTGACGCCGGCGGCCAGGTCGCTGCAGAGGAACGCGGCCGCGTTGCCCACGTCGTCCTGGGTCACGTTGCGGCGGATGGGGGCCACCGAAGCCACCTGCGTCAGCATCTTCCGGAAGCCGCCAATGCCGGCCGCAGCCAGTGTCTTGATGGGGCCGGCGGAGATGGCGTTCACGCGGATGCCCTTGGGGCCGAGGTCCGCTGCCAGGAAGCGTACGTTGGCTTCCAGGCTGGCCTTGGCCAAGCCCATGACGTTGTAGCTGGGGATGGACTTCACGGCGCCTAGGTAGCTCATGGTGAGCAGAGCACCGTTGCGGCCTTGCATCATGGGCAGAGCGGCGCGCGCTAGCAGCGTGAGGCTGTAGCTCGAAACGTCGTGCGCAATGCGGAAGCTTTCACGGGTGGTGCTTTCCACGAAGCCACCGGCCAGCGCTTCGCGCGGGGCGAAGGCCACCGAGTGCACCACGATGTCGAGGCCGTCCCAGTGCTCCTTCAGGCCAGCGAAGGCGCTGTCTACCTGCGCGTCTTCAGCCACGTCCATGGGCAGGCAAATGGTGCTGTCGAGGCCGGCGGCCATGTCGACCACACGCTCTTTCAGGCGCTCGTTCTGGTAGGTGAAGGCGAGCTCGGCTCCTTCGCGCTTGAACGCCTCGGCGATGCCGTAGGCAATGGAACGGTCGCTGGCGAGGCCAACGATGAGAGCGCGCTTGCCGGTCATGAATCCCATGGCTCGTCCTTCAAATGTATACAACAGCGTGAATTATAAGGCTTTTCAGGCCGTGCCGCGCGCGGGGTGTTGGTGGCTGGCGCAGGCTAAGCCGCGGCGCGCGTGCGCACCAGCAGTTTCTGACCGGGCCGGAGCTTGTTGCTCTTCAGCCCGTTCCAGCGCTTCAGATCGGCCACGCTAACCTCGAACCTGCGCGATACGGAGTAGAGCGTGTCGCCGGCCTGCACGCGGTAATGCAGTTCGCTAGGCACGCGCGCCGGGCGTTCCGGCTTGGGGGGCGGGTTGGAGATGCGTGGTGCTTCCTGGGGCGCCGCCTCCGCCGTCAGGTTTGGGCCTCCGGGCCCGGAAGGCATTGCGCCGACCGACGCCACATCGCCTTCAATGACCAGCCCGCTCCGCAGTGGGCTGCCCGGATCGACGGGCACTCTCAGCACGGCACCCGGGCGGGGCTTGGCGGGCTGGGTGGGGTTCATGGCGCGCAGCGCTTCCACGGCCGTCTTGTAGTCGTGGGCAATGCTGGCCAGCGTTTCGCCAGTGGATACGCGATGCGCCGCCACCGACAAACGCTGTGCCGGGTTCAGTGTCGCTACCGTGACGGCGAAGGAGTCCGCCACCTGCACAGGCACGTACAGGCGGTGCGGGCCTTCCGGGTCCGTGGCCCAGCGGTGAAAGCCCGGGTTCAGCGCATGCAGTTCTTCGGGCGTCACCTTCGCGTATTCGGCCGCTACACGCAGGTCGAACTGGCCGCCCGTATCCACGCGCCGGAAGTAGGGCGCGTCCGCGATAGGCGGTAAGCGCAGACCACGGCTCTCGGGGTCCATCAGCAGCGTACGGATTGCTAGCAAGCGCGGTACATACGCGCGGGTTTCCTGCGGCAGGGGCAGGGCCCAGAAGGTGGTCGGCAGCCCAACGCGCCGGTTCTTTTCGATGGCGCGCTGCACGGCCATCTCGCCGGTGTTGTAAGCCGCAATGGTCAGTAACCAGTCGCCACCGAACATGGCGTTCAGCTTCTGCAGATAGTCCAGCGCGGCGCTGGTGGAGGCCACCACATCGCGGCGCTGGTCCTGCCACCAGTTCTGCTTCAGGCCCATGCGCGCACCGGAAGCGGGGATGAACTGCCACAGGCCCGCAGCGCGCCCCGGCGAGTACGCGTAGGGGTTGTAGGCGCTTTCCACCACTGGCAGCAGCGCTATCTCCATGGGAATGCCGCGCGCTTCTACTTCACTCACGATATGAAATAGATACCGCTCTGAACGCTGGAACACCCGCTGCAGGTAGCTGGGGTGCTTCATATACCAGTCCAGTTCCTTCTGGATGCTGGGGTCCGCCGCGTCTGGCAGGGCGAACGAATTGCGCAGACGGTTGAACAGTAGTTTCGAAGGCAGGGGCGTGGGCAGCAGTTCTTCTTCGTCTATGTAGGGTTCGTCTTCGGCGGCGGGTGGCGCCGAGATGGTGACGAATTTCTCTGCGGGCGTGAGAGGCGCCGGGGTGGCAACGGTGCTACCTGCGGCTGCTGCGACGGTTTTGCCGGCAGGGGTGGCTTCAGGCGCCGGCGGCGCGGCAGCATGCGTCGTCGGCACCATCGGCCAGTCTGGGTCCACGGTTTGCGGTGTGCGCGCTTGGGCGGTGGAGCCCAGCAGCAGCCCCACCAGGAGTGCGGATGCGAACTTCATCCGCGGAACCGATTCTTCCACTCGCGCAGGGCCGCGAGCGTAGCGATGTCGTCGTTGGCAGCGTTCAGCCCTGCTTCCACGGCGAAGCCCGCCGCCGCCGCGCGTACTGCCGGCTCCGTGGTGCGTAGGAAGGGGTTGATGGCGCGTTCGCGCGCGACCGTAGTGGGCACAGTGGCCTGGCCGGCCGCGCGCAACGCGGCAACTTCGGCGGTGTACGCCACCAGCGCCGCGTTGTCCGGCTCCACGGCCAACGCGAAGCGCAGGTTCGAGGCGGTGTATTCGTGTGCGCAGTACACCTGCGTTTCAGGCGGCAGCGCTGCCAGTGCGCCCAGCGAGGCATACATCTGCGCTGGCGTGCCTTCGAAGAGGCGGCCGCAGCCACCGCTGAACAGCGTATCGCCGCAGAACACGGCTCCGTGGCCCGCGTAGGCAATGTGCCCGCGCGTGTGACCGGGCACGTCGAGTACCGCGAAGGAAAGACCCAGCGCCGGCAGTTCCACGCGGGCGCCGCCTTGCACCGGGTGAGTGATGCCTTCGATGTCTTCGTTACCCGGCCCGAAGACGGGCAGGGCGGCGCCGGCTACCAACGCCTGCACACCGCCGACATGGTCACCATGGTGGTGGGTTACCAGAATGCCCGCCAGCACCAGCCCCTGCGCCCGCAGGGCGGCTTCCACGGCCGCGGCATCGCCCGGGTCGACCACCAATACCTGCCGCGGGTCCGCGGGTGCATGGACCAGCCACAGGTAGTTGTCGTCGAAAGCGGGAACAGCGGTAACGGCGAGTTTTGACATCCGGCTATTAAACCCGCTTTCGCCCGCCCCGCGCCACCCGCTATCCTGCACGCATGCCCGAGACCACTCCCGTCTTCGCCCCCACGGCCGCGCCCGCTGCCGCCTGGTTCCAGTCGCCCTTGGGCGCCTTGCTGGAACGGCAGGAAGCGGGCGTGTTGCTGCCCGCACTGGAAGGCGCTGTGGGGCTGCACGCGCTGCAGGTGGGCGCTTGGGGTGCCCGTGGGGACTGGGTGGCGGCCTGCCGCGCCCAGCGGCGCACGCTGCTCGCTGCCGCTGGCACCCATGTGGGCCCCCACGTGGTGGGCGAACTCGACCAGTGGCCAGTGCAGTCCGACATGGTGGACACGGTGCTGCTGCCGCATACGCTGGACTTCGCCGCCGACCCGCACGCCATCGTCCGCGAGGCCGTGCGCGTGCTGGTAGGCGAAGGACAACTGCTGGTGCTGGGCTTCGCGCCGCTGGGTACTTGGTACCAAGCGGGCAGGCTGCGACGCGAACCGCTGCCCACGCAGGGCGCTCGCCCCATAGGCCCTTGGCAACTGCGCGACTGGCTGCGCGTGCTCGGCTGCGAAACCGTGGCTGTGCGCCACTGCGTCGGTGGGCTGCCTTCGGCGCGCCTGATGGGCGGGCGCCTGGAAACGCTGCTGAGCACCGCGGGCCCGCGTTACCTGCCTTGGGCCTGCGGCGCGTATCTGCTACAGGCTCGCAAGCAGGTGCCTTCCATGACCGCCATCCGTTTGCGCTGGCAGCGCCGGCCGTCGCTCGTCCGCGGCAGCGAGCTGGCCAACGACAGTCGGCAGCAAGCTGCCTCCCACAACACCACTCCCCATGTAGGAGGGAGCTTGCCTTCCACTGGCATCCTTGTTGGAGGGAGCTTGCTCCCGACTCTTCCTGCTGGAACCCACCTCACCTCTTGTGGGAGGGAGCTTGCTCCCGACTCTTCAACCCCCGGAACCCCTGAATGAGCACACCTTCTGACGTCACCATCTACACCGACGGCGCCTGCAAGGGGAACCCGGGCCCGGGCGGGTGGGGCGCGCTGATGGTGGCGCACACGCCCACGGGCCCGAAAGAGCGCGAGCTGTGTGGCGGCGAAAATCCCACCACCAACAACCGCATGGAGCTCACGGCCGCCATCGAGGCGCTGAAGGCGTTGAAGCGCCACTGCGTGGTAGACCTCTACACGGACTCGCAGTACGTGCGCCAAGGCATTACCGAATGGCTGGCGGGCTGGAAGCGCAAACACTGGAAAACCGCCAGTGGTTCCCCCGTGAAGAACCAGGACTTGTGGGAAGCGCTCGATGCAGCCGTGCAAGCCCATGAGGTGCGTTGGCACTGGGTGAAGGGTCATGCCGGTCATCCGGGCAACGAACGCGCCGATGGCCTCGCCAATCAGGGCATCGCCAAAGCTCGCTAAGTCGGCAGCAAGCTGCCTCCCACAGGACCATTACGCCTTGTAGGAGCGAGCTTGCTCGCGACGCGCTGCGGTTTCTACGTATAAAACTGCGCGATGAAGCCGCCGCATGCCCAGTGTTTAGGCGTTCTATTTTTCATAATCCAATGATTTTTCATTATTTTTGGTAGTTATGTGAAATGTAACAAGGCGGCCAAAAAGCGCTGCTAGGGTGATATCCGTCGCCAAAGAGCGACAGTCAGGCAAGCCCCCACCTGAACTGCTGACGGGTTCAAAAATTGTTACTAGGGCGCAAAAATGTCTACGTTGCTGGAAGCCAAACTTAGGGCAGCCATGCGGCTGCGGCGAGAAATTACCGTGGCGCGTTTACCGCGTCGCGAACTCCTGAAACTGATGGCAACGGCCGGACCGGCGTTGCTGCTGGGCGCGGCCCCGCGGTTGACTGAAGCCGCAGCGATCATCAGTCCACCTACCACGCCGTTCCTAGACCGACTGCCGGTGCCGAAGACGGCCACGGACGCCGGCTTCGAAGTCACTGCCGAACAGATGGCCGCGCAGTGCAACGGCCTGCCGGAACACGATCCGCGCACCCCCGAGTGGCGCCGCAAGCACCAATACGCCGACGCTTTTCCAGCAAAGCGGTTCTATATTCTGCCGCTGCGGGAAAACCGCTTGCACCACTGGCACACGCAGTTGCCCAAGGGAACCATTTGGGGCCACGGTGGGTGCTTCCCGGGCGTGACACTGCAGGCGCGTTACGGCGAACCCGTGGTCGTGCGTTACACGAACGAGTTGCCGGCGAATCCCGACTCGGCCTTCGGCAGTCCGGAATCCATTACCCACCTGCACAACTTCCACAGCGCCTCGGAAAGTGACGGCGGGCCTTGGGGCTCTTACGAGTGTCGCGAGACCGGTGAGCCCATGGGGCGTCCGTGGTTCCGCGACCACAACTACCTCATGGCGCGTGCCGGCTTCACCGACCCAAGGCATGCCGCGTACTACGCTGGGCGTAGCGACTACAGCGGCGGCCACGTGGGCGGCTGGGGTGACCCGGCCGAGACCAACGGCACCATGTTCTATCACTCGCACACGCCCGAGTTCACTACTGCCAACGTCTACAAGGGCGAGGCGGGTATGTTCCTGGCGTTCGACGAACTCGATACAGGCGACGAACGCACCGGGCTGCGTCTGCCTAGCGGTGCCTATGACTTGCCGCTAGCCATCTGCGACAAGCTCTTCGATGCCAACGGCGAGGTGTACTTCGACGCCTTCGAGAACAGCGGCTTGCTCGGCGACAAGCCCATCGTGAATGGCGTCGTGCAGCCGTTTGTCGACGTGGCAAGCCGACGTTATCGCTTGCGTCCGTTGAACATGGGGCCCTCGCGCATTCTGCAGTTGCAGTTCTTCAATGCCACGACGGGCCGCTGGCTCGACAACGCGTTCCTGCAGATTGCCAGCGACGGCAACTTGCTGCGCAACGGCGTGCCAAGGTCTTTGCTGGGGCTGTCGGTGGCGGAACGCCACGACGTGCTGGTCGACTTCTCGCGCATTGCCCGGCCGGGCGACAAGCTGGTGTTGTACAACCGCTGCGAGCAGGTGGACGGTAACAAGCCCACGGGCAAACTACTGACGCCGGGCATTCCGGTGATGCAATTCCGCGTAGGCGTAGCGGTCGCCGATAACAGTTTCGACTACTTTGCGGCACCCACCGCCGTGCTGCGTGAACAGCCGGTGCTGGACCTCACCAAGGTGGTGGGGCGTACTTCTTTCGATGCCGGGAAATCCGGGGGCGGTTGGGTCATCAATGGCCGAACCTGGGAGCCGTCCATCGCCTCCTCGCACGCCTTCCCGAAGCGCAATAGTGCGCAGATCTGGACCTTCAAGAACGGCTCGGGTGGATGGGTGCACCCCATGCACCTGCACTTCGAGGAGGGCCGCATCATCAGCCGCAATGGTGCGCCGGCCCCGGTGTACGAGCGTGGCCGCAAGGACGTCATTCACCTCGGCGTGGGCGAGACGGCAGACGTATTCATGCAGTTCCGCGACTTCCCGGACCCGGACTTCAACCCGCCCAACCCGGCATTCAAGCCGGAGGCAGGGCGGTATGTGGTGCACTGCCACAACACGGTGCACGAGGACCACGGGATGATGGCCCGGTTCGACGTGGTGCCTTGACGGGGCGACTCTTGGCGTGCGGGCGAGTCGCGCTAAACTCGCCTCATGCGCCAGATTATTCTCGACACTGAAACCACGGGCCTCGAAGCCGCCGCCGGCCATCGGGTCATTGAAATAGGCTTGGTCGAGATGGTGAACCGCCGCCCCACGGGGCGGGTGTTCCACCGCTACCTGAACCCGGAACGCCCGGTGGACGAGGCGGCGCAGAAGGTCCACGGCCTCACGGACCAGTTCCTGAAGGACCAGCCGAAGTTCGCGGCAGTTGCGGCCGAGTTTCTCGAGTTTGTGGCTGGTGCAGAACTGCTGGCGCACAACGCCGCGTTCGACATGAGCTTTCTCGAAGCGGAGCTGGCGCGGCTGCAGCCGGCGCCCAGCCCGCTGTCCAGCCTGTGCAAGGTGGTGGACACGCTGAAGCTGGCCAAGCAAAACCACCCGGGCCAGCGCAATTCATTGGATGCGCTGTGCAAGCGCTACGGCGTGGACAACTCCAACCGCGACCTGCACGGCGCCTTGCTCGACGCGCGCTTGCTGGCCGATGTTTACCTGGCCATGACAGGCGGGCAGAGCAGCTTGGGCCTCGACGCCGCTGGCAGCCAGAAGGGCAGTGCGGGTGGTGCTGAAGTGCGCCGTGAACGCCGCGAGCCGGTGACGGTGTTGGTGGTCGAACCGACAGCCGAGGAGTGGGCGGAGCATAAAGCGGCGTGTGCGCGCATCGCCAAGGCGGCGGGTGGCACGGCCTTGTTCACTGCGTTCGACCCGTGAGTGGGGTGTTGGGAGCAAGCTCCCTCCTACAAAGCTTCGAGTCGGGAGCAAGCTCCCTCCCACAAAACTTGGAGTCGGGAGCAAGCTCCCTTCTGCATGGAATTGAATGCTTTGTGGGAGCGAGCTTGCTCGCGACTCTTCAGGAATGCCCATGCTGAAAACCATCGCCGCGAATTTCCTGGGCTCTTCGCCGCGCTGGTACAAGCAGGCCATCGTCGCTTTGCTGGCGCTGAATGTGCTGGCCGCCTACGTGCTCGGGCCGGTGGCTACCACCTGGCTCATCTTGTTCGAATTCATCTTCACGCTGGCCATGGCGCTGCAGTGCTACCCGTTGCAGCCCGGCGGCTTGCTGGCGCTGCAGGCGGTGCTGCTGGGGATGGTGTCGCCGGAAGCGGTTTATACCGAAGTGGTACACGGCTTCCCGGTCATCCTGCTGCTCATCTTCATGGTCGCGGGCATCCACTTTCTGCGCGACGGTTTGCTGTTCCTGTTCAGCGGCCTGCTGCTGCGCGTGCGTTCGCAAACGGCGTTGGCGCTGGTGTTCTGCGCCAGTGGCGCGTTCCTGTCGGCGTTCCTCGATGCGCTCACCGTGCTGGCTGTCATCATCAGCGTGGCGGTGGGGTGCTATGGCCTGTACCACCGCGTGGCTTCTGCAGGAAAGCTGGACCTCGACCACGACCCGCGCACCGGCGACGACGTGGTGGAGTTTCACCAC
Organism: Candidatus Planktophila lacus; assembly: GCA_943331345.2. Taxonomy (GTDB): domain Bacteria; phylum Pseudomonadota; class Gammaproteobacteria; order Steroidobacterales; family Steroidobacteraceae; genus CAIOHZ01. The sequence goes on along the minus strand of CALQLF020000029.1, from coordinate 17,896 downwards.
GAAGACCTCGAGCGCTTCCGTGCCTTTCTGCGTAGCTTGCTCATGCATGCAGCGGTAGGCACCACGCTCGGCGGCGTCTGCACCATGGTGGGTGAACCGCAGAACTTGCTCATCGCGAAAGTGGCGGGTTGGGACTTCGCCGAATTCTTCCACCAGATGTCGCCGGTGACGATGCCAGTGTTGGCCATCGGCTTCCTCACCTGCGTGGTGGTGCAGCACTTCCGGCTGTTCGGTTACGGCGAGCCCATGCCCGAAAAAGCACGCACGGTGCTAGAAGACCATGCGCGTACGCAAGCTGCCAGCCGTACGGACAGCGACCGCTTGCGGCTCTGGGTACAGGGCGCCGTCGCGGTTTTGCTGGTGCTGGCGCTGGCGTTCCATGTGGCGGAAGTGGGGCTAGTGGGCTTGTTGGTCATCGTGCTGGCCACCACGTTCTGTGGCATTACCGATGAACATCGCCTCGGCGAAGCGTTCACCTCGGCGCTGCCGTTCACGGCGCTGTTGGTGGTGTTCTTCGTCATTGTCGGCGCCATCAACCAGCAGAATTTGTTCAGCCCCATGGTGCAGTGGGTGCTGACGTTGGAAGGCAAGCAGCAGGCGGCGGCGTTCTATGTGGCGAACGGCGTGCTTTCGTCGATTAGCGATAACGTGTTCGTGGCCAGTATTTACATCGGCGAGTTGCAGCGCTTGTTCACGCAGGGCGTGCTATCGCGTGAACAGTTCGATCTGCTGGCGGTGGCGGTGAACACCGGCACCAACATTCCGTCCATTGCCACGCCCAACGGCCAGGCGGCGTTCCTGTTCCTGCTGACGTCGTCCGTGGCGCCACTGGTGCGTTTGGGCTATGGCCGCATGTGCTGGATGGCGCTGCCCTACCTTTGCACCATGGCGCCCATGGGGCTCATTGCGTTGGTGTATTGGCGGTAGGAAGAGTCGGGAGCAAGCTCCCTCCCACAATCGAGTTTGTCCCTTGTAGGAGGCAGCTTGCTGCCGACCAGTCGGGGTTCTTTGTGGGAGCGAGCTTGCTCGCGACTCTTCAGTCAAGCTTCGGCTTGCGGGCGATGTGCGCCTTCAGCGCTTCGTCCATGCGCGCCTGCCAGCCTGGGCCGGTGGCGCGGAACCACTGCAGCACTTCGGGGCTGTAGCGAACGGAGACCAACTGCTTCTTGTTCGCCAGCTTCGGTCGGCCGCGCAGGTACACCTTGTAGGGCACAAGGCTGTCGAGTTCCTCGTCCGTCATCGGCTGCGCGTCGGGGTCCGCCAAGGCCGCCGCCGTAATCTCGCGGTCTTCTTCCTCAGTCGGCATGTAGTAGGTTTGGCGGGGGATTTTCGGCGGCATATTTTTTCACCTCACGGCGGTTGGCACGGCGCAGACTGATGATTCGCCTTGCCTCGGGGCGGTCCACGAACGCGACAAAGTAGACTCTTAGTCCGCAGGGAACCACGGCGCACATCCGCGGTTCGCCATAGTCGCGTCTGCGGTCGTCTTGGATGTTTGCCAAGTTCCAATCGAGGAGCGCAGCAAAAGACAACGGAAGACCGTGCTTGGCGAGGTTGGCCGCGTTCTTTGCGGAATCGAAATCGATGAGCATTTAATGTAGCTGCATAAAATAGGCGCGTCAACGCATGCAGCAGTGTCGGGCGGGGTGGGTGCGAAAGGCCTCTGGCTTTCGGGTGGGTATGTGCCAAAAAGTGGCGCTCCGGAGCAGGGACGGTGCCTATTCATCGGTTCAGGGATGAAAGAGTCGCGAGCAAGCTCGCTCCCACAGGGGCTTGCTTTGATGCCCCATACCCGCAGAAAACGGACCCCTTTTTCGCAGTTTCGCTATGTCCCATAGGGCATAATTCGGCGCTATGAAAACCTCTCGCAAGCGCACCTTTCGCATCGGCGTCGTCGGCCTCGGCTACGTCGGTCTGCCCCTCGCCGTGGAATTCGGGAAGTACTTCCCCACGGTCGGTTTCGACATCAACGAGCGGCGTATCGCCGAATTGCAGGCGGGCAAGGACAGCACGCTGGAAGTGTCGAAGGAGGAGTTGAAAGGCGCCGCGCAGCTGGAATATTCCGCGAGCCTGGCCGCGCTGAAGCGCTGCACGTTCTACATCGTCACGGTGCCCACGCCCATCGACCAGTACAAGCGCCCGGACCTCACCCCGCTGGTGAAAGCCAGCGAGACGCTAGGCAAGGTGCTGAAGCGTGGCGACATCGTCGTCTACGAAAGCACCGTCTACCCCGGCTGCACCGAAGAAGTCTGCGTGCCGGTGCTGGAAAAACTCAGCGGCCTGAAGTTCAACCAGGACTTCTTCTGCGGCTACAGCCCGGAACGCATCAACCCGGGCGACAAGCAGCACCGCTTGCCCAGCATCAAGAAAGTCACCAGTGGCTCCACGCCGGAAATTGCCGAAGTGGTGGATGCGCTGTACGCCACCATCATCACGGCCGGCACGCACAAGGCCAGCAGCATCAAGGTGGCTGAAGCGGCGAAGGTGATTGAAAACACCCAGCGCGACGTGAACATTGCGCTCATCAATGAACTGTCGCTCATCTTCAACCGGCTCGGCGTCGACACCGAAGAAGTGCTGCAGGCAGCTGAGACCAAGTGGAATTTCGTGAAGTTCCGTCCGGGCCTGGTGGGCGGCCACTGCATCGGCGTGGACCCTTACTACCTGACGCACAAGGCGCAGGAGATTGGCTACCACCCGGAAATGATCCTGGCGGGGCGCCGACTGAACGACAACATGCCGCTGTATGTGGCGGGCGAGGTCATCAAGCTGATGACCCGCAAGCGCATCCATGTGGACGGCTCGCGCGTGCTGGTGCTGGGCCTTACCTTCAAGGAAAACTGCCCGGACGTGCGTAACACCAAGGTGGTGGACGTAGTGCGCGAACTGGAGCGCTACGGCGCCAACGTGGACGTGGTTGACCCCTGGGCGAACGCCGCCGAGGCCCAGCACGAATACGGCCTGAAGCCGGCCAAGACCGTGCGCAAGGGCGCCAAGTACGACGCCGTCGTGCTCGCCGTGGCGCATAATGAGTTCAAGGAACTGGGCGCGGTGGCTTTGCGCAAGTTGGGCAAGAAGAACCACGTGCTCTACGACATCAAACACTTGTTGCCCGCCAGTGAAACGGACGGACGCCTGTAAATGAAATACCTCGTCACCGGCGCGGCCGGGTTCATCGGTTCCCACACTAGCCACCGCCTGTTGGCGCGTGGCGACGAAGTGGTGGGCCTCGACAACCTGAACGACTACTACGACCCGCTGCTGAAAGAAGCGCGTCTGGCGCGCCTCGCGGCACTGCCTGGGTTCCGGTTCGTGAAGATGGACCTGGCGGACCGTGAGGGCATCCCGGCGTTGTTCGCCAAAGAGCGCTTCGACCGCGTCATTCATTTGGGTGCTCAGGCGGGTGTGCGTTACAGCCTGCAGAACCCGCTGGCCTATGTGGACAGCAACGTGGTGGGCACCGCAAACATTCTGGAAGGCTGCCGCCACTACGGCGTGAAGCACCTCGTGTACGCCTCTACCAGCAGCGTTTATGGCGCCAACACCGCCATGCCGTTCAGCGTGCACCAGAACGTGGACCATCCGCTCAGCTTCTACGCCGCCACCAAGAAGGCGACGGAGCTGATGGCGCACACCTATTCGCACCTCTACGGCTTGCCCACCACGGGGCTGCGGTTCTTCACGGTGTATGGCCCTTGGGGCCGCCCGGACATGGCGCTGTTCCTGTTCACCAAGAACATCCTCGAGGGCAAGCCCATCGACGTGTTCAATCACGGCCAGCACAAGCGCGACTTCACCTACGTGGCCGATATTGTCGAAGGCGTGGTACGCGCTTCGGACCGCCCGCCCGTGGCCGATGCCACCTGGAACAGCGATGCGCCGGACCCGGCCAGCAGCAATGCGCCTTACCGCCTCTACAACATCGGCAACAACCAGCCGGTGGAGCTCATGCGCTACATAGAAGTGTTGGAAGACTGCCTTGGCCGCAAGGCCGAAAAGAACTTCCTGCCGTTGCAGGTGGGCGACGTGCCCGCCACGTGGGCGGACATCGAGGCGCTCCAGCAAGACGTGGGCTACACCCCGGCCACCCCGGTGGAAGAGGGTATCGCCCATTTTGTGAAGTGGTACAAAGAATATTACGCGAAGTAGGGGTCTACTGAGAGTCCGGAAAACTCTCAGAGGGACCTGTTGTGTCCGCTATCGCTGCCGACGTTCACGCGTCAACCACCGCTGAATCTTCCCAGCCGCCTACCACTTCCAGCGCGCTCATCGTGCTGGGCGTCAGCGTGCTGGTTATCGCCTATCTCTGCTTGTACCCGTTCGTGCTGAAGGCGCCGTTGGCCGCCACCAGCATGGGCGGCATCAGCTTTGCGGACTTCACCCCTGGCGACATCATCGCCAACGTGGTGCTGTTCCTGCCTTGGGGTGCCGCAGTGGGTTGGGCTGCTCGAGGGCGGTTCTCGGTGCTGCTTGCCGTAGTGCTGGCCGCGGCGGGTGCCGCAATGCTCTCCATCGGTTTTGAAACGCTGCAGCAGGCCATCGTGGGCCGCGTATCTTCGGGCATGGACGTCATTGCGAACCTGACGGGTGCCGTTGCCGGCGTGCCGCTGGCGCGCTACATCGCCCTGCCGCGTTGGAACGCCCGTACCACCGCCCGCTTCGGCGGTTACGTGGTGGTGCTGTGGTTGGTGGCGCGGCTTATTCCGTTCGTGCCTTCGGTGCACGCGCACGACTGGGCCGTGAACGTGCGCGACATGCTCGCAGCTGATGCGCCCTCGTGGCGTCGTGTTTTGTTCTACACCGCCGGCTACGCCGCAGTGTTCTCCGCCATCCGCCGCATGGGTTTCATGCGCATCCACCCGCTGTCGGTATATGCCGCGCTCGGCCTGTTCATCGTCGGTGCGCAAGTCACCATCGAGACCATGCAGTCGGACCTCGGCGAATGGATTGGTCTGGCACTGGCTTGGTGTGGCTTCTACGTTTGGCAGAACAACGAAGACCTGCACCAGCGCGCGCTGCGCGTGCTCGTCACCGCGGCGTTCCTGGTCGATGCGTTGCGTCCGTTCGATTTCGGCGCTAGCAACCAGTTCAGCTTGCTGCCCTTCCACGCGCTGCTCGACACCTTCAACCCCATCACCAATATGCGCGCCGTGGCCGAGTATGGCTTCTGGACCGCTGCATTGATTATGGTGTGGTACAGCCGCCGCGTGCAGCCTTGGCAGGCCGCTGCCGGTGTCACTGCGCTGGTGCTGTGCACCGAATTGGCCCAGACCACGCTCACTGGCCGCACGCCCGACACCCTCCCGGTGTTCATGGCCGTGGTGGCTGGTTTCTGGCTGCAGGCGACTGTGAAGCGCCTGCCCAAGGAAGACTGAAGCGCCTCGCTTGGTTGTAGGCGGGAGCTTGCTCCCGACCTGCCACCTTTGTAGGAGGGAGCTTGCTCCCGACTCTTGGGACGCGAGCAAGCTCGCTCCTACAGGTGCCCCCTTCATTGTGGGAGGGAGCTTGCTCCCGACTCTTCATGGCCACATCCCCTACAATAGCGGGCATGAACTTGCCCGCTACGCTCCCCGCGGAACTGGCCCAGCGCCTTTCCGTACATGCCGCCCGCCTTGGTGCCGCGGCCCCCGCTGAACTCTTTGCCGACGCCGCTGGCCGCTACGCTAGGCTGGCGGTGGAAGGCGAGGGGCTACTGCTGGACTTCACTCGCCAGCGCCTCGACGCCGCCGCGCTGCAGGCGCTGCTGGAATGGGCCGCTGCCTGCGGCGTGCCGCAAAAGGTGCAAGACCTTTTCGCCGGCGTGCATGTGAACCACACCGAAGACCGCGCGGCACTGCATGTGGCGTTGCGGGCGAAAGAGTCGCGAGCAAATGTGGGAGGGAGCTTGCTCCCGACTGAAGATTCGCGAGCAAGCTCGCTCCAACAAGAAATGACAGGGCTCCCACAAGCCCCTTCTTCTGTGGGAGGGAGCTTGCTCCCGACATCCATTCCTGCTGACAAATTGGCACTGGTGGCTGCGGAGCGCGCCAAGCTGCGCGCGTTCGTTGCCGATGTGCGCACCGGGCGCCGTCGTGGCCACACCGGCCAGCCTTTTACCGACGTGCTGAACATCGGCATCGGCGGTTCGGACCTCGGCCCCGTCATGGCTTATGAAGCGCTGGGCCAAGTGCGTGAACAACTGGAAGACCGCACGGGCCGCCGTCTGCGTACGCATTTCGCTTCGAATATCGATGGCACGCGGCTGGCCAGCTTGCTGCGCGAGCTGGACCCCACCACCACGCTGGTCATCATCTGCTCGAAGACCTTCACCACGCTGGAAACGCTCACGAATGCGCGCCTGGCGCGTGACTGGCTAGCGGCAGAGTTGGGCGATGTGGCTGTGCCCAAGCACTTCGCCGCCGTTTCCACGAATGCCAAGGCCATGGACGCTTTCGGCGTGGGCGCCGATGCGCGCTTCGATATGTGGGACTGGGTGGGCGGTCGCTATAGCCTCTGGTCCGCCATTGGTCTGGCCGTCGAACTGGCGGTGGATACGCCCGCTTGGGAGCAGTTCCTTGCTGGCGGCCACGCCATGGATGAACACTTCCGTACCACGCCACTAGCGCAGAACCTGCCGGCGTTGCTGGGGTTGGTGGGCGCTTGGAACCGCAACTTCCTCGATATAGGCGCGCTGGGCGTGCTGCCTTACGAAGATCGCCTGCATCGCTTTGCCGCGTACTTGCAGCAGTTGGAGATGGAGAGCAACGGCAAGAGCGTTCGCCGCAATGGTGAGCCTGTCACCTGGGGCACTTGCCCGGTGGTGTGGGGCGAGCCGGGCAACAATGCGCAGCATTCATTCTTCCAGTTGCTGCACCAAGGCAATGTGCCTTCGGCGCTGGATGTATTGGTGCCGGCGCGCTCCAGTGCCGGGCTGCAACGCAGTGCGGACTACGCCGTCGGCAACGCCATGGCGCAGGTGGAAGCCTTCGCGCGCGGCCACACTCAGACAGAAGCGGCGGCAGAACTACAGGCTCGTGGCCGCAGTGCGGATGATGTAGCGGCCCTAGCGCCCCACAAGGTGCATGCTGGCGGGCGGCCGACCACTGTGCTGGCGTTCCAGCAGTTGGATGCGGCCACGCTCGGCAAGCTGGTGGCGCTGTACGAGCACAAGGTTTATGTCCAGTCGGTTCTATGGGATGTGAACCCCTTCGACCAGTGGGGCGTGGAGCTGGGCAAGAAGATGGCGGAAGGTCTGGCGCCGGCGGTAGGCGGTGAGGCACCGGCGAACCTGCCCGTGCTGGCGTGGCTGAACGCCCACCGGTAAGAGTCGGGAGCAAGCTCCCTCCCACAAAGAAGTCGGGAGCAAGCTCCCTCCCACAAGCAAGCCTGCTCCCACAAGCAAGCTGCCTCCCACAGATGAGAACCCCCTCACGGTAGTGGCGGGGGGGCTACGTTATGGTACATGCCGTCCCCCAAGCCCCCTGGGTCGGTCTACCGTGAACTTCTTCCGTCATCACTTCAATCTGCCGCTTGCCTTGCTCGCTTTTGTCGAGCTGGCGGTGTTTGCCATTGCTCCGGTGCTAGGCGCTCGCCTTCTTTGGGGTGGCGGCTGGCATGAGGAACAAGTGGTGGGTTGGCCGTTGCTGCCGTACGCACTGGTCCACTGTATCGCCATCGGCGCTACCGGGCTCTACCATCGCCGCCAGCGCAATCGCTTTATCGGCGTGTTGGTCCGCGTAGGTGTCGCCATCCTGGCAGGCTCCGCAGCGGTCGGTCTCATTTCGTATCTCCTACCCGACACCGCCGTTCCCCGCAGCGTGCTGGTGAGTGCGGGGCTCGTCTCGGGCATTCTGGTAAGTTTTACCCGCTTCATTTTTGAGCGTGTGGTCGACGAAGAGCGCTTCAAGAGTTTGGTATTGGTGCTTGGCGCGGGTAACCGTGCTATGAGCTTGGCCCGGCTGCGCCGCCGCTCGGACCAGCGTGGCTACCGCGTACATGGGTACATCGCCATGACTGGCGATACCGTGGCAGTGTCCACCGAGGAACTGGTCTCTGCCCCCGCAAACTTGTTGGCTTATTGCCGCGAACACGACATAGACGAAGTGGTGGTCGGCATGGACGACCGCCGCACGTCCTTCCCCGTCGGCGATTTGTTGGATTGCCGTCTTGCCGGTGTCGGCGTCATTGAACTCATCGATTTCCTCGAACGTGAAACCGGTCGTGTGCGGCTGGATGTGGTGAACCCCAGTTGGATGATTTTCTCCGGTGGGTTCGCGCATCACCCCGTGCAACTGGCAGTGAAGCGCGCGATCGATATCGCTGCCAGTCTGTTACTGCTTGCGGTCGCTTGGCCCATCCTGCTATTGGCCATGCTGGCCATCAAGCTGGAGGACGGCTTGATGGCGCCGGTCTTCTATCGACAAACCCGTGTGGGGTTGGATGGCAAGCCGTTCGATGTGCTGAAACTTCGTTCCATGCGCACCGACGCCGAGAAGGCCGGTGCCCAATGGGCAGTGAAGGGCGACCCTCGCGTCACACGGGTTGGGAATTTTTGCCGCATCACCCGTATCGACGAACTGCCGCAAATCATCAATGTGCTGCGCGGCGACATGGCATTTGTGGGCCCGCGCCCGGAACGTCCTCCGTTCGTGGATCGCTTGTCCGACATGATTCCCTACTACCGTGAACGCCACTGCATGAAGCCCGGCATTACCGGCTGGGCGCAGCTGTGCTACCCGTATGGTGCTTCTGATCACGACTCTGCCCAGAAGCTGGAATACGACCTCTATTACGTCAAGAACCATAGCCTCCTATTCGATCTCATGATTCTCATGCAGACAGTGGAAGTGGTGCTGTGGGGCCGCGGACGCTAGAGCTGTGTATATCCACGACCTCGCCTCTGTCATCTCGTTCATTTGTGCGGCTGTACTGCTGCTGTTGGCGCTAGGGTTCACCGTTCGGGCCAAGTTCTCCACGGATCTTGGTTCGGCGCTGGTGCCAGCACTGTTCCTGAACGTCATCTGGTCCAGCGTACTGGCTTGGGATTCTCACTCGGGCTGGTTGGCCCCGCCAGGGCACTATTTTCTGGAAATGGCGCGCTACGGCGGCTGGCTGCTGCTGATGTGGGTATCCCTGCCACGTAACAGCGAAGACCCTTGGCTGCAGGCATTGCCACGATTGATGGTGGCTATCTTCACTATTCTGGTGCTGACCGGTGCTGCCGTCTCTGCGGCTATCGATATCGGCTTGATGGAGCATTGGCCCACCGCCTTGTTTGCCATGGGCGGCCTTATTTGTGCCGTGTTGGTAGTGGTGGCTGCCGAACAGGCAGGCCGCAACCGTTCTCCGGCTGCCTACTGGGCTATCAAGCATGTACTGACCGCCGTCGGGCTTCTGGCGAGCTACGACATCATCATGTTCAGCGCCACGTATGTCTTCGGTGATGTGCCAGTACCGCTGTGGCAGGGCCGTGGTTTTGCCAATGCCATCGTTACCATTCCTTTGGCTTATGGCATCGACCGCCTCCGCAAGTCTGCAGTGGAAAAGCGGGTCGGCGCAGCGGGAACGTTCTTCACTACCATCATGCTGATGGTGGGGTGCTATCTCTTCTTTGTCGCCATCATCGGCACCTATGTGCATTCCTTCGCCGGAACGTGGGGAGGCGCGCTCGAGGTAACCGTACTGGTGGGCAGCGTGTCGCTGCTCGTAGTCATCGCTCTCTCGGCAGAAGCACGCGCCATCGTTCGCGTCTTCGTGCAGAAGTACTTCGTGGCGCAAAAATACGACTACCGCGAGGAATGGCTGCGTTTCGTGCGTACTCTTGACGGCGATGGCCCAGCGCTGGACCGCAACGACCTCGGGGTTCGCGTACTGCGGGCCATGGCCAATATTACCGGTAGTCCGGATGGTGGCCTCTGGATTCACAACGACAACGACGAATTCGTGCCCGTGGCTGGCCGTTTGTGCGGCGCCAATGCCCCTACCTTCGAAAACGCCCGTACCGAAAACCACTGGGTAGAGTTGCTCACCCAGAACAACTGGATCATGGACGTGGACGGACTGCTCCCGCCCGGCTTGGAGCGTGAGCAAATCCCGGAATGGCTGCGCAAAAACCCGCAGGTTTGGCTCGTCATTCCCTTGGGCGTATCAGGCCGAATGGAAGGGCTGATAGTGCTGGAGCCGCCGCTGTCGAATGACCGCATGCTTACTTGGGAAGACTTGGACCTGCTGCGTACCGCCGCTACCCAGTCTGCCGGCTCACTGGCGCTGCAGCGCGCGCTGGACGACATCGGCCAGTTGCAACAGTTTGAGGCCTTCAACCGGCTGGTTGCGTTTCTGATGCACGACCTGAAAAACGTATTGGCGCAACAGCAGTTGGTCGTCAAGAATTTTCCGCGGTTCCGCAACAATCCCGAATTTATCGAAGATGCCATTCTCACGGTGGATAACTCCACGCAGCGTATGGCCCGACTGATTGAACAATTGAAAGGTGGTAGCGATACCCCCCAGCGGCGCCGCTTCCGTTTCGATGAGGTGTGCCGTGATGCGCTGCGTTCTGTTTCCGACCGTAGCCCCAAGCCGGTCGCCGTACAGCTGCCCGCGGTCAGCGTTAGTGGCGACCCCGACCGCTTACGCAGCGCATTGGTTCATCTGCTGCGTAACGCCCAGGACGCCACGGCGGTGGACGGTGAGGTGAGCTTCCATGCCGACTTTATAGACGGCATGGTCACTATCATCATCGCCGATACCGGCGAAGGCATGACGGAAGAATTCCTCCGCGACCGTTTGTTCAAGCCCTTCGAGTCCACCAAGGGAGTGATGGGAATGGGCGTGGGCGCTTACCAAGCGCGGGAATATATCCGCGAACTCGGTGGCGAGCTTCAGGTGGCGAGCCGGCTCAAGGTAGGCACTCGTTTCACCCTCACCATTCCGGCGCTTGTCACGGACGATATTGGCGAACTGGCCCTGGCGGTCCACTAGCAAAAAAGCACGACGAATTCACACCCTATCGGTTCGAATTTCCCAACCAGTCCACATGGCAAAAAAGCACCCGCCAGTAGACTTGGCACAAGCCCCCCAGTTTCAGGAAAGACTCCTTGGATACGAAGCCCACTGATGCCAAAGCGAAGCAGAAACTCCTGGTAGTCGAGGACGACCCGGGTTTGCTGCGCCAACTGAAATGGCATTTCGAAGGCTACGAGGTGCTTACCGCCAGTACCCGCGAACAAGCGTTGGTGCAGCTGCGTCGCCACGAGCCGCAGGTGGTCCTGCAAGATCTCGGCCTGCCACCCGACGCGGAAGGCGTCGAGGAAGGGCTCGCTTGCCTGCGCGATATCCTGCGCCTGGCGCCGCACACCAAGGTGATTGTGGTGACGGGTAATGGCCAGCGCGACAACGCTCTGCGTGCTGTGGCACAGGGCGCCTACGATTTCTACCAAAAACCTGTCGATGTGGCGGTGCTCGACCTCATCACCCAGCGCGCCTTCCACATGGCTGAACTGGAGCTGGCGCTGCGCCGCTCGCTTGGCGGGTTGCCGGGATTGACTGGCATGGTTGGCAGTTGCGAGCCTATCCTGAAAGTGGGGCGCATGATTGAGCGCTTGGCGCCCACGCGTGCCTCCACGCTCGTGCTCGGCGAAAGCGGTACTGGCAAGGAACTGGTCGCTCGGGCGCTACACAACCTTAGCCCACGGTCCGGCAAAACGTTCATCGCTATCAACTGTGCGGCCATTCCGGAAAACCTGCTCGAAAGCGAGCTGTTCGGCTACGAAAAGGGCGCCTTCACCGGCGCTCACAAGACCACGCCCGGCAAGGTCGAGAGTGCGGACGGCGGTACCTTGTTCCTCGATGAAATTGGCGATATGCCGGCGGCTCTTCAGGCGAAGCTGCTGCGGTTCCTGCAAGAACGTGTAGTGGAGCGGGTTGGCGGTCGCGAACCCATCCCCGTGGACGTACGGGTGGTCTGCGCCACCCATCGCGATCTTCAGAAGATGATTACCGACGGCTTGTTCCGTCAGGACCTATATTTCCGTGTCGCCGAGATGACGGTGACGCTACCCGCGCTGCGTGAGCGTGGCGACGACGTGCTGCTCATTGCCCGCGCGGTTCTCAGTTCTTGTGCCAGCCAGCATGGTCGGGCCATCAAGGGCTTCACGGAAGATGCGCAGGCGGCGCTTCGTTCCTATGGTTGGCCTGGCAACATCCGTGAACTGCAAAACCGCATCAACTCTGCGGTCATCATGTGCGACGGTGCCATGATTTCAGCTGAAGATCTGGACCTTCCCGTTCCGGCTGCTGAAGACGTACCAGAAGAGGATGTGCTGAACCTGCGTGTTGCTCGCTCGCGTGTAGAGCGCATGTGTGTCCAGCGCGCCATGGCGCGCACGGAAGGCAACGTTACCCGGGCTGCAGAACTTTTAGGCATTACACGCCCCACTCTCTACGACATGCTGGAGAAGTTGGGTCTGAATTCCGTCACGGAGGCGTGAAAATGAAGAAGTCGGCAGCAAGCTGCCTCCCACAAGGGGTTGGTGCCACTGTGAGCATTCGTGGTGTTGTGGGAGCGAGCTTGCTCGCGACTTGGAAGTCGGCAGCAAGCTGCCTCCCACAAGGGGTTGGTGCCACTGTGGGCATTCGTGCTGTTGTGGGAGCGAGCTTGCTCGCGACTCTTCTGGTGGCTTGTGGCACAGCTCCTGACAACACCCTGGCCGACGCCCGCGCTGCGCTCGAGGCGCAGCATCCGGCGAAAGCCATTGAGTTGCTCAAGCCCTACATTTCCGCGCATGCCGAAGACGGTGTGGCTCGCGCTTTGTTAGCGGAGGCTCTACTAGATAGTGGCAATCTTGTCGAAGGTCGCCGTGAAATAGCGGAGGCGGATCGCCTTCGGGCACCGCGCAATACACTGCGGGTGAGCGAATGCCGTGTGGCGGCGCAGACCATGACTCTCGACGAAGCCATGGGCCGCTGCGCTGCGGCGCAGGGCGAAACCGCCACGGAACGCGCGGCCTTGTACCTGCAGGGTGGTCTTGCCCAGTTGGCCGCACAGCACCCTGTGGTTGCGATCTATGAAATTCAGAAGGCATTGCAAGAGCGGCCGGCATGGCTTTTGGCGCTGCAGACTTTAGCTGTGGCGCAGACACAGGCCGGGGACGATACTGCTGCGGAGCAGACGTTGGCAGCAGTGTTCAAGCTGGCAGCGAACGCCCCAGAAAGCTTCCACTTGCAGGGTGAACTGGCGTTCCTGCGGAGACAGTACCCAGCGGCCGCTACCGCTTTTGCCAAAGCGGCTGCAGCGGCCACCCAGAGCCCCGAGATGAACGCCAAGGCACAGGAACACCAGGTGCAGGCGCTGTTGCTGGCGTTGCAGCCGAAGCCGGCGCTGGAAGTGGCCACGGGTTTGGCAAGAGCTTCCGGCGCGACGCCGCTGGATAAATTTCTCTATGGCCAGGCGTTGGCGGCAGATGGCCAGTTTCTGGAGGCCCGCAACGCGCTTGAGGATCTGTTGCTGAAATCGCCGAATTTGGTCCAGGCGAAAATTGTAGTCGGCATCTGCTTGCTCCAATTGGGGCAGGCGGGCCAAGCGGATATGTATCTGCGTAATGCGCTCATCGACCTTCCCGAAAACGCCTTGGCGGTGGCAGCACTGGCAGCACTAGAGCAGCACCGCTCTGCGCCAGAGCAGGCGTACCAGCGCGTCCAGGCGAAGTTCAATGGCAGCGAACAGGATCCGAATTGGTTGGCTTGGGGTGGTTTGCTCCAGTTGCGACAACCGCCTGAAGTGGCCGCCGACGAATTCAACTTGCTCCACCAGAAAGTGATGGTGTTGCTGCATGCTGGCGACCGGCCCGGTGCTCTAGCTTTGGTGAAGACCGAACTCGCGAAGCGCGAGAAGCCCGAAACGCTCGCGGAGTACGCAGCGCTCATCGCCGCAACGGATTTTCCCGGTGCGCAGAAGGCCATGGCGCGGGCGCTGGAGTTAGATCGGGACAACGTCATGGTACTCAATGCTTATGGCGAACTTTTCCTGGCGGCCGGCAAGCCGCTGGAGGCGTTGCCTCATCTGGAGCGTGCCACCAAAATTGCGCCACGCAACCCCAGCGTGCAGTACCACTTGGCTTTGGCCTATTTCGCTACCAGCAACCGTTCGGCCGCGCGCGACGCCATTACGGAAGCGCTACGTGGCGGGCATATGTTCGACGATCGACGTGCCGCCGAGACGCTCGCAGAAGAAGTCGGGGCTCGGTAGATGAAGCTGCCGGCAGCAAGCTGCCTCCCACAGCAAGAGTTAGCAGCAAGCTGCCTCCCACAGCAAGAGTTAGCAGCAAGCTGCCTCCCACAGCAAGAGTTAGCAGCAAGCTGCCTCCCACAGCAGGAGCTAGCAGCAAGCTGCCTCCCACAGTTGCTGGGGGCTTTTGAATGAAGTCTGCAGGAGACACGGTTTTTGTGGGAGCGAGCTTGCTCGCGACTCTTCGTCTTTGGGGCTTGCCGCTGGCTGCTCTGGTGGTGGGGCTTTGCTTTGCTCCCAGCCTGCCGGCTCTTTGGCATCAGTGGTGGGATAGCGGCACCTTCAACCACTGCCTCATCGTCATTCCGGCGGCTGCGTGGCTGGTTTGGGAAGCGGAGCGGGGACGCTTCTGTCTGGACACGGAGCCGTCGCCCGGCGTTCAACTAAACAGGGTCGCTACCTTTCAAACCCGTCTTCTGCGCTGGCTCCCGCATGCCGCGCTGTTCGGTCTAGCCACCCTTTGGTTCATGGCACGTCTGCTGAGTATTCCCGTGGTGGAGCAGGGCGCGCTTGTCGCCGCAATTCCTACTTTGGCGTGGGCCGTGAATGGCAATGCGTGGGCGCGGCGTCACCGCTTCGCGCTGCTGTTCTGTTTGCTCGCAACGCCGGTCGGCGAGTTCCTCGTGCCACCACTCATGGAATTGACGGCTACCATCACCGTGGCGTTAGTGCGTCTGTGTGGCATTCCGGTGCTACGCGATGGCATGCAGTTGACGATGGCCTCCGGTGAGTTCGTGGTAGCCGAGGCCTGCAGCGGCATTCGTTATCTCATCGCTACCGTTACTCTGGGGCTGCTGTTTGCGCACCTCACGTATCGCAGCCTGAACCGTAAGCTTTGGTTCATGTTGGCCGCCGTGCTTACGCCGTTGTTGGCCAACGGCCTGCGCGCATGGATGATGGTGATGATTGCGCACTTCACCGACCTGCAATACGCCACCGGCTTCGATCATTTGGTTTATGGCTGGCTGTTTTTCGGCGTGGTCATTGTGGTGTTGTTTTTTGTGGGTAGCCTGTTTCAAGAGTCGGGAGCAAGCTCCCTCCCACAAGCGGCTGATGGGTCGGGAGCAAGCTCCCTCCTACAGGGGGCTGATGGGTCGGGAGCAAGCTCCCTCCTACAAGAGGCTGATGGGTCGGGAGCAAGCTCCCTCCTACAAGGCTCCTCTTCTGTTGTAGGAGCGAGCTTGCTCGCGACTCTTCTCTTGGCCTGGGCTCCGCTCGCGAACCTTGCTGCCACACAAGCGCTGGCTACCGTGAAGGGCGACTTGCCTGCCTACGCGTTCCCGCAGCACATCGGCACCTACACTTACGCGGGCCCTGCTTCCTTCCCCACGCCGCTCGAATACGCCGGCGCAGACCGCATCGACGTGGCGGCGTACCGTAATGCCGAACAAACCATCTACCTCGCTGCCATTCGTTACGAACGCGACCGTCCGGGGCACAAGTTCGTCAGCCAGAGTAACCAGCCCTACAGCTGGGATTGGAACCGCGTGGGCGGCGGTGTTGGCAAGGCCAACGGGGTAACGGTTCGCTATACCGATGTGCGGCCGAAAATTCGCCTTGGTGAAGAACTGCCCGGCGCCACTAGTGTTCTTGCTGGTTCGGCCGCCAGCCATGGCAGTGGCGCCGAGACCGTGTTTCGGCCGTGGCGCCTCTATTCCTGGTACGTTGTGGCCGGGCAAACCACCGTCAGCGACGTGAAGGCGAAGCTTTTCGCCGTACGCGATTGGCTGTTGCCACGCGCCGCCAACGCACCGCCCACCATTTTCCTGGTGGGTGTGCCCCTGGCGCCCGGCGCCGGTTCCAGCGGCGCAGATCTCCCCGCAGCCGTTGTTGCTGCCGCCTGCCAGCCAACGGCCGGTTGCTCACCGTAAGCCGTAAGTTGGCTAGGCCACGATAACCACTGCTTCTTCGCGCTGTCATGCCCGCGCCGTTACTATGGCGGGATGCAGACACTGCAAATCGTCGCGGGGTTCGTTACCGGCACCATGGTTGGGCTTACCGGCGTGGGCGGTGGCGCCCTCATGACGCCGCTTTTGTTGCTGTTGTTCGGCACCGCTCCCATGACAGCCGTGGGCACCGACCTGTGGTTTGCGGCACTCACGAAGATTGCCGCCACCCGTATCCATAGCCACCACGGTTTAATCGATTGGGGCGTGGTTCGGCGCTTGTGGGCAGGTAGCTTGCCGGCTTCCGCAGCGGCATTGGTATGGCTGCATTTCCACCCCATGGACGGCAAATCGCTGGACAGCCTGAAACTCGTCATCGCCGGTGCGGTAGTGTTCACGGCGGCGGGAATTTTGCTGCAGCGTCGTTTGCACAATGCGGGTCAGCGGCTTCGTGTCACCCAAGCAGAGAAGTTCAAAGCGGCGCAAGGCCCCGCCACGGTGGTGGCTGGCGCCATCATCGGCCTGCTGGTCACGTTCACCAGTGTGGGTGCCGGGGCCATCGGCGTGGTGTTTCTGGCGTACCTCTACCCGCTACGGTTAACGCCGCCTCGGCTTATAGCCTCCGACATCGTCCATGCCGTGCCGCTCACTATGTTTGCTGGCATGGGGCACCTGCTTATTGGCCATGTGGACTTCGCCTTGCTTGGCACTTTGCTAATCGGTTCGGTGCCTGGGGTGATGGTGGGAGCTGTGCTTTCCAGTCGCCTGCCACATGGCGTACTCCGCACTGCGCTAGCCGTGGTGCTTACGCTGGTGGGGCTGAAGCTTTGGTGGAGTGTGGCGGGCTAACAGTCTCCGCCACAAACGGCTCACCCAAGCTGCGCCCCAACACCGCGAGCGGCGGCAGCCCTACATACTCGCGTACGCCCAGCGCTATCTCTTCGCTCGTGTTCGCATGCACGTACGTACCGTAGAGGCGGTCCCACACGCTGAAGGCGAAGCCGAAGTTCTTGTCGACATGTCGCGGGTTCAGTGAGTGGTGCACGCGGTGCGCCATGGGCGATACAAGCACCCATTCCAGCGGCCCAAGGTTTGTGCGAATGCCGGAGTGCGTGAACACACCCATGCAGAAGATGAAGTAGCCATAGAACCGTGCGTATTCGCTGGTGAATGGGCACAGCAAGGCGATGATTAGCGCGCCCACGTAGCCGGAAAACAGCACCTCGAGTGGGTGGTTGCGATAGTTACTAAGGCCGGTGAACTGGCTCTGGCTGTGGTGCAGCTTGTGCATTCGCCACAAGAAGGGCTGCCCATGTAGCGCGCGGTGCATCCAGTAGTTGGTGTGGCTGGCCACAGGCATGAAAAACAACAGCCCCAACGCTTGCGCCAGTGCTCCCTTTGGCAGCCCTAGCCAAGGCTCGACCGCGAAGGTGACCCGACTCAAGTCTACGTGCCAGGCGCTATGCACGAACAGCAGTCCTTGGTCGCGGAAGTACCCTAGCCCCAGCAGGTTTTCGTAGGCCGTGAGTGACACCACCGCGAAGGCAAAGTCGATGGCGAGGTTCCGCCAGTCGGTTTTCCGGGAAAACCCCACGGCCGCGCAACTGAGACCTAGCTTCAGGGCAAAGCCGAACGAGAGGAGGGCTGACATGAGGAAACACCCTAATGTCTTGCCGGCAGGCTGACTGTGCGGGTGCGGACCGAGGAGGGTGTTTTGCGTCTCCTTCGCGGAAAATGCAGTTTCCGC
>CALQLF020000028.1 GCA_943331345.2 Candidatus Planktophila lacus | reverse complement strand
GCTTTCTTTGCCGGTTGAGCCGGCGCAGTTGCTAGGGAAGGACAGGGGATGAACAAAGCCAGCACCCGGCCCGCCCGGTCCGAGCCCGTCGCGGCTGCAGCACCTGTCCGCCCGGCCGCATCGCGCCCCGTGTCCGCACGCGTTACTGCCGCCGCCATCCGCGAACTGCCCCTGCGCGTGGCCACTGAAGAAGCTCTCGCCAACTATTTCGCCAGCCTCGAAGGCCATCGCCCCGGGCGCCTTTACGACCTCGTGCTGCGCGAAGTGGAAGAACCCCTCTTCCGTGCGGTCATGACCTATGTGGAAGGCAACCAGACGCACGCCGCCACCATTCTTGGCATCAATCGCGGCACGCTCCGTAAGAAACTGAAGGAATACGGTCTTGTCGGCTGAACCCACACCAGCCGTGCCCGTGCGGCGCGCCCTGCTCTCCGTTTCCGACAAAGCCGGCGTACTGGAATTCGCGCAAGCGCTGCATGCCGCTGGCGTAGCGCTGCTCAGCACGGGCGGTACCGCGAAGCTGCTCGCAGGCGCTGGCCTGCCAGTGACGGAAGTATCCGCACACACCGGCTTCCCCGAGATGATGGATGGCCGCGTGAAGACGCTGCACCCGAAGGTGCACGGTGGCCTGCTCGGCCGCCGCGGCATCGACGACGCGGTGATGGCCGAACACGGCATCGCGCCTATCGACCTGCTGGTGGTGAACCTCTACCCGTTCGCCGCCACCGTGGCCAAGCCCGACTGCACCTACGATGACGGCGTCGAGAACATCGATATCGGCGGGCCTGCCATGGTGCGCGGCGCGGCCAAGAACCACGAACACGTGGCTGTCGTCGTGGACCCTGCCGACTACGCCGAAGTGGCAGCCGCCATCGCGGCCGGCGGCACCGGCTTCGCGCTGCGTCAGCGCTTGGCCGCCAAGGCCTACGCGCACACCGGCCGCTACGACACGATGGTGGCGGACTGGATGACGCAGCAGTGCGGCCAGCCGCAGAAGTTCCCCGAAGCGCTGGAACTGCGCGCCGTGAAGAAGCTAGACCTGCGCTACGGCGAGAACCCGCACCAGTCCGCCGCGTTCTACGCCAACGCCGTCACGCGTGGCGTGGGCGTGGCTACGGCGCGCCAGTTGCAGGGCAAGGAACTGAGCTTCAACAACATCGCCGATGCAGACACCGCGCTGGAATGCGTGCGCCAGTTCGAAGCGCCTGCCTGCGTCATCGTGAAGCACGCGAACCCTTGCGGCGTGGCGGTGGCGGCCTCGCCGGTGGCTGCGTACGAACGCGCTTATGTCACGGACCCCACCTCGGCGTTCGGCGGCATCATCGCCTTCAATCGCCCGCTGGATGCCGAAACTGCCACCGCCATCACCTCGCGGCAGTTCGTCGAAGTCATCATCGCGCCTTCGGCCACCGATGAAGCACTCGCCATCACCGGCGCCAAGCAGAACGTGCGCGTGCTCGTCACCGGCGACCTCGCTGCGGGCACGCCGCCGGGCTTGGAGGTGCGTACCGTCGGCGGTGGTCTACTCGTGCAGGACCGCGACGAACGCACCATGACGCTGCCGGAACTGAAGATCGTGACGAAGCGCCAGCCCAGCCCGCGCGAGCTCGAAGACTTGCTCTTTGCATGGCGCGTGGCGAAGTTCGTGAAGTCCAATGCCATCGTCTACGCCAAGGACGCGCAAACCCTTGGCGTGGGTGCAGGCCAAATGAGCCGCGTGGTCTCCAGCCGCATTGCCGCCATGAAGGCCGCCGACGAGAAGCTCGAGGTGAAGGGCGCAGTCATGTCCAGCGACGCCTTCTTCCCGTTCCGCGATGGTCTCGACGTGGCCGCGGAATACGGCATCGCAGCCGTCATCCAGCCGGGTGGCTCCATGCGCGACGACGAAGTGATCGCCGCCGCGGATGAACATGGCATGGCCATGGTGTTCACTGGCGTACGCCACTTCCGCCACTAGGAAACAGCTCAATGAAAGTCATGGTGATTGGTGGTGGTGGACGCGAACACGCACTGGCCTGGAAACTCGCCCAGTCGCCGCGCGTCAGCGAAGTGCTGATAGCGCCGGGTAACCCCGGCACCGCTACCGAGCCGAAGTGCCGCAACGTGGCGGTTGCCGCAGACGACGTGCCGGGTCTCGTGGCCATCGCCAGCGCAGAAGGCGTGGCACTCACCATCGTCGGCCCCGAGCAGCCCTTGGTCATTGGCGTCGTGGATGCCTTCGCGGCCGCCGGCCTGCGCTGCTTCGGCCCACGCCAGGCCGCTGCACAACTCGAGGGCTCCAAAGCCTTCACCAAGCGTTTCCTCGAACGCCACCACATCCCTACCGCGGCGTACGGCGTCTTCACGCGCGCCAACTTCGATGCGGCGTGGGTGCGCGCACAGCGCGCGCCATTGGTGGTGAAAGCGGACGGTCTCGCCGCCGGCAAGGGCGTCATCATCTGCGCCACGCAGGAAGAAGCCGTCACCACCGTCGAGGAGATGTTCGCGGGTGCCTTCGGTACGGCTGGCGACACGGTGGTGGTGGAACAGTTCCTTGAAGGCGAAGAAGCGAGCTTCATCGTCATGGTGGATGGCGAGCACGTGTTGCCGCTGGCCACCTCGCAGGACCACAAGCGCGTGGGCGATGGCGACACCGGCCCGAACACCGGCGGCATGGGCGCGTATTCGCCCGCGCCCGTAGTCACGCCCGCCGTGCACGCCCGCGCCATGAACGAAGTGATCCTGCCCACTGTGCGCGGCCTTGCGGCGGAAGGCACGCCGTACATCGGCTTCCTCTACGCAGGCCTGATGGTGGCGGACGACGGCACGCCCAACGTGCTGGAGTTCAACTGCCGCTTCGGCGACCCGGAAACCCAGCCGGTGCTGAGCCGTCTACAGAGCGACCTGGTGGAACTGTGCGAGGCCGGGCTCGACGGCAAGCTGGACCAAGTGACTTGCGACTGGGACCCGCGCCCTGCCGTTGGCGTGGTGCTGGCCGCTGCCGGCTACCCGGAAAGCCCCCGCAAGGGCGATGCCATCACGGGGCTCGACACGGCAGTCAGGCTGCCCGGCAAGGTGTTCCATGCTGGCACGGCCCTGCAACAGGGCACGCTCGTCACCAGCGGTGGCCGCGTCATGTGCGCCGTGGGCCTCGGCAACACCGTGCGCGAAGCCCAGCAGGCGGCTTACGCGTTGGTGGACGTGGTGGACTACGCTGGCAAGCTGGTGCGCCGCGATATTGGCTACCGGGCCATTGCACGCGAAGAAGCCGCCGGCTGAACCGCCGCTGACAGGTTGGCGGTTTCTCCTTAACATCGGGTCTAACAGACATTAGCCGGAAAGGAGTGACCGCATGACCAACACTACAAGCCTCATCGCCGCCTGCCTGTCCATGGTAGGACTGGTCGCCTTGGTTGGACTGCGCCTGCTTTACTGCCGCGTTTCAGAACTACGCGGCAAGAGAATCCACCCGCAAGCCACCGCACAGTCGGCACAAATGGCAGCGCTGACTGAGGATTCTCGGGCGGCGGACAACTTCCGCAATCTCTTCGAGCTGCCAGTGTTGTTCTACACGCTGGTCGCTGCAGCGCTCGCCCTTGGCCACACCCCCGATTGGCTGGTACAGGGTGCTTGGGGCTTTGTTGCGCTGCGCTATCTGCACTCCTTCATCCAGTGCACCTACAACCGCGTCTTCCATCGCCTCCCTGCGTTCCTCGCCGGCTTTGTCTTGTTGTTGGCGCTGTGGGTAGCGTTCTTCCTTAGCCTGCCAACGCCTTGAGGTAGCCGCCATGCTCGCGTTCGGTTCTTTCGGCCCGTTGTTCTATTTGCTGACGCGAAAGAGCGAGAAGGCTTGAACGAACCCCTCGACGCCGGCGACTTCGGCATCTGGCTGCAGCAAATGCAGGCGGTGCTACGCGGCGGCACCGCAGGTACGGACGTGCCTTGCGGCGACTGCGTGGGCTGTTGTAGTTCGCATTGGCCGGTGGCGCTGCGCTCCGAAGACGAAGCATTGATTCCATTAGTGCCGGCGTGGCTATTGCTGGAACCCGAAGACGCCCCCGAAGGCTTGCGCTACATGGGCTACCGCGAAGACGGCACCTGCCCCATGCTGGTGAAGCGCCAATGCCGCGTCTACGCCCAGCGCCCGCAGACTTGCCGCGATTTCGATTGCCGCATCTTCACCGCGGCGGGCATCGCTTCTGCGGGCAAGGACAAGCCACTAATCAACGAGCGGCTTAGCGTGTGGCGCTTCAGTTATGCCTCAACCGAAGACTTGGCGGTGCACGAAGCCATTCAAGCGACAGCGGCGTTCCTGCAGGGCGAAGCGCGAGAAGTACCGGGGTTCCATTTTCCGGTAGCGCCGATAGCCATCGCAGGCTTGGCAGTGAAAGCGCACCCGGTGTTCATGAAGGGGAACGCGGAAGGCCGGACGGCGGCAGAATTGGCGCGCGCCGTGGTGGATGCGGCGCGGGGGTTTTAACCCGGAACGTTTCAGTCCTTGCGGGTACCAAAGCCTCCGTTCGGGCGGTATCCGTCAGCAGTAGTTCCTTCAAGGAGGGGCGTGTCGCTCGCTGCAGTCGATGCCATTCCTCAATGGCAACCAGCACGGCGGTCTCCGTGCCGCGGCGGCTGACTACTTGCGGCCCCTCATTGACGCAGGCGTCCAAGAGTTCACTGAAGCGGGCTTTCGCGTCTTGTGCAGGCCAGATATCCACAAGGTCACCACAATACTTAATTGATAACTAGTCTGTTGGCGTCTTGCCCTATGGTCAACCCGCGCCTTTATCTCCCCTGCCACACCGGCGAGCGCTTCTCGGCGAAAGCGCGGGCGCCTTCCTTCTGGTCTTCGCTGGAGTAGAGGCGGTCCACCGTGGGCAGCTTGCGCTTGGTCACCAGGTCGAAGGCCTGCTGCACCGGCAGATGCGCGGTCTCGCGGGAGATTTCCTTGATGCAAGCAAACACCAGCGGCGGCCCAGCAGCGAGTTGGTCCGCCACTTCGCGGGCACGCGCCATGAGCTGGTCTGCCGGCACCACTTCGTTCACCAAGCCCCAGTGCTTGGCCTCGGTGGTGTCGAAGCGGCGGCCCGTGAAGAGCATCTCCATGGCCACATGGTACGGAATGCGCCGCGGCAACTTGATGGTGGCGGCATCCGCTACCGTGCCGGAATTGATTTCGGGCAGCGCAAACGTGGCGTGTTCGGCGGCGATGATGATGTCGGCGGAAATCATCAGTTCGAAGCCACCACCGAAGGCGATGCCGTTGACGGCCGCGATGACGGGCTTGTTCAGCCCCGGCAGTTCCTGCAAGCCGCCGAAGCCACCGACGCCGTAATCCGAGTCTGGCGCCTCGCCTTCAGCCGCGGCCTTCAGGTCCCAGCCGGGGCAGAAGAACTTCTGACCACCGCCGGTGAGGATGGCCACGCGCAGGGCGGGGTCGTCGCGGAAGGCAGCGAACACCTGCCCCATCACGCGGCTGGTAGCTGCGTCGATGGCATTGGCCTTCGGCCGGTCCAGCGTCACTTCCAGCACGGCGCCGCGGACTTCGTAGCGCACGGGCGAACTGGCATCGAGCAATGGGAGAGCAGTCATACGGGCCTCATACGAATCAGGGCATCCACGGCCACAGCACCAGTGGCCGTAACAAGGAGCGGGTTCACGTCCACTTCTTCGATGTGCCCGGCGTGGGCAGCCGCAAAAGCCGCCAACGCCTGCACGGCGTGCACCACGGCTTCCGCGTCGCCATGGCGACCACGGAACCCCGTGACCAGTGGCCAACACTTCAGGCCAGCCAGCGCCGCGCGGATTTCCGTCTCGGACGTCGGCAGCAGCAGCGTCGCGCTGTCATGCAGCAGCTCCGTGAGGATGCCACCCGCGCCCACTACCAGCGCGGTACCGAACTGCGGGTCGCGCGTCAGGCCCAGAATGAGCTCCGCCACGGCGCCCGTGACCATGCGTTCCACCAGCACTTCGGGCGCCAGCTTCGCCAGCCGTGCGGCAGCCGCGGCCACCTCGTCGGCAGAACGCAGGTTCAACACCACGCCGCCGGCTTCGGTCTTGTGGGCAATGGCGGCGGAAGAAACTTTCAGCGTCACCGGGTAACCGAGCTGCTCCGCCACCGCGACTGCGTCGCCAGCCGCGCAGACACGTCCTTCGGGCACCACGAGACCGAAGGTGGCCAGCAGGTCCTTGGCGGCCTTCTCCGAATGCACCACGGGTTCGCCAGCAGCCACAGCGGCCTGCCCGAGCGACGGTGGCGCTTCGGCCTGCGCCCAGTTCCGGCCGATGAACGCTGCCGCCTCGAAAGCGGTAAGCGCATCGTCCAGCCCCATCATCGGTGCCACACCGGCCGCTGCGAGTTCGTTCGCCAGGTCCAGCGGCATGCCTTCATGCAGCGTGGCCACCACGGCGGCGCGGGCCCCCGTGTTGCGCGCAGCTTGTACCAGCGCGCGTGCTGCCACCACCCAGCTCGCCGGGTTCGTTGCCGGGTGCGTGGGCGTGTCGAGGATGAGCATGGCCACGTCGTAGCCGCCCGCCAACACGGCGCTGTAAGTGGCTTCCAGCTTTTCCGGCTGGCCCCAAATGAACGTGTGGTAGTCGAGCGGGTTCTCGACGGAAACGTACTCGTTCAGCGTGGCCGCCACGCGTTCGCGGGTGTCCGCCGTGAACGGCGGGAAAGACACCGCGCGGTCCAGCGCCATGTCCGCCGCCAGCGCCGCTTCACCACCGGAGCAACTCATGGATACCAATCGGCTGTCCGCGATGGCGCCACCGCAGTGGAGGAACTTCAACGTCTCCACCAACGCCGAAACGGACTTCACACGCGCCACGCCATAGCGGCGGAACAGTGCGTCGTAGAGCGCATCTGCGCCCGACAGCGACGAGGTGTGGCTCATCGTCACCCGCGCACCCTGCTCGGAGCGGCCGGTCTTGAGCACCACGATAGGCTTGCGCAGTTCACGCGCTACGGCAGCAGCTCGTGCGAAGGCCGCCACGTCGCGCAGGCCTTCGATATGCAGACCGATGGCCGTGATGCGCGGGTCGCGCGCGCAGCTTTCCACCAACTGCGCCATGTCCACATCGGCCTGGTTGCCGATGGCACACGTCAGCGCCACCGGCAGCCCGCGCATGGTGGTCACCAAGTTACACGCCATGTTGCCGGACTGCGTGATGATGGCTACGCCGCTTTCGCCCGGGACAATGCCGTGCTCGTCCGGCCACAGCGCGACGCGCGAAAGACCGTTCACGAAGCCGTAGCAGTTCGGCCCCATGAGCGGAATGCCATCGGCCGCGGCCAGCAGTTCGTCCTGCAGCCCCGTGTCGCCGGTTTCGGCAAAGCCGCTGGCGTAGATGACGGCGCCCTGCAGCCCCTTCGCACGCAAGGTGCGCAGTACCTCAACGGTAGGCTCGCGCTTCACCGCAATGAACGCGGCATCCACGGGCCCTTCCACATCGCTCGCGGACTTCACCGTGGCGACACCACCCAACTGCTCGCGCTTCGGGTGCACCGCCCAAATCTTGCCCGTGAACCCCAGCCCCAAGGTCTTGCGGATGGCGACGTCGCATTCCGCGCCACCAACGAAGACGATGGAACGGGGCTCCAGCAAAGGGCGCAGGTCGCGGGACATCAGCCCCCCAGCGGGCGCAGCATGGCGCGCGAGATGATGTGACGCTGGATTTCCGAAGTGCCTTCCCAGATGCGCTCCACGCGCGCGTCGCGCCAGATGCGTTCCAGTGGCAGGTCGGACATCAAGCCCATACCGCCATGAATTTGAATGGCTTCATCGGCAATGAACGCCAGCGCCTCGGTGGCCTTCAGCTTGGCCATCGCCATGTCCATGTCCGCAGCTTGGCACTGGTCGAACTTCCAGGCGGCTTCGAACGTGAGCAACTCGGCAGCCTTCAGTTCCATGGCCATGTCCGCCAGCTTGAAGGACACGCCCTGGAACTTGCCAATCTGCTGACCGAACTGGACGCGGTCCACGGCCCACTGCTTCGCATGCTCCAACGCTCGCTCCGCACGGCCGAGGCACGTAGCCGCCACTTGCAGGCGCGTGGCGCCCAGCCAGTCGTTGGCCACTTCAAAGCCCTGGTGCAGTTCGCCGAGAATCTGCGACTTGTGCACGCGGCAGTCGTTGAACTCCAGAATGCAGTTGTTGTAACCGCGGTGGGAAACGTTCTTGTAACCGTCGCGGACGGTATAGCCCGGCGTGCCCTTGTCGATGAGGAAAGCCGTGATGAGCTTCTTCTTGCCGCGGGGCGTCTCTTCTTCGCCGGTGGCGGCGTAAAGAATGACGAAGTCGGCTTCATCGGCATGGCTGATGAAGTGCTTCGTGCCGTTGATGACGAAGTCGTCGCCGTCTGCCCGCGCTGAGCACTTCATGCCACGCACGTCTGAACCGATGCCCGGCTCCGTCATCGCCATACAGTCCGAACGCTCGCCGCGCACAGCCGGCAGCAAATAGCGCTCGCGCTGCTCGCCTTTGCAGGCCATCAGGATGTTCGAAGGGCGCGCCACGCACGTCCAATGCAGCGCATAGTTGGCGCGGCCCAGCTCGCGCTCATAAAGCAGCCAGGTGAGCGTATCGAGGCCCGCCCCGCCCACCTCCGCCGGCATGTTGGCGGCGTAAAGCCCCGCCTCAATGGCCTTGGCCTTGATGGCATCGCGCAGCTCCGGGCGCAGCACGCCCGTGGCTTCCACTTCCGCTTCATGCGGGTAGAGCTCATTGACCACGAAATCACGCGTGGTCTGAACGATGAGCTGTTGCTCTTCCGTCAGCGAGAAATCCATAGTTACTTCCTCCGGACCTGCATGACGCTGCCCTGCTGCGCCGGCTTCTCGAGCTTTTGGTGTTCTGCCCAGATGGTCGACAGCGGCGTGTACAGCGCTTCAGCCATGGGCACGGTCTTCACTTCCTCGCCCTGGAACACGTGCACCTGCATGATTTCGTTGGTAGCCACCAACACGCCGGTTTCAGCGTGGTACATGCGGTGGAACAAGTGCATGCGCTTCGGGTCGCACCCAACCACCTGCGTCTCGATGCGGAACCGCTCGCCAAGCTTCAGCTCCTGGTAGTAGTTCAGGTGCGTCTCGACGGTGTAGAAGGTGTTGCCCGTGGCGCGGTAGGCCTCGTCGTCGCCCATGTACCGGAAGAACGCGTCCAGTCCATCGCCGAAGGCGTAGAGGTACGCGGCGTCCGTCATGTGGCCGTTGTAGTCCAGCCACGCGGTGATGACTTCGCCATCCCACAAGTGCAGCGGCTTCGACACATCGTCGCCCGGTTGCCAGCGGCGGAAAGTCTCGAGCGCCTTCTTTTCTTCGCGCGCCAGCACGTTGCCGGAAGCCACACCGTGCTGCCGGAACAGCTTCATCATGTCGACGAGGATGTCGTTGCGCTTGGCCTCTATTTGCGCGACCGTGCGGCCTTCGGCCTGCGCCTCGCAGCCTTCCACCAGGCGCTTCTCCAGCGCGTCGTTCCACTTCGGGAACGCCAGGTCCGTCCACGGCAGTTCCAGCGTGGGGTCGAACTGCTTGATGAAGTCGCGCATGCCGCCGGGGCCACCGGCTACGTGGTACGTCAGGAACGAACCCATGAACGCCCAGCGCATACCGGCCGAGTACACGATGGCATCGTCGATGTCGCCCGTGGTGCCGATATCCTTGTTCAAAATATGCAGCGCCTCGCGCCACAGCGCTTCCTGCAGACGGTCGCAGATGTAACCGTCAATCTCGCGCTTCAGCCGCAACACATGCATGCCGATGGCTTCCATGTACGCGCCAGCGCGATCCATGGCCTCAGCGGAGGTCTTCTCGCCGGGCACGGTTTCCACGAGCGGCAGCAGGTACACCGGGTTGAACGGGTGCCCGATGACGACGCGTTCCGGGTGACGGCATTCCGACTGCAGCCGCGTGGGCAGGAAACCCGAAGACGACGAGGCGATGATGACGTCTGGGCGCGCCACGGCGTCGATGTCGCGGAACAACTTGATCTTCAGCTCTTCGCGTTCCGGCGCCGCCTCGTGCACGAAATCGGCCTTCGCAGCCATCTCGGCGAGGTCGGTGGTGAAGGTGAGCGTGCCGGGCTTGCCCACCTTGCCGAGCAGACGTGCCATGGACGGCCAGGCCACAGCGATGGCGGCGCGCAGGCGCGCCTCCGCCGCCGGCGACACGTCATAGGCAATGACGTCGTAACCGCGGATGAGCAGGCGTGCCGCCCAGCCCGCGCCGATGAGCCCCGTGCCGGCAATGCCGACCGTCTTGATGGCAAGCATGGCTTACGCCCGCGCCGGCATTTCGAGGATGTCGCGCGCTTCCGCCGGCGTGGCAGCCTTCGCACCGAGCAACTCGATGATCTTCACGGCCTTCTCGACGAGCGTGCCGTTGGAGGCGAATACGCCCTTCTCCAAGTACAGGTTGTCTTCGAGGCCCACGCGCACGTGGCCGCCGAGCAGCGCCGACTGCGCCACCGCACGGAACTGGTTGGAGCCGATGGAGAACGACGCCCAGATGGCGTCCTTCGGCAACTGGCCCTTCTGGTAAGCCACGGTCTCCGGGTCGTACGGGGCGCCCCAGGGAATGCCCAGGCACAGCTGGAACAGCGGACGGCCGGAGATGAGGCCTTCCGTCACCATCTGCTTGGCGAACCAAAGGTTGCCGGAGTCGAAGCATTCCATCTCGGGCTTCACGCCGTAAGACTGGATAAGGCGGGCCTGCTCGCGCAACTGCATGGGCGTCATCACCACGAGGCCGTTGCCGTCACCGAAGTTCAGCGAACCGCAGTCGATGGTGCAGATGTCCGGACGGATTTCCTTCACGTGCTCGAGGCGCTCCAACGGGCCCACGAGGTCCGTGAACTCTTCCTTGAACGCGCGCGGGTTTTCGCCGTCGCCAATCCACAGGTCGCCGCCCATGCCGGCGGTGAGATTGATGATGAGGTCCTTGTTCTTGTCGCGAATGCGCTCCACCACTTCGCGGTAGAGGTGCGTGCCGCGGCAGCCCTTGCCCGTGATGGGGTCGCGCACATGGATGTGGGCCACGGCAGCACCGGCGGCGGCAGCCTCGAGCGACGCGTTCGCAATCTGCTCCGGGGTAACGGGGATGGCCGGGTGCTTGCCAACCGTGTCGCCAGCGCCCGTGACGGCGCACGTAATGATGATTTTCTTCTGCATGGGATACCCTCCAAGTAGACCCTCAGGTTACGGCAGCGACGGCCCCGATAAGTTGACTTTTTTCGCCATTCGGTAGACCTTTTCCGACAACATGTCGCCAGCCATTCCCCCGCAGACGCACGACGTGGTGTTCGTGCTCGTGCCGAAGTTTTCCATGATCGCGCTTTACGGCGCGCTGGAGCCCCTGCGCGTGGCGAACCGCTTCGCGGGGGAGGCCTTCAGTTGGCGGTTCATCTCGGCGGACGGCCAGCCGGTGGCGGCATCGAACGGCATTCCCGTGTCCGTCAGCGGTGGCTTGAAGGATATCGGCACGCCCGCCATGGCAGTGTTCTCCGCCAGCTACGAACACGAGCAGGGCTTGGGCCGCCCCATGCTGGCCGCCATTCGCAAGCTGGCCCGCGGGCAGGCCACGCTGGCGGGCATCGACACGGCGCCGTTCCTGCTGGCCGCGGCCGGCGTGCTGGATGGCCACCGCGCCACCTGCCATTGGGAAAGCCTGCCCGGCTTCCGCGAAGAGTACCCGCAAGTACAAGCCACGCAGTCGCTCTACGAGATAGACCGGGGACGCATCACCTGCGCCGGCGGTTCCGCGGCCATCGACATGATGCTGGCCGTGATTGAAGGGCTGCTCGGGCGGGCCGTAGCCGTGACCGTGGCAGACCAACTGCTGCACTTCCGCATGGCGGACGACCGGGCCCAAGCGCGCGCACCGGCACGGGTGCGCCACGGGACCGAAGACCCACGCCTGCTATCCATCATCGCGGCGATGGAAGGCTCGACGGAAGAGGTACTTCCCGCGGCCGCGCTGGCCGCTATCGGTGGCCTGTCGCAAAGGCAAATGGAGCGTTTATTCCAAAGCCGGCTCGGCAAGCGGCCGATGGGCTACTACCAGCAACTGCGACTGGACAAGGCAGAAAGGCTGTTGCGGTATTCGCACCTGTCGGTGCGCGATATTTCACTGGCCTGCGGCTTTGCTTCGCTGGCGCAGTTCTCCCGCACCTTCCGGCAGGCCCGGGGCAAGTCACCCACGCGCTTTCGCGCGGGGTGACAGCAGCCCAAGACTGAAGCGCGAGCCTTATTCGCCGTCGGCGAAGCAGTAAGCGCAGAGCTTGTTGCCGGCCGGGTCACGCACGTAGGCGGCGTAGGCAGTCGGCGTGAAAGCACGGGGGCCCGAAGGGCCTTCGCAGGTACCGCCAGCGGCGAGGCCCGCCTCGTGGAAAGCGCGAACCTGAGCGCGCGTAGTGGCCGCGAAGCCGAGCGTGCCGCCATTGGCGAAGGTGGCCGCCGAGCCGTTGGCTGGCAGCATCACCAGGAACTCGGGAGCACCCTTGCCGTACATCCAGGCGCGCTCGCCCATGGGGCCGATGCAGCCGATGCCCAGAGCGCCGAGCGCGGCATCGTAGAACTTCTTGGAAGCGGGCAGGTCGAGTGCACCGAGGCAGACGTGCGTAAAGATGGACATGATGGTTCCCCTCAAAAAATAGAACAAAAAAACCGGAATGAAAAACCGGCGAGAATAAAACGCGAAATAAGTGGCTGCCACCCAAGGCGGCGCCGATAGTTGTATAGCAGAATAGCGCCACGCCGTGTCGACCATGGCGGCACTCGTGAGGAAAACCCCCCATGCCCAACGAATTACCGGGCCTTTCAGCAAACGCCTTGCGTTTATTCACTGGAAAAACGCCTAGCGTGGAGGAATACCACCTGGCCCCGGAAAAACTGCTGGTGGGCAACCCCCTGCAACAGGTGTGGCTGGACCATACCGATGCCAGCGGCCAGTTTTTCGCCGGCACCTGGCGCAGCGAGCCCGGCAAGTGGCATATCCGGTACACGGAAGAGGAATACTGCGAACTGTTGGAAGGGCACAGCGTGGTCACGGACAGCGCAGGCCAAGCCACGGCGCTGCACGCCGGCGACCGCTTCGTCATTCCGCGGGGGTTTGTGGGCACTTGGGAAGTGGTAGCCACCACCACCAAGCGCTTCGTCATCTTCGAACCAAAGGGCTGAACCCATGACAACTACCGAAAACCTCGCCACCCTGCAACGCTGGATAGCCATGGCGGATGCCGGCTTCGAAGGTGACTTCCTCGACATCTTCACGCCCGACTACGCCGGCCACATTGCCGGGCGCGTGCATCTCGACCTCGAGATGCTAAAGCAGACTGAATTCGGTTTCGGCCTAGCGTTTACCGAAACCGTGCGCACCGTGCATGAGCTGCTGGCCTTCGACAACCGCGCCATCATGCGCATCACCACGCAAGCGCGACACACTGGAGACTTTCGCGGCATTCCGGCTACCGGGCGCCCGATGAGTTTCACGGCACTGGTGCTGTACCGCTTCCGCGACGGGCGCATCTGTGAATCTTGGACCGAACTCGACCTCGCCGGCTTGCTGGCACAACTGACAGCCCCTGCCCAACAAGACTAGGCTTTGGCAGACTGCGGCGGAATTTTCGGACATCCACGATTGCCCCTCGTACATCCACTCCACGAACATTGGCTTGATCGTTTGCGTCGGGAAGCCATTTCACGGAAGGAAAACACGCATGCGCTTTGAACACCGTCGTCAGGCTTTATTGGAAAGCCAACAATTCCGGCAACGGGTATACCGGCACCTGACTGTCGCCGTGTTGTATCTGCTGGCGTCACTCGCCTTAGGAACGGTGGGCTCGCACTACACCGAAGGTACCGACTGGCTGGATGGTCTGCTGAACAGCGCCATGCTGCTCGGTGGCATGGGCCCCACCACCATCCCGACGTCCGTTGCCGGCAAATGGTTCAGCACCTTCTTTGCGCTCTATGCAGGCCTCGTGTTCGTGGGCACCAGTGTCTGGATGGTCGCGCCCATCTTCCACCGCATCCTCCACAAGTTCCACGCCGATGAACAAGACTGACGCTGAATCGGTGGACCCGGCCACCGAAACCCTGCCGGAAACCCGGGCAGCGAAGGACTGGAATGCAGCGGTGCGCCCCGCTCATTCTGCTGACGCCTTGGCGTTGTGCAGCCTGATGCGTGAATACTGGGAGCGTGAAGAGATTCCGAATTTCGATACCGTGCGCGTCGCAAACTTGCTACGGCCGGCCTTGGAGCCGGGTGGCGGAGCCTTCGCGTGGCTGGCAGAGGACCCAGCGGGTCAACCGCTCGGCTACCTTATCGCCGTCACCCAGTTCAGCCTCGAGTACGGCGGCACAGCCGCGGAAATAGATGAACTCTATGTGCGTCGACCGGTGCGCGGCAGCGGCCTTGGCAGCACATTACTCAACGCCGCGGAAGCCGCCTTGCGCGAGCGCGGCATCTGCTGCCTGCAACTGCAGCTGGCCACCAACAACTTGATGGCCCGCGAGTTCTACCGTAGGCATGGCTTCCAACGTCGCGCCGGTTACGAACTCTGGGACCGACGCTTGACGCCGCTTACGCCGCCCCCGGCACTGGAACGCTGAACTCCACACCCGGCACCTGCGGCACGCCCGGTTCGATGGCGTAGTAGTCGCCCTTGTCTGCCACGCAGATATGCACCGCGGTTTCCAAGCCTGAAGTACCGTCGAGGCTTCCCGGCGTGATGGACGTATGCGCCGCCGCGTCCGCCTGCCAGAACAGCACGCTGCCGCATTCCTGGCAGAACCCGCGCTGCGCGATGTCACTCGAGCGATACCACTTCAGCCCGTCGGCACGCGTCAACACCAAATGTTCCCGCAGGCAACCCGTAGCTGCCAGAAAATGACCTGTCTGCTTGCGGCACTGCGTGCAGTGGCAAACCACTACCGGCCGCAGTGGGCCACGAACTTCATAGCGCACCGCACCACACAAGCACCCGCCGGTCTTGCTCGTACCCACCTCGGTCGTATTTCCTGCATTCATCTTTTAGCCTCTTGCCGAAGCTCGCCAAGACTGGAGTCGCCACCAGGTGAGCGAACGCCACAGCCATTCCATGGGGCCCTGCGCATGACGGCGCAGCCACAGGTTCGCCAGCCATGCCTGCAGGGCGAAGCCCGCAAACCACCACGCGGCGATTCGGACCTCGGACCATTGTCCCATCCAAGCGGGCCCGCCCGTCCAGTGGTAGAACATCAGTAGACCCAGCACGCTCTGCAGCAAATAGAGACTAAGCGCCATGCGACCGGCCGGCACCAACGCCAGCAGCCACGGACGCGCGCAAGGCCGCGTCAACAACCACAAGAACCCGCAGGCCCAGGCAAGCGTGAGGGTGGTATTGCCGAGTTCCGCGAGCACCGCCGCATGTGCAGCTTGGAACGCAGCGATGGGCCCGGCGCCTGCCGCGCCGCCGTGGAGCCATCCCATGGCACTGATCAGCGCCGTGGCCAAACCCACCGGCGCGGTCCACCACCAGATACGCAGCAGTAGGTTCGGCTGCGCTGTCGGACCGGCCTCACCGAAATACCGCGCCGCCGCCAAGCCCATGAGGAAGTGGCCGAAGATAGTCGACTGGTAGGCCAACTGACTCCAGCCGAGGGTGATGGCCCAGTCCAGTTGCCAGTTGGCTTGCAATGCTTCGGCGAAGGTTCCTCGCGAGAAAGCGTGGAGCGCTCCGTCGATGGCGATACCAACAGCGTCTGCTGTCTCCACACCGTCTACGCCGGAGGCGCCAGCGAACAGCACGCCCACGGCAGCTACCGCCGCAGGCACACCCAGTGACAGGCCCCACGACGCGAAGAACAAGCGGACCGCCGAAGCGCGGAGACACAGCGGCAGCAGCAGCGCCCACAAGGCATAGAAGCGCAGAATATCCCAGCACCAGAACAACCAACCGTGGATGGCGCCGAACAGGAACAACCAGCAAATGCGGCGGAAAAACGGCGCATAACCCCTTTCGCCACGTGCTTGTAGACCACGCAGGAATAGCCAGAAGCTGTAACCAAACAGCATGGAAAACAGGCCCATGAACTTGTTCTCGACAAGCCACAGCCGGGCGAACGCCAACGCCGGCTCCAGTGCGCCGGAAGCCATAGGCGACTCGGGAAGGTAGGCAAGACCAGAAAACAGCGGGAGGTTCGCACCGAACACACCGAAGAGAGCGAAGCCGCGCAGGGCGTCGATCTCGATGAGCCGTTCCGTCCTCGGATTCGCTTCGCTCATGGCAGTCTCCACGACAACGCCTTGACGACCCCTGCAGGCCAGTGCGAGCACACCGAAGGCCGGAGGCGCGCGGCGGCAGCCGAGAAGTTATCATGCAGCGACGACGGCTTCAGCAGGAACCCGGATGCAACTCCCTCCCCCGCGAACCACCGCCCTGGCACTGGCGTTGGTCAGCCCGTTGGCCTTCGCCTCGGATTTCTCCGGCATCGTCTCCATGATGTTCGGCACACCAGCCTTGCTACTGCTGAATGTCATCCTGGCGATGATGCTCATTGCCGAACCCTCACGTACGTTGCGTGTCTGGGCGGGTATCCTTGGGTTCCCGGTCTTGGCCGTCGGCTTCCTGCTGTGGGGCGACGCGGCCTCGCTGTTTCGCATGGACAACAGCGCGCCATTCGGCGTGATTTATTTCGTGCTCTACGCTTCGGGCGTGGCGCTGCTAGCGCGTCACTTCTTGCGGCGGCCTACTTTGGCAGGAGGCAGCGGCAACTGACCTGCCTTGTGCAGGTCCACGGCGCGCCAGAGATACCAAGCCGCGGTGGTGCGGTAAGGCGCCCAGCGCTCGCCGAACGCGGCCAATTCCTTCGGCTTCGGCATTTCCGGCAAACCGTAGGCCAACCGAAAACCGTTCTGCACACCAAAGTCCGCACTCGGCAGCACGTCGGGGCGGCCTAGCGTGAACATCAGGAACATCTCGACCGTCCAGCGGCCAACGCCGCGCACGGCAACGAGTTGCTCGATGATGGTTTCGTCGTCGAGCTTCGCCAGCGCTTTGCGCGGCGGCACCACGCCTTCGAGGGTCTTGGCGGCAATATCCTTCACTGCCAACACCTTAGAGCGTGAAAGACCCGCACTGCGCAGCGTTTCTTCAGAGGCAGCCAACAAGGCAGCAGGCTGCGGATAGCGACTGCGCGGCAGGCGCTGCTCTGCGGGGAACAATTCTTGGAAGCGGCGCAGGATGGTCGCTGCCGCGGTGCCGTTCAGCTGCTGGTGAGCAATGGCCGAAAGCAGCGACTCGTACGGCTGCTGTCGCGGCGCGGGCCGCAAAGTGCAAGGCCCGGCCAAGGCGATGATTCCCGCCATGACCGGGTCGGCGGCCCCGAGGGCCGCCTCCGTTGCCGAGTCCATCAGCCCCGCTTCATCGAATCGAAGAAGTCGGCATTCATCTTCGTGTCCTTCATGCGGTCCATGAGGAACTCGACGGCTGCCAGTTCGTCCATCGGGTGGAGCAGCTTGCGCAGAATCCACATCTTCTGCAGCTCGTCGGTGGTCGTGATGAGTTCTTCACGACGCGTACCACTGCGGTTGATGTTCACGGCCGGGAACACGCGCTTTTCAGCGATGCGGCGGTCGAGATGGATTTCGCTGTTACCGGTGCCCTTGAACTCTTCGAAGATCACGTCGTCCATGCGGGACCCCGTGTCGATGAGCGCCGTGGCAATGATGGTGAGCGAGCCACCCTCTTCCACGTTGCGGGCTGCGCCGAAGAAGCGCTTCGGGCGCTGCAGAGCGTTGGCGTCCACACCACCGGTGAGCACCTTGCCGGAGCTAGGCACCACAGTGTTGTAAGCACGCGCCAAACGCGTAATGGAGTCGAGGAGGATGACCACGTCGCGCTTGTGCTCGACGAGACGTTTGGCCTTCTCGATGACCATTTCCGCCACCTGCACGTGCCGGCTGGCCGGCTCGTCGAAGGTGGAAGCAACCACTTCACCCTTTACCGTGCGCGACATTTCCGTCACTTCCTCGGGCCGCTCGTCGATGAGCAGCACGATGAGGTAAACCTCGGGGTGGTTGTAGGTGATGCTGGTGGCAATGTTCTGCAACAGCATGGTCTTGCCGGCCTTCGGCGGCGAGACGATGAGGCCACGCTGGCCCTTGCCGAGCGGCGCGCAGAGGTCGATGACCCGGGCGGTCATGTCCTCGGTGCTGCCGTTGCCGCGCTCGAGCTTCAGGCGCGAAGTGGGGTGCAGCGGCGTGAGGTTCTCGAACAGAACCTTGTTGCGTCCGCCTTCCGGCACGTCGAAGTTGATCTCGCCCACCTTGGTGAGGGCGAAATAGCGCTCGCCTTCCTTCGGCGGACGGATGAGACCCGACAGGCTATCGCCCGTGCGCAGGTTGAAGCGACGAATCTGACCCGGGCTGACGTAGATGTCGTCGGGGCCAGCCAAGTAACTGCCGTCTGCAGAACGCAGGAAGCCGAAACCGTCGGAAAGAATTTCGAGTACGCCATCGCCGTAGATGTCCTCGCCATTTCTGGCGTGGGCCTGCAGCAGGGAGAAGATGACATCTTGTTTGCGCTGACGGGCAACGTTGTCGACGCCGAGCGTTTCGCTCATGCGTACCAATTCGGTGATGGGCCGGCGCTTGAGGTCGTTCAGACTGAGCGTGCGACGGACCCGTTCAAGGTCCGTCGGACTGATGATGCCAAGGTCCTCGCCATCACCCATGTCCTCCGGCAAACCCTGATGGTGACCACCCTCGTTGCCGTAGTTGCCACCACCGCGATTGCCGCCACGGTTGCCGCCGCGGTTGCCGCGACGCGGGCCCTTCATCCGACCGCCGCCACCGCCGCCGCCGCCCTGGTTGCCGCCGCCACCACCGCCGCCGCCTTGGTTGCCCAGATAACCCCTCACAGGTTCTGGTCCAGGAATGCGGCTAACTGGGCCTTGCTCACCAAACCCACCTTTTGCGCATGCGGCACGCCGTTCTTGAACAGCATGAGCATGGGAATGTTGCGGACCCCGAACTTGGTCGGCGTGACGCGACTCTGGTCGACGTCCATCTTCGCGATGACAACGCGCCCGGCGTAGTCCTTGGAGATTTCGTCGAGTACAGGCGCAATGGCCTTGCAGGGGCCACACCACTCGGCCCAGAAGTCCAGAAGGACGGGCGTGGCGGAGTTGAGAACGTCCTGTTCGAAGGTGCTGTCGGTGGTGTGGATGATGTTATTGCCGCTCACGCGGGGATTCCTCTCTGCGATGGGATGAATGCAGGCACTGCGGTGCCCAATTTGACTTCCTTTGGAAGCCGGAGGGGCCGCATTTGGAAGCGGCCTGAAACGGGACTAGGGATGGTTAAGGGGGCTTGAGGGTGACGTTCGTTGCCTAATACGGCACAATGTCGGCTTGAGAATCAACCAGCTACAACCCACGCGCACCATGGCGGAGGGGAACCGGGCTTCGGGATTCGCGCCTTCAGGCGCGCTATGGGTGGGAATTGTGTCCCTTTCCGTTCCCGTTTTGCAAGCCCACCCTTCCCTCGCCCTCCAGATTAGCGCCCAACGGCGGATACCGTGACAGAACCACAAACCGGACCACAGTCCGAAAACCAGCCTGAAAACCTTGCCAGCGCCGCTGTAGAAGCCGCGCCAGCCCCTACCCCGACCGAGGCGCCTGCGCCCACTCCGGTCGAAGCCGCAGCCGAAGCGCCCGCGCCCGATGCGCTCATTGCGACTGATGCACCAGTCGCCCCCACGACCGAAGCCACCGCAGAAGCCACCACAGAAGCTACGGCTCAAGCCATCGTCGAGGCCATCAAGCCCGCCTTTGTGCCTTCGGATGCGCTGTCGAACATCAGCTTCAGCTCGCTGAACCTTCCCGAAGAACTGGCCCGCGGTATCGCGGACGCCGGCTTCGAACGCTGCACGCCCATTCAGGCAGGCACTTTGCCGCTGGCCTTGGCTGGCATCGACGTAGCGGGCCAGGCACAGACGGGCACCGGCAAGACGGCGGCGTTCCTCGTCGCTATGTTCGCCAAGCTCCTGCGCGAACCGGCTTCGCCGTCAAAGCCTGCCAGTGCCCCGCGCGCCTTCATCATGGCGCCCACGCGTGAACTGGCCGTGCAAATCCACAAGGATGCCGAACTGCTCGGCCAGTACACCGGGCTGACGCTCGGCCTGGCCTTCGGTGGTGTCGACTACGAAAAGCAGCGCCGCATTCTCGAGAATGGCGTCGACGTGCTCATCGGCACGCCCGGTCGCATCATCGACTTCTTCAAGCAGCACGTGTTTGAACTACGCCATGTGCAGGTGATGATTCTCGACGAAGCGGATCGCATGTTCGACCTCGGCTTCATCGTCGACATCCGCTACCTCATGCGTCGTCTGCCGCCGCCCGAGGCGCGTTTGTCCATGCTGTTCTCCGCCACCCTCGCGCAGCGCGTGCTGGAACTGGCGTACGAACACATGAACGAAGCGCAACTGGTACGCATCGAGCCGGAGAAGGTCACCGCGGACCGCGTCCGTCAGGTCATCTACTACCCGGCCATGGAAGAAAAAGCCGGCCTGCTGGTTGGCCTGCTGCGCAAGAACATGGCCAAGCGCACCATCATCTTCGTGAACATGAAGCGCACCGCCGAAATGCTGGAGCGCGGCTTGCAAGCGAACGGCTTCCACGCCGAAGCGATGAGCGGTGACGTACCGCAGAACAAGCGCCTGAAGATGCTCGGTGCGTTCCACGACGGCACGCTGCCCATCCTCATTGCCACCGACGTTGCCGCACGCGGCCTGCACATCCCCGATGTCAGCCACGTGTTCAACTACGACCTGCCGAACGACCCGGAAGACTATGTCCACCGCATCGGCCGCACCGCGCGTGCCGGCGCGGAAGGCGATGCCATCAGCTTCGGCTGCGAAGACTACGTGGCGGTGCTGCCGGAGATCGAGGCCTACATCGGCTTCAAGATCAAGGTGGAACGCGTCGAACCAGAATTGGTTGTGCCCGTCATTGCCCCGGGCCGCGCTCCGGAACGTGAATACGCCGGCGGTGGCCGTGGCGGTCCGCGTGGCCGTGGTGGCCCAGGTGGCTCGGGTGGTGGTCGCGACGGTGGCCGCAGCGGCGGTAGCCGCGATGCTGGTGGCCGTGGCGCGCCGCGCAGCGATCGTCCGCGTCGCGAAGACGCTCCCGCCGCCGAGGCAGGCAGCGCGGAAGCGCCGGCCGGCGTTGTGGAAGGCGCTGCCCCGCGCAGCGAAAGCCAGCCGCGCAGCGAAAGTCAGCCGCGCAGCGAGGGCCAACGCGGTCCGCGTCAGGACCGTGGCCCACGCCCCGACAACCGTGGTGGTGGCCGTGGCCCGCGTCCGGAAGGTGGGCAGCGTGGCCCGCGTCCGGAAGGCCAGCCTGCTGGTGCAGGCGACGCCCCGAATGCCGATGGCACCACGAATACCGGCGAGCGCGCCGATGGCCAAAAGCGTCGTCGTCGTCGTGGCGGCCGCAACCGTGGTCGTGACCGTCAGCGCGACCAACAGCCGGTCTCGGCGAAGCTGGGGGCGAAGTTCTGGTGGATTGCGGGCGGCCTGACGCTGCTCGCTGCCGCCGCAGGCGTCATGTTCAGCTAAAGCCTGTCGGCAGTCTCGGCGGTGGCAATCTTCAGCCGCCGAGACCCGCCTGCAAATCCTTCACGCCATCCACCGCGGGCCAGTGCGCGGTGTCTTTCGCGGGCCGCCCTGAATCCGGGCAACGCACCGCGCGAACTTCCGCAATACCAAACGCCGTGGCCGCCACCAGCATGGGCAGGCTGTCGTCCACGAACAGCGTGCGCGCTGGGTCGAACGGCTCCGCTGCCTGTAGCGCTGGCCAGAAGCGCGCGTCTTCTTTCGGCGCGCCGAAAGCATGCGTGGAGTGCGCGGCATCGAGCCGATGCAAGAAGCCCAATTGCCGCTCCTTCACCGCCAGCGTGCCCGGGTGCGCGTTGGTGACAAGCACCGTGCGTTTGCCAGCGGCGCGCAAGGCCTGCAGAAAGCTTTCCGCTCCCGGCAACCAGCGCACTTCCTCGCGGACGGTGTCCTTGATGGCGTGAATATCCAGGCCGAGCGTGGCGGACCAGTGGTCGATGCAGTACCAGGCCAGCGTGCCCATGGTGGCCTGAAACACCGGGGCCAACTCGTGCTGCGCTTGCGCCAGCGTCAAGCCACGCGGCTTGGCCCACAGCCCTGGCACATAGTCTTGCCAGAACCAATTATCGAAGCGCAAATCCAGCAAGGTGCCGTCCATGTCGAGCAGCACGGTGTCGATGCGCTCCCAGGGCACCGCGGGCGAACAAACCCCGTTTTCGGTAGGCGAATTCGGCATGCGGTTTTCCGTACTTGGAGCGTTTACGAGGGCGAGCATCATAGCCCGCGTGGTTTAATGCCGCGCATGGAGAGTTTCCTTTACCTGCTGGTGGCCATCTTCGCTCTAGCCATCTTTTGGCAGAGCACCATGGCCGCCCGCGAAGCGGCCAATGTCGCCGCTGTCGAGGCCTGCGCCGAACGCGGCGCCCAGCTACTGGACGGCACCGTGGCGTTTCGCCAAATGCGCCTGCAGCGTGGACGGGATGGCCGCATGGGCCTGCGGCGCACTTATGTGTTCGACTATTCCGAAGATGGAGAAACGCGCCGGCAAGGCTTCGTCATCGTCTCCGGACGCCGCGTGGAATTCGTCGGGCTGGGCCCGACGCTCGTGAATTAAGCCAGCCCCTTGAAGCTCGCCTCCCTCATCGACCTACACCTGCACAGCACCGCTTCGGATGGCCGACTGGCGCCCCGCGAACTGGTGGCCTTGCTGGCCCAGCGCGGCGTGAAGGTATTCGCCCTGACGGACCACGACACGGTCGCCGGCTTGCCTGAAGCGGCAACGGCAGCGGCGGAACATGGCCTGCATCTGCTGCCCGGTACCGAACTGTCGGCGGAGTGGCTGGGACGCACCATTCACGTGGTGGGTTTGGGCATTCAGCCCGCAGAGCCCACGCTAGTGGCGATGCTGGAACGGCTGGCTGGCTGCCGTGCAGCGCGCGCCACCCTCATTGCCGCGCGCCTCGACCGCGCAGGTGCACCGGGAACCGCGGCGCTAGAACAGGCGCTAGAGGCCGTTGGTGGCCCCGACGCAGGCCCCGCAGCGCTCGCCCGTGTCACCCGCACCCACCTCGCCCGCGCCCTCGTGGCCTTGGGCGCCGCGCCCGATCTCGACGCCGCGTTTACCCGCTGGCTAGGCCAACGAGGCCGCGCCTACGTCCCGGCGGGCTGGCCGCCGCTGGCAGAAATCACCGCCGCCATCGTGGCGGCCAGCGGGGCACCCGTTCTGGCGCACCCACTGCGCTACACGCTGTCCTCGGGGCAGCGGCGGCGTCTAACGCAGGAGTTCAAAGCCGCGGGCGGTGCAGCCTTGGAAGTGGTCGTAGGCGGTCATGCGGCGGCGCAAGTGGAAGCCGCCACGGGCTTGGCTTTGCGCGCGGGCCTGGCCGGCAGCATCGGCTCGGATTTCCACGACCCGGCGTTCCCGTGGAATCTGCCGGGTCGATTGGCTAAGCTGCCAGAGGCCGTGGCACCGGTGTGGGCACGCTGGGCGGCCGTGCAGGAAGCGCTCGGCGCATGAGCGAAGAAGACAACGACAAGGTCAACGTGGAACTGCTCAAGCGACTAGAGCGCTTGCGCTCGCTGCGCATCGAGCACCGCGACCTCGACGATGTCATCTCGCGTCTGCAGATGGATTTGTACACGGACGAAATCCAGCTGCGCCGCCTGAAGAAGCGCAAGCTCATGCTGAAAGACCAGATTGCCCGGCTCGAAAGCGAACAAATTCCGGACCTCAACGCGTGACCACGCCCCTCACCTTCGAAGACACTTGGGCGCTACTGACCACGCCCACCGTACTCACCGAAATCGGTGCGTTCGCGCTCGCCTTGCTGGTGGCTTGGTTAGCGCCGAAGGCCACTCCGCGCACCGCCATCGGCAGCTTGGCCACACGCGAAGCGCGCATCGCCGTATTGGTTACCGTGTTGCTGGGTGTCGTGCTGCCCTACGGCATCCCGCTGCTACTAGTCGTTCTGGCGAACTCGATAGTCACGGCAAACAGCCTCGATGTGCCCGTCCTGGCGCCGGCCGCCGCCCTGCTGGCCGCGCTACTCGCCATCCGCATCGGTACTTTCCTGCTGGGGCTATCCTTCGGCCATGCCTCCCGCCTCAGTCGTTGGGAAAGCCGTTTTGCCGTGGTGCTGTGGGTGTTCGTGGCCCTACACCTGCTGGGCTGGCTCGAAGCCTCCATCAGCGCCCTGGACAGCATCCCGCTGTCCGGCTCGGATCGCCACATCACCCTGTGGTCCGTCCTGCGTTCGCTGTTCACGGTTTCTGCCTTCGTGGTGGTCAGCGTGTGGGTGGCGCGGCAAGTGGAGCGGCGCGTTCACGGGCTGACGGACCTCGCTCAGTCAACGCGAATTGGCGTCACCAAGTTCTCCACTGCCATGTTGATCGGGCTCGGCGGTCTAC
This sequence comes from Candidatus Planktophila lacus, assembly GCA_943331345.2. Taxonomy (GTDB): domain Bacteria; phylum Pseudomonadota; class Gammaproteobacteria; order Steroidobacterales; family Steroidobacteraceae; genus CAIOHZ01. The sequence goes on along the minus strand of CALQLF020000028.1, from coordinate 9,020 downwards.
TGGGTCTTAGCGCTTCGGGCCTCGACCTCACCGCGCTCACCGTATTCTCCGGCGCCATCGGTCTCGGCCTCGGGTTCGGCTTGCAGGCCATTGCCGCGAACTTCGTCAGCGGCTTCGTGCTGCTCATGGACAAGTCCATCAAACCCGGCGACGTCATCAGCTTCACCGGCACACTGGGCACGCACACCGAAGGCTTTGGCTGGGTACAGGAACTGCGCGGCCGTTACGTGGTGGTGCGCGACCGCGACGGCGTGGAAACGCTGGTGCCCAACCAGAACCTCATCACCAACCAGGTCATCAACTGGAGCTACAGCGACAAGCGCGTACGCCTGAAGCTGCCCGTCCGCGTCGCCTTCGACTGCGATCCGGAACTGGCCTTGGCCACACTGCTCGAAGCCCCCAAGGGCATTGCGCGCATCCTCGCGGAACCCGCGCCTGTCACGCGCCTGATGGGTTTCCACGACTGGGGCTTCGAGATGGAACTGCGCTTCTGGATTACGGACCCGCAGGACGGCGTGAACAACGTGCGTAGCGAAGTGAACCGTGCCATCTGGCGCTTGTTCAAGGAACGCGGTCTACGCATCCCCGTGGCACAGCAGGAAATCCGCTTGGTGGATGCTGAAGGGCGTGTGCTGGGCCTCGGCGCCTTGCGGGGCGAGCGTCCGCCGGCCCCATGAGCGCAGGCATCGAGATAGCGCCAGGGCTCTGGGTGCCGGAAAGCGAGCTCGAGTTCCACTTCATCCGCTCACCGGGTCCCGGCGGGCAAAACGTCAACAAAGTCGCCAGCGCGCTGCAACTGCGCTTTGCTGCTGCCACCACGTCGCTGCTCGATGACGCCGGGCGCCGGCGCCTGGCGGTGCTTGCCGGGCGACGTCTGGCGCAGGATGGCTGGCTGGTGCTGACTGCGCATCGCTTGCGCACGCAGGAAGGCAACCGCCGCGACGCCTTCGATCGACTTGCTGAACTGATTGTGCAGGCGCGTACCGCACCGCGCCCCCGCAAGGCCACGCGCCCCACTCGCGCCTCGCAGTTGCGACGCGTCGAAGGCAAGAAGCAACGTCAGGGCGTCAAGCGACTACGGGCCAAACCAGGCAACGACGACTGACGCTCACGTACCGCCGCCGGTGCTGGTGCCGGCGGAGTGCGTAACCACGGTGCGAGCCACTGGTCCCACTGGTGGTCCAGTGCCGCAAACTCTTCTCCGCAGTGCACCGCGCCCGCCGCCGGCAACAAGTGCAACTCCTCAAGCCACGGTTGGGTCGCCGGCAACGCGCCCGCGAACCCACAGGCTAACCGGTCTACCCGCACCCGGTCATAGCCATGGTTTTCGAGAAACCCCAAGCCTTCGGCCGCCTCGTTGCCCACCGCATGGCGCAGGAACTCGAGCGCTCCCAGCACCTCTTGCGGTTGACCCACGGCACTGCCCAAGGCCACGAGTGCGAACTGGTCCGCGGCCACTTCGGGAACCAGCGTGGTGCGCAGCGGCAAGACATCCACCAAGGCATGGCCGAGTTCATGGAACACGATGAAGGTGGTCATGCCCGAGAACCAGCGCTCGGCGCGGGCCTCGTCGTCCTCGCCCGCCGCAGCCACGGATAGCTCGAGCACTGCCTGCAGTAATTCATAGCAAACGCGTACGCGTCGCGTGACCGGGTCCCAGTCGGCGTCGCTGCTCCCGCATTCCTCCACGCGCACCGTAATGTCTTGCGGTAACCGCAGCGAATGCGTCAGGGATGCTGTGACGTTTTCCAGCACACGATCCGCGCGCAAGACTTCTTCGTACCGCACGTAGTCTTCGTTCGTCACGGGGCCGTATTCCGCGAGAAAGCGGCCGTCGACCGCAGTCGGTTTCGCCGACTGCACGGCGGCAGAGGGCGCTGTCGGCGACACGGGGGTAACCAGTGGCGCGGATGCTGTCCCCACCGGCGCTTGCGACCAAGCCGGTGCCGTCAGCAGACTGGAAGCCACTATCCAAAGCCCCGCCGCCGAAAGAGGCGAGCGCCAACAACGACTATCAGCCATGGGTCACTTGCAGCACGCTGTGGCGTATCTGTTCAGAAAGCACCCGTTGCGCATCGTCGATGATGGGTCCCAGCACTTCATCGAAAGTGAGCTTGCCGCGCGCATCCACGTGCAAAATTTCGCGTTCACGCAGCAAGTCGAGGAAAGAGCGGAACATGGCACGGTCGAAAAAATCAGGGGAATCGAGCCCGTAAAGCACGCTCATGCGACTGGCCTGATGAACGCACTGCATCTCAAGTGCGTCCTGCGACAGTTCACCGGAGCCGGCTTTCATGAGCAGTGCAAGCGCAAGGTAGAAACGTTCCACGGTGCTGATGGTGGTGTGAGCGAGAATGGAAAGCTGCACCGCTTCAGCCGTTCCCGTCGGTGCGCGACGCCACACAACGCCGTCGGTGGTTTCCTCGCGATGTAACAAGCCCAGTTGCGCGAAGGCAGCCAAGCACTGCTCCACCACTTGCGGCAAGCGCACTTCGGTGAAGTGCAGGAACAATTCCTGTGCCGCGTAGGGGTAGATGCGCCACGCCAACCGCTGCAAATCCGCCTCCGGCATGGCCGGGTTATTCAGAAAGGCACAGGCGAGGAACGATGGCATGGCTAGAAGGTGCAGCGTGTTATTGCGCGCATAGGTGGCCAGCACAGCCTGCTCTTCGCGCATCCGCAGGATGTCACCTAAGGGGTGCTGCCGCCGTTCCAGCATGCCCATGGCTTCACCGTGAGCCACGATGCCAGCCCCATCCAATACCGTGCAATTGCTATCAGGGCCGTAGGGCGCCGCGCCTAACAGCTTCTGGTAGAGCTCGAGTTGACGCACCAAGTCGGTTTCGGGGAGCGCCTGCCGCGGCATCGACAACAGCACCGTAGCCAGCAGGTTGGTGGGCGTGACCGCTGCCGCGGCATTGATGCGCCGCATGATGGTGTTGGCCAGATCGTCGATGACACCTGCCAGCCAAGGCGGGCGGGCCTCATCACGCGTCGGGTATTCCCGCCATTCGGGTGCATGGGCCCGCACGAGCGTGGCCAAGTCCAGTGGCTCCCCGAAGCTCACCTGCACACGGCCATAGCGCTCACGCAGGCGCGGCAGGATACGCAGCAAGTCGCCCATCGATTCACTTTTCTTGGCCTTGCCGGAGAGTTCGCCGAGGTAGGTTTGGCCTTCCATCAAGCGCTCGTAACCGAAGTACACCGGCACGAACACCACTGGACGTCGTGGGTCACGCAGAAAGGCCCGTACCGTCATGGACAGCATGCCCGTCTTCGGCTCCAGCAAGCGGCCCGTACGACTGCGCCCGCCCTCGATGAAGTATTCGATGGAATGACCGCGCGACATCATCACGGCGAGATACTTCGTGAATACCGCCGGGTAGACCGCACTGCCCTTAAAGCTGCGCCGCAGGAAGAATCCGCCGCCCATGCGCAGGAACCGCCCGATGATGGGCATGTTCAGGTTCACGCCGGCAGCCACGTGGGGCACGGCATGCCCACGGTGATAAATGACATAGCTGAGAAGTAGGTAATCCATGTGGCTGCGATGGCAGGGCACATAAACCACCTGCGCGCCGCTGGCCGCCAAGTTCAATCGCTCCGCATGAAACACATCCACGCCGTCATAGAGGCGGTTCCACAGCCGCGTGAGCAAGCGGTACATGATGGACACGAAGCGATGCGAATAGTTGGCGGCGATCTCGTTCGCCATGCCGCGGGCTTGTAGCAGCGCCTGCCGACGCGTGAGGTTCTTGGAGCGTGCTTCGGCAGCCACTGCCGCGCGCACGGCCCGCGAACGCAGCACCTCGCGGATGACTGTGCGTTGGTGCGAGAGGTCCGGCCCTAGCGTGGCCGCTCGTTGCTGACGCAACTGCGAACGGGCCAAGCGCGCCAAGCGACGCGCAACGCGTCCGGCATCGCCCGCTTCGCCAAGCTCTGCCTCCAGCGGCAAGGGCTCGCCGAAATGTACCGCCGTCGCTCGGCCGTTCACCAACATGGCGAGAAAGCGACGGAAGCGGCCGGCAAACGACCAACCTTCGGCGAACAGCGTTCGCCACCACGCCGGTTCACGCTGGGGTGCACGTCCCCAGAACACGGCGACGGGAATAAGGTCGATGTCGCGGTCACCCGCGGCAAGGGTTGCATCCACCAAGCGCTGCAACCGCACCGGCAAACGACGGTCCGCACGGGTGCGGAACCAACCGCGTGAGCGGCCCATGAACACCATGGCGTGACGTTCCACTTGCCCACCCACCAGCATGCGCCGCGCCGGGGAAGGCAACCCCAACTGCCGGCAGGCGAGGATGAGCGCCAACTGGTCGGAGAGCGTGCGCTCTTCAAGCACGTAGAACACGCGTCGGCCACGGCCGCGCAGTTGCTCGGCCTCGTCGACCGGCAATACCTTGGGGACCACCACGAGCGCGGCAACGCGCGCCGCAATCGTCAAGAAGACGCGGTCGAGACCGAACCAGGTTTTCATGCTGGACCCTCCACTACCGCCGCGGCCACCAGCGCCAACTTGGCAGCCCGCGGCAAGCGTTTGATGGCTGCCTCCCGCCGCGAGGCGGCAGCCCGGTCGGCACAGGCTTCCAGATACACGAACCGCTGCGGCGTGCGCCCGCGAAACCAACGCGCACCCTTGCCACTGGCGTGCTCGCGGAAGCGCCGTTCGGGTTCGGTGGTAATGCCCGTATAAAGCAAGCCCTGCTCGCTTTCGATGATGTACACCATCCAGCCACCCGCCGAAGGGTTAGACCGGGCCGCTGCGGGCTGTGGCTCTGGACCAGACTCCATCCCGCAAGTGTACCGTGCGCCGCCTTGCCTCGTGCAGCGCAGAAGTGCAAAGTCGCTCTCTCCAAGGGGAGTTTCGCCATGCCGCAGCGGTTTTCAGATCAGGTAGTGCTCATCACGGGTGCCAGCGAAGGCATCGGTGCCGCCGCAGCCGTGGCCTTTGCTCAAGAGGGAGCGCATCTGGTGCTGGCGGCGCGTTCTGCCGAGCGCCTGGAGGCCGTGGCGGCTCAGTGCACGGCCGCCCAGCCAGGGACGCAAGTGCTGTGCCACCCCACCGACGTCGGCGATGAAGCCGCCGTGAAAGCACTGGTAGCCGCGAGTGTGGAGCGCTTTGGCGGTCTCGACGTGGTAGTCGCCAATGCTGGTATGACGATGTGGACGCGGCTCGATGCACTCGAGGACTTAGGTGTATTGGAACGCCTTATGCGCGTGAACTATCTCGGCGCCGCATGGTTGGCAGCCGCTGCCCTGCCCCACTTGCGGCGTTCGCGCGGGCGCTTGGTGGCCGTCGCCAGCCTCGCGGGACTCACCGGGGTTCCGGAACGCTCCGGCTATGCAGCCAGCAAACACGCCATGTTCGGCTTCTTCGATTCGCTCCGCATCGAGGAAGCGCCGCACGGCGTCTCGGTCACGCTCATCGCGCCCGACTTCGTCGTGTCACAGATTCACGCGCGCGCCATCGGCGCGGATGGCAAGGCACTGGGCGCCAGCCCCATGCAACGCGACCGCATCATGACCGCAGAAACCTGCGCCGCCGCACTGGTGAACGCCACCTACCAACGCGAACGGTTGTGGTTAGGCTCGCTCCGTGGGCGCTTGGGCCGCTGGGTGCGCCTGGTGGCGCCGGGCTTGGTGGACCGGTTGGCTGCCCGCGCTATTGCGCGAAAGTACTAACCCGCCACGCGCGCGAGGAATAGCGCGAACAACTGCCCCAGTTCCGGAATGACCGCGTGCATGCGGTGTTCGGTATCGAGCAAATGAACGCGTGCCGCACTCGGACGCGCCCAACGCAGGGTGTTTTCCACCGGCACGATGTCGTCGTGCCAGCCATGAACAATCTCCACGGGGCACGCCGGCACGGCCGGCGTCAGCGCCTCGAAGCCCGGCATGAAAAACGCTGGCGCCAGTAGAAACAGACCGCGCACCGGCAATTGCAGCGCCGCCGCAGTGCACACATGCCCGCCTAGACTGCTCCCCACCAACACGAGTGGGCCAGCGGCTGAACGCCCAACGGCCACCAGCTTCGCCACACGCGCCGCCGGGTCGGCCATGCCTTGGTAGTCGATGGAATCCACCGCCCATCCAGCGGCCGTGGCTACCGCTGCCAAGGCGCGAATCTTCGAACCCCAAGGCCCGCTTTCCTTGCCGTGACTGAATACCACCTGCTTCGTGCCATAGGGCGGCCCGGCGTGCACCGGGATAGTGTCCGTCTCCAACATTAGCTCCTCGTTGCTGGCTGGCGTCGAGCTTTTGCCGGCCTTTGCCGCGCGCGGAGCGCGGCTCGCGTAGCCACCGGCGCCCACAACAGCACGTCCAGTTCGCCTTCTTCTTTCAGCACCGGCAAGGCCACGCGGTTATTGCGCACCACATGCCCCTCGCGCTCGAGCCTCTTTACTTGCTCGGCATGAGCTTCGCTGCCCGCAGGCAGAGCAATGCGCCCACCCGCCGCGACCACGCGGTGCCATGGCAGGCGCAAGGATCTTGGCGCCTCCGCCAAAGCCCGGGCTACCCGGCGCGCTCCGCCAGGCATGCCCGCACGGGCCGCAATGCCGCCATAGGTGGCCACTTCCCCATGCGGGATAGCGGCAATGGCGGCGTAGATGCGCTGCAAGGCTTCCATGGAGAGCAGTTTACTGCGAGTACGAAGCCAACCATGGACCGCGCTTCGCTGCTGGCGCCGAACCGTTAAACTCGCAGGCACCGTGCACACGCCATCCACCACACCACCGACGCCAGAGCGGAGCAGCCATCGCCAAGGCTGGTGCTTCTGGATCGACCGCGGCGGCACGTTCACCGATATCGTCGCGGTGTCGCCAGCGGGCCACTGGCATACGGACAAGCTGCTCTCCGTGAACCCGGAGCAGTATGTGGACGCCGCCAGTGAAGGCGTGAACCGCCTCCTGCAACGCCATGGCTCGCCCGGCGATGCCGTCGCTGAAATTCGCCTTGGCACTACGGTGGCGACCAATGCTTTGCTCGAACAGGCTGGCGCCAAAGTAGCGCTAGTGGTAACGGCCGGCTTCGCCGACCTGCCGGTGATTCGTCAACAAGACCGACCACAACTGTTCCATCGCGAACTGCGCCGGCCGGCGCCCCTGTTCGCGTGTGTCATCGAAGTGGCAGAGCGCGTGACGCACGACGGCAGCGTGCTCGTGCCACTCGACGCCCCGGCGAGCCATTCCCTGCAAACCGCGTTGACGGCCGCGCGTACAGAAGGCTGCGAAGCGGTCGCCATCTGTCTGCTGCACGGTTGGGCGCATCCAAGCCACGAACTGCTGGCCGCGGCGGCGGCGCGAGCGGCGGGCTTCACGCAAGTGTTCTGCTCGCACCAAGTATCGCCACTGCCACGTTGGGTGCCACGCGCTGACACCACATTGGCAGATGCCTATCTCACGCCCGTGCTCCAGCGTTATATCCAGGGCTTCAGCGAACGCGTCGCGCCACTTGCCCCGCGCGAAGTGGCCTTTATGCAAAGCCATGGCGGCCTCACAGACGCCGCCGGGTTTCGCGGTGTAGATGCTTTGCTGTCAGGGCCGGCCGGTGGCTTGGTCGGCCTGCAAGGCGTCGGCCGCGCTGCCGGTTACGAGCAACTCATCGGTTTCGACATGGGCGGCACCAGCACCGATGTCGCGCTCATTGATGGCAACCTGCCGCGACGGCCGGTGAACAGGCTGGCGGGCTTGACCCTGCAAGTGCCCATGCTCGACATCCACACCGTGGCTGCCGGCGGTGGCAGCGTATTGCAGCACACCGATGGCCGTTTGACGGCGGGACCCGCCTCCGCAGGCGCACACCCCGGCCCGCGCTGTTATCGCCGTGGCGGGCCACTCGCCATCACCGACGCCAACGTGCTGTTGGGCCGGTTGTTGCCCGAGCGTTTCCCGCAGGTGTTCGGCCCAGCGGCCAATGAAGGGCTGGATGTCGCAGCAGTACGCGAAGCGTTCGTGGAACTGGCCGCCGCAGTGGTAGCAAACACGGCCTGCGAAAATGCCACTGCCCACGCGAGTGAGGCCGACACCAACCACACCGCGCAACTCGCCGAGGACTTTCTGGCCGTAGCCGTGGGTGCCATGGCCAATGCCGTGCGGCATGTGGCACTGCGTGCGGGCCACGACCCGGAACAGTTCACGCTGGTGTGTTTCGGTGGTGCCGGCGGCCAACATGCCTGCCAAGTGGCCGCCGCGCTTGGCATGCGCCGCGTGTTGGTTCATCCGTTGGCCTCCGTGCTCTCGGCCGTTGGCATTGGTTTGGCGCCGCGAAGGCAAGTGGTACGGCGTGGCGAAGGACGCAACCTCGCCGCCGTGGTCGCTGGCGGTTTGGCAGAAGCATTCGCGCCCTTGCAGCAGGCGCCATGGCCGGACACGCGCTGGACGCACTATCTGCAGCTGCGCTTGCCGGGCACGGACGCTACGCTACCCGTGGAGTGGGTGGCAGAAGAAAAGCGATCCGTGGTCGGGTCCATACCGCACGACGCAACCCTCACCACGACGCCCGACAACGCCACGGTCTGCCGTCTGCTTGCAGAACGCTTCGCAACGCTCTACCGGCAACGCTATGGTTTTCAGCCTGCAGCAGAAGATTTGCAGGCCGAGCGACTCATCGTCGATGCACTGGAAGTGGAAGCGGTGGCCGATGCCGACCGCGTACTGGCCGGGGCGCCTGTCCTTGATCGTGAAGTTTTCGCGCCAACCACCACACGCGCCTGGTTCGATGGTGCGTGGCATGACACACCTGTGCTGGATCGGGCAGCGTTGGTCTGTGGAACGGTCGTAGCCGGCCCCGCACTTGTTACCGATGATGGCGCTACCACCGTCATCGTTCCGGGCTGGCAAGCCACTGTACTGAAGCATGGGGAGTTGTTGCTGGAACCAGCATCGGAACTAACGGCAGAATCGGCAACACCAAGCAATGCTGCCGGTTCTTTCGTCAGCACGTCCACCAACGATGTCGATGCCATCATCGACATCGAAACACCCACACCGGCCCGTCTGGAAATCTTCAACGGC